>CAZTVU010000372.1:560-2514 GCA_964617025.1 uncultured Planctomycetales bacterium | reverse complement strand
CGCTGCGGCAGCCCCGGCCCGGGCGGCCGGCCGAACGGCCTCGGCATTGTGGTCGGCCGCGCCGAGTAGCCCCGGATCTGGGCGTTGAACTTCGGCGTCTGGGCATCGTCCGTCACGACCGTGACCGGCAGGCCGGTCGGCGGGATGTTCAGCCCCTTGGGAATCGTCAGCCAGATCTGGTACAGCTTGCCTTCCTCCGTGGCGTTGATCTCGGCCTTGATCGTCGGTTCGGGCGTGGCGACCTCCTTCACATGCACCGGCGTCGTTCCCTCATTACGGAAGGTCAGGGAACGCCGCGCATCGTCCTGCACCGGCGTCGGCACGGCCACGACCGTCGGCGCCAGCGTGAGCCGCTGGGGTACCTGCGCGTAACCAAAGAGCTCGATCTTCGGCTCCTCCTTGCAGTCCGTCTCGATGGTCACCTTGGCCTGTGTGAAGCCCTCGTTGAGCGGCGGCACGGTCGAGAGCTCGATCTCGTATTCCTTGCCCTCCTTGATCTCCTTGATTTCGGCCTTGAAGAACTTCGAGTCCGTCGTCGCGCTCTTGAACTTCACGGGCTTGTCGAGCTGATTGGTGACGGTAATCTTGTTCTTGACCACGGCGTCCCGCGTGCAGCGGCCGAGCTGAAACTGCTTCGCCGGCTGGTACTTGAACCGCGCACGCACCTCGCCGGTCACCGTAAAGCGGACGTCGCGGTTTTTCGGATCGTTCGTGCGGACGTTGATGTACTTGGTGACGCGCCCGTCGAAGCCCGCCAGACGCACCGTGATCGGCAGCTCCCAGACCGCTCCGGGCGGCACCGTCTTCTCCCAGTTGCTGGCCGTCGTGCAGCCGCAGGTCGGCTGCACGGCCTCGATGGTCAGCGGTCCCTCGCCCACGTTCTTGAGCTTGAACGTGTGCGAGATCGAATCGACGCCCATCAGCGTCTTGAAGTCGTAGACCGGTTCGTCGACCTTGACCGACGGCGGCGGGCCGGTGAAGACCGGCTGGGTGGCAGCCGGCCGGGTGACGGCCATCCCCGGCGGCGGGCTCGGCGGCGTGATGCGATTCGCCGGCATGGGCCGCACGGGTCTCTGCATCGGCGTCACGCCGCTTCCGAGAGGAACGGTATTGGGATCGACGAGCCCGCCCGTCTCGTCGGCGGGCTGGGCGGTGAGCACGTTGGCGACGCCGGCAAAGATCAATGCGCACAAGACAACCACATTTCGACGAACCGTTCCATTTGGAACACGACCACCCGACTTCATGAGCCACCTCATACGAACCAACTCTCAACGGCAACCGTCACGGCTTCGGTACCCGAGTCTCGCGCAGCCCCGGGTCGGCTCCGACTGGCGCCAAGACCTCATACTATAGCATAAAGTTCGGATATCACCGCCAGCCCACCTCCTCGTCGTCTTGAGGCCCACCGTTCCCGTGGGCGCCCGCGAAGGGCCCGTCGCGGTCCCCAAGGCGTATCGGCCGTTGTGGCCTGTTCTATAAATCTCGTTCCGATAAATGGTTACCGATTGTTTTCAGCCAAGCATCAGGTCCCAGCGGGTTACTGATTTCGGCGGCAGCTCGATGGTGAAGCCGTGGCCGGCGAGGTCCGCCTCGTCCGATCTCGGCGAGACCTCTCCCGGGTTATCGAACGTATTATGCGCCGCCGGGTCCGTGTGCGTCAGCACGGTCCTTCTCGCCGACTTCACGCTCCCGCCCCGCACTTGTACGCGGGCGGCGACGGCGTTGTTCAGGTGCGTGTTGACCAGGGTCAGCGTGAGGTTCCTGTCGCGGACGCTGGCCGAGCCGGCGACGCCGAAGACCTCGCGCCTCTCGTTTCCGGCCTGGTAGGCGACGGTCGGCGACTGCGTGACGACGCGAACGCCGGTGGCGCCCTGGTGCGGCTTGTACATTTCGAAGACGTGGAAGTTCGGCGTGGCCACGAAGCGGTCGCCGTCGGCGAGGAACAGGGACT
>CAZTVU010000372.1:0-543 GCA_964617025.1 uncultured Planctomycetales bacterium | reverse complement strand
GATGTTGCCCATGGCGATCTTGTCGGCGTGCCGATTGAACACATCGAGCGTCAGGGCGGCGATGATCGCGTCGCGCATGCCGCTTTGCTGGCCGAACAGATGGGCCTTGTTCACCTCGGTGCCGGGGTGGTGCCATGCGCCCCATTCGTCGATCACGAACTTCACCTCGTGCTTCGTGTCGACCTTGCCCATCACGGCCCACTGGTCGGTGATGAGCCTGTCGATCTCGCTCGCACGCGCCAGCAGCTCATACCACTGGTCCGGCGTGAACTTCAAGGCCTCTCCCGCCGTGCCGCAGTAATAGTGGGGCGACCAGCCGTGCAACGGGGCCCGGCCGGAATCCGCCCATTTCTGGAAGAAGCGCGCCGTCCACGCCGTATCGTTGCTCGACGGTCCGCTGGCGATGAGAAACAGAGGCACGCCGTAGCCGGGCACCCACGTGGTGAACTTGCGGTATTCCGCGCAGTAGTCCTCCGGCGTGAACGTCCCGCCGCAGCCCCAGCTCTCGTTGCCGACGCCCCAATAGCGCACGCGGAACGGATC
>CAZTVU010000371.1:0-2521 GCA_964617025.1 uncultured Planctomycetales bacterium | reverse complement strand
CTCGACGAGGGCGTTGGCCTCCTTGAGCCGGCCCAGCGCCTCAAGCGCCGCCAGGCGGATACGCCAGATCGGCCGCACCAGGTCGGGGCAGGCGGCGTACCGCGTCTCGTAGTCGGCAAGGGTGGCGAGGGCGGCCTCGTGCTGTCTTACGGCAGGATCGGCCTGAATCCCGGCTCGCAGCAGCACGACCTCCGCGGCCCAGCACGGATTGCGCGGGGCCGGCCGGGCCGCCTCGATCTGCTTCTGCGCGTCCCGGCTCGCCTGGACAGCCGCGACGGCCGTCTCTTCGTTCGGATGGGCCTCGAACTCTCGTGAGAGGCAGCGTGCCCGGCGAACGGCCGCCTCCGCCGCCAATTCGTGCGTCGGCGGGATGCGTGCAAACTCGGCGGCCGCGTCGCGACGGCGACCGAGCTGCTCCAGCGCGGAGGCCGCGGCAAACGTGGCCTCCGTCAACCGCGGGTGCTGCGGCGCGCGGTCTCGCAGGAGCCGAACGGCGGCCACGAGCGTTTCCCGCGCTTCGGCGGAGACGGGCTCGGGCGCGGCGGCGGCCCGGATCGCCAGCCGCAGCGCCTCGACGACGGCCGATGCGGCGCGATCGCTCGACGGATAGTCGGTTGCGAGCCGGATCAGTGCCCGGGCCGCATCGGCGGGCCGGTCGGCGGCGGTTCGGCAGCGGGCGAGCACGAACAGTGCCTCGGCGGCGATGAAGGCATCCGACCGCGCATCGGTCAGCGACTGCATGAGGGCGGCGGCCGCATCGAGGTCTGCGGCATCCTCCGCGGCGACCCACGCGAACCCGAGCGATTCCCACGGGCCCGCCGCCTCCCCGCCACGCTCCTGCACGAGCCGCCCGAGACTTTCGTAGATCAGCGGCCGCGCCTCCGGCCTGTTCTTCGCCAGGTCAGGCAGCGGATCGTGGCCGGTCGGGGCCTGGATGGACCGGGCCAGGATCGCCAGGGCGACGACCGCACCGGCGTCGTTCGGCCGCGCCTTGCCCACCCACTCATACGCTCGCCCGATCGCGGCGGCGGCCTCGGCCGGTTTGCCGCGGTCGCGGAGGAGGCGGATGCGCTCCAGCACGGCCAGCAGGGCCCAGGTGTCGAGCTTGCGGCGGCGGCCGGCGTCTTCCATGCGCGAGTAGATGGTGATCGCCTGCTGCGTGGCGACGTCGGCCGCATCGAACTCGCCGGCGAGCCGTTGGGCGATCGCCGCCAGGATGAGCGACTGCACCTGCAGACCGGTGCGGGCGTGGGGTTCGGTGGTCCAGCCGCGGCGGTTGACGACCTCGTCGATCACCCGGCGGACAAGCGGCGTACGCCGGGCGTCATCGGTCGGAAGGACCATCGCCGCATAGAGGCGAGCCCAGGCGAGCAGGTACGCCCCCGCCGCCTCGCCCGCCTCGAGGTCCTTGAGGCGGCCGGTGTCCGCAACCCGCTCGAACTGCTCCGGCGGCAGGGTCCCGATCCGCTGCCATTCGGCGGCGATGTCGTCCGCCAGCGGCTCCAGCGTGCGGATCGCCCGTTCGGCCGTCGCGGCGATCTCCTCGCGCTGTCGCCGCGAGGCGACGCGGAACAGCAGGGCGTCGAGGGCCGGCGCAGACCGTCGCTCCACGAGGTCGCGCCCAAGCTCCACCCGCCACGCCAGGCGATCGGGGTGGCTCGGGTGGTCGGCGATGATCCTCTCGAGGATCGCGGTGGCCTGCCGACATGCCTCGGCCCGCGCCTCGGCGCCTCGCGCGGCGTCGTCGCAATCGCGAAGGAAACGCTCCCGCACGCGCACCGCCCGGGAGAGCTCGTCCCTGGGCGGGTGCTGACGGTCGTACACGTCGAGCAGCTCGTAAAGCCCCCGCTGCAGGAGCCCGCGCCGGAAGGCCTGCTCGTCAAGCCGGTCGTCGCCCGGAGCCGATGCCGGCGCCGACGCGGGCGCTGCCGCGCAAGCCGCCGCCGCGAGCGCGACGACCAGCGAAACGCGTCCCCACGTCTGCACGGCAGGACCTCACTCGGACCCGGAGAAGAAGATTCGCTGGAACGAGGCCGACAGGGCCGCGTTGTACGCATTGACCACATGGTCCCATGCCACGCCGTCGTCAGTCAGCAGGTACACCGGCGTCTTCGCATCGTAGCCCGGCTGCTGCATCAGGCCCGAAAGCCGGCGGATGAGCTCGGCCCTCGGCACCGGCGCCGCCGTCTTGTCGTCGATCCGCACGAGGCAGCCCGCGGCGTCGGCCGGGTCCGCCGAGAGGTACAGCCGCACCGGTTCGCGCGGGACGTCGAAGGCCGACGCCCCGACGGATGCGCCCTTCGCGGGCAGCCGGGCGGGCAGCGTCCCCTCGGGCGTCGAAAAGCGCGTCACCACGATCAGGAAGAGCAGCACGTTGAACACCACGTCGAGCAGCGGCGTCAGGTTGAGCACGAGCACCTCGCGGACGACGCTGCGGCGCGGGCGGCGCGGCACTCGGGCCGTGGCGCGCGGGGCGATGATCGGGCCGCATGTTACGGACGATGATCTGTTGGAATTCGGA
>CAZTVU010000370.1:0-2523 GCA_964617025.1 uncultured Planctomycetales bacterium | reverse complement strand
GCTGGTGCGGCGCGCCGGGGGCGGCGCGCCCGGCCGCCCCGCCGGCGAGCATGCATGCCACGGCCGCAGTCACGAAGCGGGCCGGACGGGCGACGGGAGACGGGTGGCACATGGCCCGGATTGTAGCGTCTTTCGGCCGAGACAGCGGCGCCAGGCGGTCCGCCGCAGGCCGCAACGATGCAAATCGACCATTGACTGGTCGAAAGTCGGCCGTCGACTGGTTGATTTTCTTCCGTCAGCCGGATAGGCTGGTTTCGATGATCCGCCGCAACATCACGCCGCGCCTGCTGGCCGCGCTGGGGGACACCCCCGTCGTGTTCCTCCAGGGGGCGCGGCAGACGGGCAAGAGCACGCTGGTGCGTGCCATCGCCGCGGGCGATCACGCGGCCGGCTACTATACCTTGGACGATCCGGCCGTCCTGGCGGCCGCGGCCGGCGACCCGGCCGGTTTCGTCGCGGGGCTCGACCGTCCGGTCGTTCTCGACGAGGTGCAGAAGGCGCCGGGACTTTTTCCCGCGATCAAGCGGGCAGTGGATCGGGATCGGCGTCCGGGTCGCTTCATCCTCACCGGGTCTGCCAACGTGCTGCTGGTTCCGCGAGTGTCGGAGTCGTTGGCGGGGCGAATCGAGGTCCTGACGCTGTGGCCGTTCTCCCAAGGGGAGCGGGCCGGCGTCGTCGAGGGCTTTGTCGACGCCGTCTTTGGGGACCGGTTGCCGCCGGTATCGGTCCGTCCGGGGGGCGAGCGGGACCTCCTTGGCCTGGCGCTGGCCGGCGGCTATCCCGAGGTCGTCCTGTCGCGCCGCGGCGACCGCCGGGCCGCGTGGTTCGGCTCGTATGTGGCCACGATCCTCCAGCGCGATATCCGCGACCTCGCGAACATCGAGGGGCTCGTCGAGCTCCCGCGACTCCTGACGATGCTGGCAACGCGGTCCGGCTCGCTGCTCAACTATGCGGACGTCGCGCGGGATCTGGGCGCCCCGGTGACCACGCTGCGGCGGTACTTCGCCCTGTTGGAAATGGCCTTTCTCGTCCAGGTGCTGCCGTCCTGGTCGGCCGACCTGGGCAAGCGCCTTGTAAAGGCGCCCAAGCTTTACCTGACGGACACCGGTCTGCTCGCGCACCTGCTCGGGCTGGATCGCGAACGGCTGCGAACCGATTCATCCCGACTCGGGCGGCTCGTCGAGAACTTCGTGGTGATGGAACTCCGAAAGCAGGCCTCCTGGAGCCGCGCGCAGCCGGCGATGTTCCACTTCCGCACGCCGGCCGGCCACGAGGTGGACATTGTGCTTGAGGACCGCGCGGGGCGCCTGGTCGGCATCGAGGTCAAGGCCGGCGCGACGCTCGGCCCCGACAGCGTTCGCGGGCTGCGGACGCTGGCGGAGGCGGTCGGGCGGCGCTTCCACCGGGGCATCGTCCTCTACGGCGGGTCGGAGACCGTCCCATTCGCCGAGAACCTGCATGCCCTGCCGATCCCGGCGCTCTGGCTTGCGGGTGCCGCGGATCCCGCGCATCGCCGCGACGGGCGCAAACAGGCAAAGCGATGGTAGAGCATGTTTGAGTTCGAGGTGCTCGCAACGGATCCCGGTAGCGCCGCCCGGCGCGGGCGGCTGACGCTGCCGCACGGCGTCGTCGAGACGCCCGCGTTCATGCCGGTCGGCACGCGCGGCTCGGTCAAGGGCCTCCTCCCGTCGATGCTTCGCGAGACCGGCGCGCAGATGGTGCTGGCGAACACCTATCACCTGAGCCTGCGGCCCGGTGCGGAGCTGGTGGCGCAGCTCGGCGGGCTGCACCGCTTCATGAACTGGGACGGGCCGATTCTGACCGACAGCGGCGGCTACCAGGTCTTCTCGCTGGCCGAGCTGAACCGAATCGACGACGACGGCGTCTCATTCCGCTCGCACATCGACGGCTCGCCGCTGCGCCTCGATGCGGCGACGGCCATGCGGATCCAGAACCAGCTCGGGGCCGACATCGTCATGGCGTTCGACCAGTGCCCGCCGTATCCGGCGGATCGCACGGATGTCGCGGCCGCCGTCGAGCGGACCATCCGATGGGCCGGTCAGTGCCGGGCGGCCCACGCCCGCGCGGATCAGGCCCTGTTCGGCATCGTCCAGGGCGGCGTGCATCACGACCTGCGGCGGCTGTGCGCCGAGCGGCTCGTGGAGATGGGCTTTCCGGGCTATGCGGTGGGGGGGCTGTCGGTGGGTGAATCGCACGAGCAGATGATCGAGGTGCTCACGGTCCTGGAGCCGCACCTGCCGCGGGAGCGGCCGCGCTACCTGATGGGCGTCGGCATGCCGGCGGACATCGTGGCGGCCGTTCGCGCGGGCATCGACATGTTCGACTGCGTCCTGCCGACGCGGAACGGGCGGAATGCCTATGCCTTCACGCCGGCCGGCCCGCTGCGGCTGCGCAACGAGAAGTACCGGGCCGACGAGCGTCCCGTCGAGGATGGTTGCGACTGCACGTCGTGCCGCGGGTTCTCGCGGGCGTACATCCGGCACCTCTTCCAGGCGGCGGAGA
>CAZTVU010000369.1:0-2524 GCA_964617025.1 uncultured Planctomycetales bacterium | reverse complement strand
CGGCGATGCCGGCTCCGCGGAAGCGGCGCCGGCTCCGAAATCCGAGAAACGTCATGCGGCGGCGTCCCGTGCGGGGTTCGTGGGCCTGGCCCTGGGCGCCCTCGGCGTCGTCTACGGCGACATCGGCACGTCGCCGCTGTACGCGGTCCGCGAATGCTTCCACGCCGTTCTCGGCGTCCCGCTTACCCCCTCCAACGTCCTCGGCGTGCTCTCGCTCGTCTTCTGGGCGCTGCTGATTGTCGTCGTCGTGAAGTACCTCACCTTCGTGCTGCGGGCCGACAACCACGGCGAGGGGGGGATTCTGGCCCTCCTGGCGCTGGTGGCGCCGAAGGGGGGGCTGGACGGCCGGGCGTCGCGACGGCGAAACCTGTTCATCGTCCTGGGGCTTTTCGGGGCGGCGCTGCTGGGGGCGGACGGGATCATCACCCCGGCGATCTCCGTGCTGAGCGCCGTCGAGGGTCTCCAGGTCGCCACGCCGGCCTTCCGGCCGCTGATCGTTCCGCTGTCGGTGCTGATCCTCGTCGCGCTGTTCCTTGTCCAGAAGCGCGGCACGGCCGGCGTGGGCGCGGTGTTCGGCCCGGCGATGCTCGTCTGGTTTGCCACGATCGGCCTCGTGGGGATTCCGTGGATCGTGGAGGAGCCGCGCATCCTGGCGGCCGTCAACCCGCTGCACATCTGGTGGTTCTTTCGCGACAACGGCTGGCAGGGCTTCAGCGTGCTCGGCGCGATTGTGCTGTGCATCACCGGCACCGAGGCGCTCTATGCCGACCTGGGGCACTTCGGCTGCTGGCCGATCCGAATCGCCTGGTATGCCGTCGTTTACCCCGGACTGCTGCTCAACTACTTCGGCCAGGGGGCCGCGCTGCTGGCTCGGGGCGAGGCCGTGCGGCACAATCCCTTTTTCGGTCTCGTGACCGGCTGGGCGCTGTATCCGATGGTGGTCCTCGCGACGGTGGCCACCGTCATCGCGTCGCAGGCGCTGATCTCGGGCGCCTACTCGCTCGCCCAGCAGGCCGTGCAGCTCGGCTATTCGCCCCGCCTCACCATCACGCACACATCGAGCCGGACCCGCGGGCAGATCTATGTTCCGCAGATCAACACGTGGCTGATGGTCGCCTGCGTGGCGGTGGTCTTCGGCTTCCGGGAATCGACGCACCTGGCGGCGGCGTACGGCGTCGCAGTCATGGGAACCATGACGATCACATCGCTGCTCCTGTTTGCGGTTGCGCATCGACGGTGGGGCTGGCCCCTGTGGAAGGCCGCCGTGGTGATGGGTCTGTTTCTCTGCGTTGACCTCGTGTTCCTGACCTCCAACGTCACCAAGGTATTTCATGGTGCGCTGTTCCCGCTGGTCGTCAGCGGCGCTCTCTTCACGATCATGATCACGTGGAAGCGGGGGCGGGCGGCCCTGGCGAAGTCGCTGCTGGGCACGCGCCTGCCGATCGAGCGCTTCCTCGAATCGCTGGCGCGCGAGCAGCCGGTCCGGGTGAAGGGCACGGCCGTCTTCATGACGTCCAACCCTGACGGCACGCCGGTCGTCATGCTCCATCACGTCAAGCACAACAAGGTCCTTCACGAGACGGTCGTCCTGTTGTGCATCCTGACCGAAGAGATCCCGGAGGTGCCTGCCGCGGATCGCGTCACGGTCCGCGACCTCGGGCAGGGGTTCCACCAGGTTGTTGCCCGCTACGGGTTCATGCAGAATCCGAACGTGCCCGAGGTGCTGCGCTGCTGCGAGGCCAAGGGGCTGAAGGTCGTGCCCGAGCAGGCGAGCTTCTACCTGGGACGGGAGACGCTGCTGGTGACCCAGCGGCCCGGCCTGTCACGCTGGGCCAAGTCCCTCTTTGCCTATCTGTCTCGCAACGCCCGGAACGCGACGGCCTTCTTCGGCATTCCGCCCGGCCGCGTCGTCGAGATCGGCGCCCAGATCGAGCTGTAGGCTCCCTCCCGGCGCGGTGCGACGATCCGATCGCGTGAACGCCGGAAATCCGCGAGGCGAGAAAGCGGCTTTGAACGGCCCAACGCCGAATGGATCGGCGACGCGCTTGTACGCTCGCCCGCGAGCGAATCTTCTTGTTCCTTTTCCGGCGTGCTCGTCCCCTTGCTTTTTCGCGTGGCCGCGGACAACGCCGAAACCGGGCCGCGCGGCTATAATCGTGCTGTCGACGGAGACTCGACATGCATGGGCAGCCACAGGGGCATTCGGCGCAGGGCACCCACGCGCTGCGGCTGGTCTTCTGGGAGACCACCGTGGCGTGCAACCTGGAGTGTGCGCACTGTCGCCGGCTCGAGGTCTCGCACGAACTCGCCGGGAGCGATTTGACCACCGAGGAAGGCCGGCGGCTCATCGGAGAGATCGCCGAGGTCGGGTCGCCGATCCTCGTCTTTTCCGGCGGCGAACCGCTCATGCGGCCGGACCTCTTCGACCTCGCCGCCTGCGCGCGGGAACGCGGGCTGACGATCGCCCTGGCGAGCAACGGAAGCCGGATCGACGCGCCGACGGCGGCCCGCATCGCCGCCGCCG
>CAZTVU010000368.1:0-2547 GCA_964617025.1 uncultured Planctomycetales bacterium | reverse complement strand
AATAGGTCCTCCGAAAAAGGAAAGTGGCAAGCTGTTGAGATTGCCCACATTCACTGGGTCTGGCGGCAGGCGACCACTTTCCCTTTTGTACGGAGCTATTTAGATCGCGCCGTCGGCAGCCTCGAAGATCCGCCTGCTGACGGCGGCGTAGTAGTCGACAATGTGTGCGAAGACCGTGTCGACGAGCTCGGGATCGTCATACATGCAGACGAGCAGATGCTCCATGCCCAGCAGGTCGATTGCGTCGTGCCAGAACGGCGACCAGTCGCCGCCGAGTATGGCGTACCGGCTGCCGTAGGCCAGTGCCTCCGCGCGGATCGCCGAGACGTCCATCCACTCGGGGTCGGGCCAGGGATGCCGGCGGACGTCGTCCGCCGTGGCGCCGGCCAGCGGGCAGCGAATCGGCTGGCCGTAGCCGAGCCCGTGCCGCTCGACGCCGAAGGGCGTGCGGTACGTCGCGCCGGGCGACAGCGGGAAGGGCGGCCCAGCGTATCGGGCGTGGACGCGCCGAAAGTCGTCGCCGAAGCGGTCGCGAAGGCGCTCGTCATCGAGCCTGAATTGCCGCCGGGCCTTCTCCCAGAACTCCGGCGACGCCCCGCACCACGCCGGCACGCGGTCGGGTTCGCGGTGGGCAAAGGCCGTCAGCACTCGTTCGCGCGGGCTCATTCGGTGTGAAAGACCTCCTCCATGTTCGCCCACCATTCGCCGGGTGCGCGGGTCGGCAGGGGCTCCTGGCACGGCATGCAGACGGCCCACCACTTCTGCGTGGTCGGATCGGCGGCCATCTTCGCCATGTCCGCCGCGAAGTCCGAGCCGTGGTATTCGAAGTAGCTGAACAGGTAGCCGTCCTTGTGGAAGATGGAGTAGTTGCGGATATTGCACTCGCGGATCATCCGGAGCACGTCCGGCCAGACGGCGGCGTGCAGCCGCTTGTACTCCTCGAACTTCTCCGGGCGGACCTTCAGGACCATGCCGTATCGCTTCATGCGAAGACCTCCCTTCGGCGGGCGACGGGGCGGCATGCGAGCGGACGGAAAGGGGGAATACGGGGCTCCGCAGCGGCCCGACGCCGTATCGTGCAGATACTACTGCCGACGGCTCCGATCGCAACCACCGCGCGCGGCTGTCCGGGCGACGGGTCTGATGCATATCGACCGGCCACTGAAAGCAGCGCTTTTGCCATCGCATCGAAGAAGGGGAGCGTTGCGGTCGGGGTGGCCGTGGGAGCCGGTGCCGCTGATCCCGGCCGTGGCAAACCGAGGCCCTGTGCTCGCCGTCGGAGGCGTTTTCGCGTACACTCCCGCCCCGGCCCCGCGCGGCCGGCGGCCCGGGGCGACGCCTGAACCGTACGGAAACCACGGATGCCCAAGCGCAGCGATATCAAGACGGTGCTCATCATCGGCTCCGGTCCGATCGTGATCGGGCAGGGGTGCGAGTTCGACTACTCGGGGACGCAGGCCTGCAAGGCCCTCCGTGAGGAGGGGATCCGGATCGTCCTGCTGAACAGCAACCCGGCGACGATCATGACCGACCCCGAGTTCGCCGACCGGACCTACATCGAGCCGATTACGCCGGAGGCGATCGACAAGATCCTGGCCCGTGAGCGGGAGCTGGGCAAGCCGATCGATTCGCTGCTGCCGACGCTGGGAGGGCAGACGGGGCTGAACTGTGCGGTGGAGGCGGCCGAGCGGGGCATCCTCGACCGGCACGGGTGCCGGCTGATCGGGGCCAGCCGTGAGGCGATCCACAAGGCGGAAGACCGGACCGAGTTCAAGAACGCCATGCTGCGCATCGGGCTTGATGTGCCGCGGTCGGGCGTCGCGCACACATGGGAGGAGGCGCAGCGGATCGTGCGGGAGATCGGCCTGCCGGTCTGCATCCGGCCGGCGTACACGCTGGGCGGCACGGGCGGCGGCTTCGCCTGCACGCCGGAGGAGTTCGAAACGATTGCGAAGCGGGGCCTCGAGTATTCGCGCGTCCACGAGATCCTCATCGAGGAGAGCTGCCTGGGCTGGAAGGAGTATGAGCTTGAGGTGATGCGCGACCGGGCGGACAACGTCTGCATCATCTGCTCGATCGAGAACTTCGACCCGATGGGCGTGCACACGGGCGACTCGATCACCGTCGCCCCGGCCCAGACGCTGACCGACAAGGAGTACCAGCGGATGCGCGACGCGGCCATCGCGATCATCCGCGAGATCGGCGTGGACACCGGCGGGTCGAACATTCAGTTCGCCGTGCATCCCCGGACGGGGCGGATGGTCGTCATCGAGATGAACCCCCGCGTCTCGCGGAGCTCGGCCCTGGCGAGCAAGGCGACGGGCTACCCGATCGCGCGGATCGCGGCGAAGCTGGCGCTGGGCTATACGCTCGACGAGATCCCCAACGACATCACGAAGAAGACGCCGGCGAGCTTCGAGCCGACGATCGACTACTGCGTGGTGAAGATCCCGCGGTGGACGTTCGAGAAGTTTCCCGAGGCCGACGAGACGCTGACAACGCAGATGAAGAGCGTCGGCGAGGCGATGAGCATCGGGCGGACGTTCA
>CAZTVU010000367.1:0-2585 GCA_964617025.1 uncultured Planctomycetales bacterium | reverse complement strand
CGGCCGATGCTCTACGGCACGACGAAGAAGTTCCTCGAGGGCTTCGGCCTGGCCGACCTGAGCGAGCTGCCGCAGGTGGAGGAGCTTCGCCCGCCGGCGGCCCGGGCGCCCGCGCCTGCCCCCTCCTCTCCGGCCGAGTTCGCGGGCGCAACGGAGCAAACGCCCTCGGACGAGGCGCCGGCCGCTTCGTGACCGACGCTCACGCATCGGCCAGCGCGCGAAGCGCCGAGGCGAGCCACTCCTCTCCCCAGCGACGGCGCCCGTGGAGGCAGACGGCGCCGATGGTCACCGGCGCGATCGGGGCCGAGGCCCGGATGAACGGGACCAGCGCCTCCGGGGCGTCTCGAACGGCCTCGATCGCCGTATGCTCCTGGTGAGCGTCGTCGCGGTCGAGCCGACGGACCAACGCATCCCGGGTCAGCGACACCTTCGCCTCGAAGAGCATCTCCGGCTGCCAGATCTCGTGGTCGTGGATCAGGCCGACACAGACCAGTTCACGGACGTGCTCGGGGCCGAGCCCGAGCTCCTCGGCCAGTTCGCGGTGGACGGCGGCGAACACGTCGATCCGGCCGCCGGACCGAACGTCCGCCTCCTCCAGCGCGCCGCCGAACGTGTGCAGATAGCCGGCGTGGTAGGCCACGCGGTGGCTTCGGCGGCCGTAGAGCAGCCAGCCGTCGGCGCTGAGGAGGGTGGCGGTCGTTCCAATGGGATTGGCGAAGCGATGCCGGCCGAGTTCGGCGATGCGATGCTTGTTCCACAGGTTCGTGCCGACGAAGTCGCGATAGTCGGTCGGGCCGACGTCGAGGTGGAGTTCGCCATCGATCACGCGATGATCCATCCAACGGACGAGCCGGCCGTTGAAGAGCATCGCGCCCCGCCGGCGCGCCTCGGCCAGCTTCTCCTCCCAGAGGCGGGCGATGGATGCCTCGAGGTCCGTCGTCGTGGGGCGCGGGGTATCCGACCAGTGCAGGACCACGCGGCCCGGGGGAAACTCGCCGAAGGCGTCGATGGTGAACGGGACGGTCGACATCCCGGCAAGGGTAGGCGCCCGCGACGTCGCAGTCCATCGGCGGCCCGCTTGCCATCGCGCCCCGATCGGCGATGATACGCCCGCAAACACCATCACGAGGACCGGCTTATGGATCGGGGCCGCGAGCACACGGGCAGCACGGGGTACGTCGTTCTTCTCACGCTGGTGGCGGCGCTGGGCGGTCTGCTCTTCGGGTACGACACCGCGGTCGTCTCGGGCGCGATCGGCTTTCTCCAGGTGCACTTCGGGCTGGACGAGATCTGGAAGGGCTGGGCGGCGTCGTGCGCCCTGGTCGGCTGCATGATCGGGGCGTCGATCGCCGGGACGCTCAGCGACCGGCTGGGCCGGAAGAAGGCGCTGCTGCTGGCGGCCGTGCTGTTCGGCGTGTCGGCGGTCGGCGCGGCGATTCCGCGAAGTCTCACCGAGTTCGTCCTGGCGAGGATCCTGACGGGCATCGGCGTGGGCATGGCGTCGATGCTGTCTCCGCTGTACATCGCCGAGGTCTCGCCGGCCCGCATCCGCGGCCGTCTCGTATCCGTCAACCAGTTCGCGATCGTCTCGGGGATCATGATCGTATACTTCGTGAACGCGCTGGTCGCCAGCCTCGGCGACGACCCGTGGAACGAGCAATACGGCTGGCGGTGGATGTTCGCGTCGGGGGCGTTTCCGGCCGTGGTCTTCCTGGCCCTGCTCTGCGTGGTGCCCGAGAGCCCGCGGTGGCTGACGAAGCAGGGGCAGGTCGACCGCGCCCGGGCCGTCCTCACGCGGCTGGGCGGCCCCGGGCACGCCGCCGCGGAGATCGCCGAGATCCAGGAGGCCATCGCACACGAGGGCGGCTCGCTCCGGCAGGTCTTCCAGCCCGGCATGCGCGTCGCCCTGCTGATCGGCGTCGGGCTGGCGATCCTCCAGCAGGTGACAGGGATCAACACGGTCCTGTACTACGGGCCGGAGATCTTCAAGCGGGCGGGGCTGGGGACGATGGCCGCGCTGGGCCAGAACGTCCTCGTGGGCGTCGTGAACATGGCGTTCACCGTGATCGCGATCTGGGTGGTGGACCGGCTGGGGCGCAAGCCGCTGCTGCTGCTGGGGTCGGCGGGCATGGGGGCGTCGCTCGTGCTGCTGACGGCCTCGCTGGAGTGGTTCGGCGGGTCGTGGGTGCTGCTGTCGGCGCTGGCGTATGTGGCGTTCTTCGCCGTCGCGCTGGGGCCGGTGGTGTGGGTGGTGATCGCCGAGATCTTCCCCACGCGGATCCGCGGGCGGGCGATGTCGGTCGCGACGCTCTGCCTGTGGGTGTCGTGCTTCCTCGTGTCCCAGTTCTTCCCGTACATCCTCGACAAGTTGGGCGGCTACACGTTCCTCATCTATGCGGCCATGTGCGCAGTCTCGTTCCTGTTCGTGCTATGGCTGGTGCCCGAGACGAAGGGCAAGTCGCTCGAGGAAATCGAGAAGAGCTGGTTCCGCCACGCACGCGAACGATAACGCCGTCGTTGCATAACGCAACGACGGAAAAGCAAGAAAGCGAAAAAGCGGAAAAGCGAAAAACACGTTCGGAGGG
>CAZTVU010000366.1:0-2600 GCA_964617025.1 uncultured Planctomycetales bacterium | reverse complement strand
GAATCTTCCACCGCCGACATCACGACAAAAAACAGCGCGATGATCGGCAAGAAGGTGGCGCCGGCGATTGCCGCAGGCTGCTCCGTCGTCATCAAGCCGGCGCAGCAGGCGCCGCTGTCCACGATCGCGATGGCGCATCTGGCCTCGGCGGTCGGCATTCCCGCCGGCCGTCTGAACCTGGTGGTCGGATCGGCGGGCGCCATCGGGTCCGTGCTGTGCCGGCACCCCGCCGTCCGCGTGATCAGCTTTACCGGTTCGACCGAGGTCGGGCGCCTCTTGATTGCGCAGACCGCGCCGCACATCAAGCGGCTGGCGATGGAGCTGGGAGGCAATGCGCCGTTCATCGTCTTCGACGATGCCGATCCGGAGACCGCCGTCTCGGCGCTGCTCGCCAACAAGTTCCGGGCGGGCGGTCAGACGTGCGTCTGTACGAACCGCGTGTATGTGCAGCGGGGTATCGCGGCGTCGTTCACCGAGGCGGTGGCCGATCGCGTGCGGGCCCTGAAGGTCGGCAACGGGCTTGCCCCCGATACGGACATCGGGCCGCTGATCGACCGGGCGGCATTCGACAAGGTGGCGGCTCATGTTCGCGACGCCCTGGCGCTCGGGGCGAGGCGCCTGGTCGGCTCCGACCCGCCGCGTCCGACGAACGACTGGGGCGCGTTCTACCCGCCGACGGTGCTGACGGGCGTCACGCCGGCGATGCTTGTGTGCCGCGAGGAGACGTTCGGCCCGGTCGTGGCGATCGCCGAGTTCGACGACGAGGCCGCCGTGATCGACGCGGCCAACGACACGTGCTTCGGCCTGGCGGCCTATGTGTTCACGGCCGACGCGGATCGGGCCGCCCGTGTCGTCCGTCGGCTCCAGTTCGGCCACGTCGGCGTGAACACCGGCACGGGGCCGACGCCGGAGGCGCCCTTCGGCGGCATGAAGCAGTCCGGCTTCGGCCGCGAGGGCGGTGTGGAGGGGCTGATGGAGTTCTGCGAGACGCAGGTGGTGGCCGAGGCATGAATCGCAGGCCGCGACTGGTGATCCTGAACCCGACGTGCCTCGAGGTCGTCGAGGCGCACCGGGCGTATCTGGATGCATCCGGCATGGACTGGATGGCCGACGCGGCCTTCCGCATGTTGCGGGAGGAACAGGTGGACGGCGTCCTCGCCGGCGCGGAGGCGCTGATCCTGCCGGCGTCGATTCGCAGCGTGCCGTCGGCATCGCAAATGGCCCGGCATCGGTCGATCCGTGTGATCTCCATCGCGGCCAGCGGTTGGGACTGGCTCGATCTGGAGGCCGCGACGGCCAACGGCATCGTCGTCGCGTTCGCTCCGGTACGGGCGGGCGTGGAGGTCGTCGCCGACATGACGTTCGGCCTGATGCTGGCGGTGGCGCGGCAGATCCCGCATTTCCACCGGCGACTGTGCGCCGGCGACGCCGCGCGCGGCATGGGCGTGTCGGTCTGGGGCAAGACGCTCGGCATCGTCGGACTGGGCCGGATCGGCCGGGCGGTGGCCCGCCGCGCGGTCGGCTTTGAGATGGAGATCCTGGCATGCGAGCCGTCGCCCGATCGCGACTTCGTGGCGCGGCATGGCATCCGCCTCGTGGATCTCGACACGCTCCTGCGCCGGAGCGATTACGTGTCGTTGCATGTTCGACTGGATGCGACGACAAGGGCGATGCTGGGATCCCCGGAACTCGGCCGGATGAAGCCCGGGGCCATTCTGGTCAACACGGCACGGCGGGAGCTTGTGGACGAGGACGCCCTGGCCGACGCGATCCTCGGCGGCCGGCTCGGTGGCGCTGGGCTGGACGATCCGCCGGCGCGGGCCGACAGCCCGCTGTTGAACCGTCCGAACGTCGTCTTCGCCCCGCACCACGGCAACCGGGCGATCGAGGGCGTTCACGCCGTCTTTCGCTGTGCGATCGACAATGCGGCGGCCGTCCTCGCCGGTCGGCGGCCCGAGTTCGTGGCGAACCCCGAGGTCTACGGGCGGCCGTGCCGGGCCGCCCTGAGCGCCGGGAGTGCGGGCACGTGAAGATCCGCGACATCACGGTCCATCCGGTCCAGGCCCCCGGCCGAACGCTCGTGCCGCTGCTCGTCCACACGGACGAAGGCATCACCGGCGTCGGCGAGGCCGGCCTGCAACGCCGTTGGAGGGCGATCGAAGGGGCCGTCGAGCACCTCCGGCGGTGGCTCGTCGGCGAGGACCCCATGCGAATCGAGCACCTGTGGCAGCGGATGTTTCGCGGCGGGTTCTATCCGGCCGATCGGCTGATCGGTTCGGCACTTTCGGCGATCGACATCGCGCTGTGGGACATCAAGGGCCGGGCGCTCGGCGTGCCGGTGTACGAACTGCTGGGCGGCCGATGCCGCGACCACATCGAGTGCTTCTTTCAACCGGGCTATCTGACGTCGGTGGTCGAGCATCCTCGGGCAAAGGCCGTCGCCGAGGGCAACCTGCACTTCGATGCCGAGGAGGCGAAGGACGTCGCCCGCCGGTTTGTCGCCGAGGGGTTCCGCTACTTCCGCGTTTCGCCGAACGCCGAGCAGGGCGTCTTTCGGCCGCGCGAGGCGGCGCGGCATACGCTGCGCCAGATGGAGGCGG
>CAZTVU010000365.1:0-2613 GCA_964617025.1 uncultured Planctomycetales bacterium | reverse complement strand
GCGGCGCGGCGGGGGCGGGCGGCGCGGCGGGGGCGGTGATGACGATAATGCCATGCACATGGTTGGGCATGATGACGAATTCGCGCAATTCGATATTGCCGTTGTGATTGACCAAATCATGCCATGTAAAATCCACCAATTGCCCGTATTCGTTTAATTGCATGACCCCATTCACAATTTCGCCAAAGAGATGTTCGCGGTTTTGCGCGCAAATGGTGACGAAATACGCGCCAGCCCGCGAATAATCGTACCCGGCCAGGCGAATGGAGCGGCGGTGATGAATGGCGGGATTATAGGTCATCCTTCTGCCTTTACCCGAATTTCCCCGCTCATCAGGCGCGGCAGGAGCGCATCGCGCAGGGCGGCCAGGGCGCGGGATTGTTCGATGTTAAGGTGAATTTTTTGTATAAGCGGCTCGATTTGTTCTGTTAATTTTGCCGCTTCGGTGATGGGCGGGATTTCTACTTCGTACCGTTCAATATCGCCCCAACTTGCCCGAGGCATTTTCGTACCGGTTGAAGCGGCGTCTGCGTGCTTAACCAATTCTTCACTGGAAACGTGACCCAGTACAAAGCCAAAATATTCGGGTTTTTTGGGGGCGATTACCAAAATATCAGTCGAACAAACGCCATCTATGGGAGCAACGCCAACTTTGTGAAAATAAGGGCGCAATTTCCCAAACAAAATTTCACCTTTTTTGAACCAAAACTTATTACTGGTAACATCTTCCGCCTGCCCCCATTCGGTGAGAGCAATGCTTTTTCTTGGCATGTGTTCCAGCCCGATGTAGGCTGTTTCTGCATGTATTTCCTGCGGGATTGCGCCGCGCCGGATATTTTCTGCCACGTCACCAAGTTTCCCGGCTTTCCAGCCATTCATCCTTCCGCCTTCATCCTTCATCCTTTCAAACAGCGCCCGCGCCATTTGCTCGAGGGTGTGGTTCATGCGCCGGTTGAGTTCGATTTTGTCGTCCAGCGCGCCGAGTACGTCCGCGATGGCGCGTTGTTCGGGGAGGGGAGGGAGGGGGATTTCTATATCTGAAAAGCGTGCTTTGGAAACATTCGTATATACCGAACCACCGCCACCTGCTGCATCTAATTCTCGCCCTAATTGAGTAAATGTGTAATACAAAAAGCGCGGATCAACATCTGAATTACAAATTACGCTGTTAATCTGTTGATTAGTCACGGATGGCTTAGTGGTAATTCCGCATTTTCCAATCGTTGCTATACATGACATCATTACAGCGCCTTTTGGCAGCAATGAACCCTTCACTGCTTTTACGCCAAATTCGGAGAGTGTTCTCTCTGATGTATGAATAAAAACGCTATTCCCTAAATCTGGAATAGTTATAAATGGTGTGTCGCCGCCAAAAAAAGCATTATTGGCAGTACTGGGGGTTTTTCCAGTTACAACTTTCCCTAATGTACCAATTTTTCGTACCGACCAAGATTTATTGCTCATCGTTTAATTTTTTGAGATTAAGTAGTATCGCGCTTTCAAGCATTTTGGCGGTGGCAAACTGCGCTTCCAGCGCGGCGGTCAGGCGGGGGCGGGGCGGGCTAAAGCCCTGCCTCAGTTCATGGAAGTCGGCAAAATGCCGACTTTGGGGGGGCTTTGGGTTCGGCGCTCATGGGTATATCACTTCGCAGCCAGCCGCAATCACGGCCTGAAATTCGGGCGAGAGGCTGTGCCAGTCCAGCACATCCACGCGGTAGGGCAGGTCGCTTTCTTCAAAGGCAATCCGCAGGGCGGCCAGTTGTCTGAAAGGCAGTTTTTCCGCGCCCACAATCGCCAGGTCAAGGTCGGAGTGTGGTTTGGCGGCGCCCTTAAAGCGCGAGCCAAAAACGCGGGGGCGTGCTGGCGCAAAATGGCTTTTACCGTTTGCAGGTGGGCGGGGGCAATGTCAATCATTGTGGGTTTTCAGGTAATCCAGCGCGCGCCGGGCGGCCAGGATAAACTCGCCAATCAATGCCTGGGCGTCAGCGGCCAGCTGGCTGTCGTAGCGGTGCGAGGTCAGGTTGCGCAGTTCGTGAAAGGTCATCCAGGCGTCCACATCGTCAATCAGGCGGTTTTCGGCGGCCAGGCGGAACAACTGGCGGCGGGTGACGCCTTCCAGGTTGCCGCCTGCGTTCATTTCCAGCCAGCGCTTCATCATCTTCCAGCACACTTCATAGGTAAATTCCAGGTTTTGAATCAGCCCGGCTTGCAAGCCCAGGCGCACCACGTTATCCTGCCGGGCCATAAAGGCTTCATCCGTCACCCGCTCGTAAAGTTGCGTCAGCGAGGTGAGCGATTTTTCAAGGGCGGTTAAATCGAGTCGGTTGGGGTTAGCGTTCATCGGTGGCAATCCTTCGCAAATTTTCACGAATCCGCGCCTCCAGGCGGGCGCTTTCCTCAAACTGCGCCTCCAGCGCGGCGCTCAGGCGGGCAAATTTCTCTTCAAAGGGTTCGTCGTCCTCGTCCACGTCCGCCGCGCCTACATAGCGGCCCGGGGTGAGAACGTAGTTGTGGGCGCGAATTTCATCCAGGGTGGCGCTTTTGCAAAAGCCGGGGATGTCGGCGTAGCCACCCTCACCCCCCCGCCCCCCTGCCCTCGCAGGTGTAGGGTTT
>CAZTVU010000364.1:1582-2649 GCA_964617025.1 uncultured Planctomycetales bacterium | reverse complement strand
CTGGCTCGCGCGGCGGCAGGTGAAGCGTGGCGCGCAATACCTCGACGTCAACGTCGACGAGGTCAGCCCCGAGATCGCCGAGCGCGACGCCGCGATGGTCTGGGCCGTCGGCATCCTGTCGCGGGCGTTTCCCGTGTCCCTGTCGATCGACTCGAGCGAGGTGTCGACGCTGCGGGCGGGGCTGGAGGCGGCGGCGAAGGCCGGGGGCCCGCGGCCGATGCTCAACTCGGCGTCGCTCGAGCGGCTCGAGGCGGTCGAGCTGGCCGCCCGCTACAAGGCCGCCACGATCGTCATGTCGTCCGGCGAGGCGGGCCTGCCCACCGGCGTCGACGACCGCTGCGAAAACCTCGACCGCATCATCGACAAGTGCCGCGCGGCCGGCATCCCCCTGACCGACCTCTACGCCGACCCGCTGATCTACACGGTCTCGGCGACGCCGAACGTGGGCGTCGTATGCCTGGAGGTGATCCGCCGCATCCGGGCGAAGTACCCGGAGATCCACATCGCCGGCGGCCATTCGAACATCAGCTTCGGCCTGCCCAACCGGCGGCTGCTCAATGCCGTGTGGCTGTCGATGGCAATCGAGGCGGGCGTCGACAGCGGCCTGATCGATCCGCTCACCTGCCACCCGGACGACATCGCCCGGCTCGACCCGCAGAGCGAGGCGTACCGGCTCGCCCGCGACGGATTTCTCTGCAAGGACGAGCACTTCATGGAATACATCATGGCCCACCGAGAGGGCCGGCTGAAGTCGCCGTTCTGACGCCCCCGCCGCTACGGCACGCGCAACCGACCGACCAGGTCCGCGGCGGAGCGGAGCCCGTGGCGCTCCAGGTAGGCCGGCAGGGCGTCGATGATCTGGATCGGGATCGTGGGGTCGATGAAGAGCGTGGTGCCGACGGCGACGGCCGTCGCGCCGGCCAGCATGAACTCGACGGCGTCCTTCCACGTCTCGACGCCGCCCATGCCGATGATCGGGATGTTCGCGGGCCGGGCCACGTCGCGGTAGACGCGGTGGACCATGTACAGCGCCAGGGGCTTGATCGCCGGGCCGGAGAGGCCGCCGG
>CAZTVU010000364.1:0-1557 GCA_964617025.1 uncultured Planctomycetales bacterium | reverse complement strand
ACGTGGATCGCCATGCCGACGAACGTGTTGACCAGCGACAGGACCTCGGCCCCGGCGTCGACGGCCGCACGGGCCGTCGCCGTGATGTCCGTCACGTTCGGCGAGAGCTTCACGATCAGCAGGCATCGCCGCAGCTCGCGCCGCACGGCCGCGACGAGCTCGTGCAGCCGCCTGGCGTCCGTGCCGAACTGCATCCCGTCGGCGACGTTCGGGCAGCTCACGTTCAGCTCGATGCCGGCGATCTCGGGGACGTCGTCGAGCCGGCGGCAGACCGTGACGTAGTCGTCGAGGCTGTGGCCGGCGACGTTGACGAAGATCGGGATCCGCATGTCCCGCAGCTCGGGCACCTTCTCCGCGATGAACCGGTCGATCCCCACGTTGGCCAGCCCGATCGCGTTGAGCATGCCGGAGGCGGTCTCGACGACCCGGGGCGGCGGGTTGCCCGGGCGTTCGTGGAGCGTGACGCTCTTGGTGGTGAAGGCCCCGAGGCGGGACAGGTCCATGTAGGGCCCGTATTCCCGACCGTAGCCGCACGTGCCCGAGGCCGTCAGGACGGGGTTCTGCATGCGGACGCGGCCGAGCGAGACGCTCAGGTCGACGGCCGGGGTCGTCGATACTTCGCCCATGCCCGCAGGATCGGACGCGGCGGCAGGGTTGTCAAGCTTGCAATACCTCGGCGGGCACGGACAATCGACGACAATGTGCGGCATCGCCGGCGTGATCGACTTCCGCGGACGGCCCATCGGGCAGGACGCGGTTCGGGCGGCCCAGGACGCCCTCGGCCATCGCGGGCCGGATGATCGCGGCACTTGGCGGCACGAGGCCGACGGCCTCTCCGTGGCGCTGACACACACGCGGCTGGCCGTGCTCGACCTCTCGCCGGGCGGGCATCAACCGTTCGGCGACCCGTCGGAGCGCTTCCACATCACGTACAACGGCGAGGTGTACAACTACCTCGAGCTGCGGCGCGAGATGGAGGGGAGCTATCCCTTCCGAACGCGCTGCGACACCGAGACGCTCCTGGCCGTGCTGATGCGGTGGGGTGTCGAGGGCTTGGCGCGGCTCAACGGCATGTGGGCGTTCGCGTTCGTCGACATCGAGCAGCGGCGCGGCTGCCTCGCCCGCGACCGCTTCGGCGTCAAGCCGCTCTACTACGCGGTCGTCTCGGAGGCCGGCGGGCTGATGGCGGCGGACTATCCCGAGGGCGTCGCGGGCACCGGCGCGCGGCTCCTGTTCGCCAGCGAGATGCGCGGGCTGCTGCCGCTGCTGCGCGACGCGGGCGTGTCGCCGTCGCTGGACCCCGACGCGCTGCACCTGTACCTGTCGCTCGGCTTCATCCCGCACCCGCGGACGATCCATCGGGGTGTCTTCAAGCTGTCGCCGGGGTCCGTGCTCGAGTTCGATGCCCGGGGCGTGCATGTGCCGCACCGGTGGTATCGAATCCCGGCGGCCGCCGGGCCGGCGCCCGACTACGAGGCGGCCCAGGCCGAGCTGCGCCGCCGGATCGGTGCGGCCGTGAACGCCCAGCGGATCGCGGATGTGCCTCTCGGGGCGTTC
>CAZTVU010000363.1:0-2748 GCA_964617025.1 uncultured Planctomycetales bacterium | reverse complement strand
ATCCCGCCGCCGCAAAGGGTGACGTTTTCGGCGTTCGAGATTCGCACCGCCCCGCGCAAGACCGCGCCGGGTTCAATGCACAGCGTTTCGCCGCTGTGGAGCGTCACGTTGCCCGCGTCCAGCACCGTCCCGGCAGGGATTCGGCGGACGTTTGCCCCGTCTGCGGGCAGGTTCAGGTCGAGCGGGTTGACGTAGAGAAACAACGGGTTGAGTCCCTCCACCTGTAAGACGTAATTGCCCGCGCCCGGCAGGGTGAAGCGGATGACGTTTTCTTGCTGCTCTGTCTTAATCCCCAGGCGGAGCGGATGTACCGCCGCCTTCAGGCGGTTTCCAGCGGGATGTGGAAATTCCGCCGCCGCGCCCGCCCCGGCGGGAAGCGTCACCTCCACGCGGACGGGGCTGTCGGTCCCAAAGGCAGCGAAATCGGCGGCGGTGGTGTGATAGACGAACTGCTCCGTTCCTTCGGCAACCAGGCGGTAAACGGGAGAAGCGGGGCAGGAGGGATGGTAGGCGTAGGTGGAAAGGGTCATGGGAGTTGTCCGGTTATCCAGTTATACAGTTGTCAGTTGCCCAGTTATCAGTTGTCAGTTGCCCAGTTATCCGGTTGTCCGGTTAGGGGTCATGTGTCATTCCGGGAGATGGCGTTCTTTTGTCTGAAACAATCTCCAGCCAATCATCAATCATCAATCTTCAATCTCCAATCTCCAATCTCCAATCTGCCCTCCCCAAAATGCTCGAACCAGCAGGTGTGCAGCCCGGAGTCCTGCGTCCAGCGGCAGGGGAGCGGGGCGCCGTCCGCATCGGTCAGCGCGGCGGCGGGGAGCGGGGCGGAGAAGGTCATGTGGGCGAGACCAAAGGCGGTGAAACGGTAGGCGCTTGCGGCTTCGGCGCGTTCCACGTCCTCCAGTTGCACGGACGAGCGCAGCAGCAGGGGCATTTCCGGCGCGGGGACGAGTCGAATCCGGTGCGTCTCCCCTGCCCGCAGACGGGCGTGCGGAATTTGCAGCGTGCCAGGGACGAACTGCCCGTCTATCTCCAGCCCCACCGCGTGACCGGTTGCGCCAAATTCGATGTCGAGCGTGCTGCCGCGCCAGGGGTAGGACTCAATCCGCTCGAACGCCGTCGTCGGGCGCAATGCCAGCCCGTAAGGCAGGCGGCGCAGACCGAGCGCCGTCCACGCGCCCAGCCAGGCGCCCATCGCAAAGCCTTGCGGGCGGATGTCGTGATACAGGCTGCCCTGCGGGGCGTTGAACTTTTCGGGCATGGCGCCGCCCATCGGCAGGAATCTGCCCGGGCGTTCGGTCTCTTCGGCAATTCGCTGGTGCAGGGCGAGCATTTTCTCCTGCGGGTACAGCCAGGGGTCGGCGGCAGCCAGCGCGGAACACAGCCCGTTAATCCAGTGCATATCGGGGTGAGCGCTCACCTCGTCCAGCACGGCGGTTAGCACCGTATCCCAATCCGCCAGCGGCGCGAAGTTGGGCAGGGTCAGCCCCCACAGGGCGCAGCTGGGCGCCTGCCCCCAATGCGGCACGGTCACGCGCGCGCCGCTCTCCAGCGTCTGTTCGGCATAGACCGGAATGCCCGCCGTCCGCGTCTGAAGCAGGCGTTCCAGTTCGGGCCAGACGCGCCGGGCGCGCTCCAGGTAGCGCGGTTCGCGCCGCATCGCCGCCAGCATGGCGTAAGTGCTGTGCATGAGCAGGTTGAAATAGACATCGTAATTGCGCGTCACGCCCTCTCCCTGCCAGCGCAGCCCCTCGCCCGCCAGCGGCACGGGCTTGCCGATGGCGTAATCCACCCCGCAATCGCGGTGTCCCACCGTCGGCGTCTCATCGGCGAAATGCTCGCCATACAGCCCGCGCGCCTCGTCCCACGTCATCGTCTCCACCCACGACAGGGCTTCCTCGAGCAGTTCCCAATCGGCGGGGGTGACGAAATTCAGGCCTCCGAACTGCGTCCAGTGCGTGAAGAGCGTCCAGGTGACGTAGAAAATCCCGTCCTCCTCCAGCCGCCCGAACTTGCGGTGAATCAACTGCCCGAACATCCGTCCGCGCGGCAGACCGGGTTCGTCCACGAAGGTCGGGTTATCGAGCAAGAGCCGCCCCAGTTCCGCCAGTTTGCGCGCCCAGCCTGCCGCCGCCATGAACGGGAAGGCAAACCCGGCATCGCGCACCCAAATCAGGTAGTAAATCGCCTTGAGCGAAGCCCGAAACGCCCCGCTCTCGTCAATCATCGAGTGCAGCCCGCGCACGACTTTACGGCGCAGGGCTTCCAGGTGCGGATAGCGCGGCGAGTGGGTGTAGCCGCTTTTTTCGATGTCCTGGAGCAGGGACTCGGTCTCGTTTAAGTGGTCGGAAACCGGCTTTTGGGCGGCTTCCGTCAAACGGGCGTGGATTCTTTCGCCCCGCAGCCCGCTCCCGATAACGAGCAGCTGCCCGGCTGAGAGTTCCGCCCGCGCGTAGCGGCTGTTTTCCGGCGCGAAGATGTGACTGTAGCGGATGCTGCCCGTCCCCGCCCCGGCGCACGCCGCGAACTCGAAGGTGAAGCGCGGCTCGGCGTGCTGGACGTGGAACAGGCGCGGTTCTGCCGCCAGAACGTCATCGTGCCGGAAGGTTTTCAACTCCACCGTGAGCGGATTCTCGCCCCACACGAACACGGCGGCGGTATCGGCGCGGACAGCCAGGTGCAGGGTTTGCCCCTGGAAGTACAGGACACTGTGATAGGGGTCGTAATCGCAGCGCAGGAACGACT
>CAZTVU010000362.1:0-2753 GCA_964617025.1 uncultured Planctomycetales bacterium | reverse complement strand
CTCGGGTTCAGGGTTCAGGGTTTGGGGTTCAGGGTTTGGTGTTTGGGGTTTCGGAATAACGGACTAACGGAATAACGGAATAACGCGTTCTCCGAGCAGCCGAGTAACCGAGTAACTGAGCAACCGAGCAACCAAGTAACCGAGTAACGAAATAACGCAATAACCTACCGACGGGACCGCGCGATGAGGCGACAGACGCGAGGATTGTTTCCCCTTCGTCGCTTCGTCGCCCCGTCGCCAAGTCGCGGCTTCGAAGGACACTGACACGATGGCGACCAAGGAGTTTCCGCTTGAACCGGTTGTGGTGCCCCACGTGGAGACGGCGCACCGGCGCATTCGAACGCCGTTGCCCGTCCCGGAGTCGCTGCCGTTGCTGCACATGATGCGCGACGCGGAGTGCCGATCGATGCGCGGCCAGCCCCCCGTGATCTGGGACCGTGGCGACGGCGTGCACATTCACGACCCGTACGGCAACCGGTGGCTCGACTTCTCAAGCGGCGTGCTGGTGACCGCCTGCGGGCACGGCCATGAGCACATCCTCGGCGGCATGCGGCGGATGCTTGACCAGGGCATGTACCACGCGTACTGCTTCCCGACCGAGATCCGCGCCCGGCTGGCGGCCAAGCTGGCCTCGCTGGCCCCCCGGCCGCTGAGGCTGGTGTTCCTGCTCACGACGGGTTCGGAAGCGACCGAGTGCTGCATCAAGCTCGCCCGCACGTGGGGCGCGCGCTCCGGCCGAAAGACCAAGCGGGTCTTCATTACGTTCGACAACGCATTCCACGGCCGCACGTTCGGCGCGCAACTGGCCGGCGGCGCGCCGTCGCTCAAGAAGTGGATCGGCGAAGACGACTACGGCTTCGTGCAGGTGCCCTACCCCGACGGCTTCCGCGAGACCGACTGCTCGTTCGAGCGGTTCGAGCGGGCCCTGGCCGACAAGGGCGTGGACCCGAAGGACGTCTGCGGCGTCATGTCGGAGACCTACCAGGGGTGCAATGCGAAGCTCTGGCCCGTGGAATACGCCCGCCGGATGCGGCAGTGGTGCGATGCGAACGACGCCCTGCTGGTTTTCGACGAGATCCAGGCCGGCTTCGGACGGACGGGAACGTGGTTCGGCTTCGAGCATTACGGCGTCGTGCCCGACCTGGCGGCGTTCGGCAAGGGCATCTCGGGCGGGATGCCCCTCGCCGCCGTCATCGGCCGCGACGACGTCATGAACCAGTACGGCCCCGGCGAGATGACGAGCACGCACTCGGCCAACCCGGTGTGCTGCGCCGCCGCCTTGGCGAACATCGAGGTGATCGAGCGCGAGCGGCTGGTCGAGAACGCCGCGCGGCTGGGCCCCGTCCTGGCCGACGGTTGCCGGGCGATTCAGGCCGTCTCACGCGGCCGGATCGGTCGCGTCGACGCCGTCGGCCTGGTCGGCGCGCTGCAGTTCACACAGCCCGGCACGACCACGGCCGACCCGGATCTCGCCTGGGACGTCTGCAAGAAGGCCGTCGAAGCGGGCGTGATGCTGTTCAGCCCCGTCGGCGTGGGGGGCTGCTGCATCAAGATCTGCCCGCCGCTGACGATTACCGAGGACGCCCTGCGCGAGGGGCTCGACGTGGTCCGCGATGTCGTCGCGTCGCTGGTATAGAGCCCGGAAGATGGGCGAACCTGCCGCAGCGCTGCAGAACCCTTACCCTGCCCTCTGCCGGTGGAATTGCCCGCCGCTACCGCGGCTTCGCCCGAAGCGCGTCGCGAACGAGCCCGCTGATCTCATCCGGCCGCTCGGCGACACGAATGCCGGCAGCCGAGAGGGCCTTGACCTTCTCCGCCGCCGTGCCGGTGCCGCCGGAGATGATCGCGCCGGCGTGGCCCATTCGCTTGCCGGGCGGCGCGGTCTTGCCGGCAACGAACGCAACGACCGGCTTGGTCATTCGGGTCCGCACGAACTCCGCCGCGATCTCCTCATCCGAGCCGCCGATCTCGCCGATCATCACGACCGCATCCGTGCCGGGGTCCGCCTCGAACCTCTCCAGCAGATCGACGAACGTGGTGCCGACGATCGGGTCGCCGCCGACGCCGACGCACGTTGACTGGCCCAGGCCGTTAGTCGTCAGCTCGTTGACCACCTCGTAGGTAAGCGTGCCCGATCGGGAGATGACGCCGATGCGGCCCGGCTTGTGGATGTGGCCCGGCATGATGCCCACCTTGCACTGACCGGGCGTGATGACGCCGGGGCAGTTCGGGCCGATGAGGACCGTGCCGCTGGACCGCGCCTCCCAATAGACATCGATCATATCGCGCGTGGGAATGCCCTCGGTAATGCACACGACGAGGCGGATGCCGGCGTCGATCGCCTCGAACACCGCGTCCGCGGCAAACGGGGCGGGCACGTAGATCACGCTGGCATTCGCGCCAACGGCTCGCACGCATTCGTGGACGGTATTGAACACCGGCCGGCCGAGCGCGGACTGCCCGCCCTTGCCCGGCGTGACGCCGCCGACGACGTTCGTGCCGTAGGCGATCATCTGCTCGCCGTGGAACTGGCCTTCGTTGCCGGTGATTCCCTGGATACAAAGCCGTGTTTCGGAACTGACGAGGATGGGCATGGGAGGCGTTCGTCCGTTGGTCCGTTCGTCCGTTGCGTGTTATTCCGTCGATCCGTTATTCCGTTAGTCCGTTATTTCGTTAGTCCGGGCATAGGTTACTCGGTTGCTCGGTTACTCGGTTGCTCGGTTACTCGGCTGCTCGGAGAACGCGTTGTTTCG
>CAZTVU010000361.1:2505-2764 GCA_964617025.1 uncultured Planctomycetales bacterium | reverse complement strand
AGGGATTGGGCACCCACTGGCGGGGAACGCCCCGGACCACGAGGTTGTTGCGCAACATCATGCCGTCGGCGAGCACCAGCACAGGCCGGCCCCGGCGCAGGAACGCATCCACTTCGCCCCATGCCGCATCCGAAAAATCGCGAAGGGGCCCCGCCACCACCAGGATGGCTGCATCTGGCGGCACGCTGTCCTTGCGCCGCACGAACTCGAACTCCTGGATGGAGGCAAAGAGCCGGTCATAGCCGCCGCGGGGATCCTC
>CAZTVU010000361.1:0-2436 GCA_964617025.1 uncultured Planctomycetales bacterium | reverse complement strand
AGCCGCGAAGTGATTTCGTACTCCAAAAAACGCGTGTCGGTCGCATCGGGCAGGATCTGGGCGCTGTCGCCAACGGCAATCGCCAGCCCGAACGTGATGCGTTGCAACTCCATGGAAGAAGCTGTCTTCCGGCCGAATTCCATCTCCCCGATTCCATAGGATTTGGCTAGTTTTGCCGCTTCCTCGTCTGCATCCGGATGCAAGACGGCCGTTTTTACACGGGGAGAGCGCACGCGGTATTCCTCCAACAGCGTTTCCACGTCCTGCGCGGCGGCGCGCAACTGTGCCGGCAGGCGGGATGAACGGAAAAACACGATCCGCACATCCTTGGGCAGACGGGAAAGAACGTTCACGCTCTCGCGGGAAAGGGAATGCAAACCGCCGGATGTGAGGTCCAGCCGCAGGGGAAAACGCAGAGCCGCGAGGGAGAACAGCGCGAGCACGAGCGCCAGGATGGCCGGCTTCCAGGAAAGCCGCGGCAGCAGCCGCGAAAAACGCCAACTATCGAAGCCGCACGCCGCCAGGAACAGCCCCACGCACACGAACGTGAGAAAATAGGCCACGTCGGGAAGCCACAGGATGCCGCGGGAGAAGTAAGCCATATGCATTGAAAATGAAATCTGCAACAATGCATCCTGCAGCATTTCCGGGGCCATCGGGGCCAGTCGCTGGGGAATCCAGAACGCGAACACCACCACGAAGGCCGTCAGGAAGGCGGCCGTCTGCGAGCGGGAATAGGAACTGACGGCGAGACCGACAGCAGAAAACGCCGCCCCCAGCAAGAACAGGCCTAGATTGGCCGACAGCAGTTGGCCAAAATCAAACTGTCCCCAGCCTGCGACCTGTACCGACAACGGCGTCATGAAACCGCCCGCCAGCGCCAGCAGCAGGATCTGCAACACCACGGAAAAGCGCACGCCCACAACGGCCGAGGGGCGCAGGGGAAGTAGCCGCACGAAATCCATTTCTTCCGTCCGGTGCACGAGTTGGCCGCTGGTGACTGCCAGGATGAACAGTGCCAGCAGAATGGGAGCCAACTGAAAATATGGCTCCAGCGTCACCACGCGCGCCTCCAGTAGCACGTTGAACGCCAAAAGGCCGGAAAGCGCCCAGAATGCGACGAGCAGGACGTAGAGAGCCGGCCTCTGGATCCAATCCAGAAGTTCGCGCCGGAACAGGACCATCCACTCACGCATGGGACACCTCCTCGCCCAGCAGAGCCCGGCGCAACCCGTCGTCCGGCGCCATTGGGCCGTCATACGTGAGCTTTCCGGCGGCGAGCACCAGCACGCGGTTCGCCAGTTCCCGCGCTTCCGAAAGCAGGTGGGTGCTCAACAATACCGTCCGGTTTTCGGCCAACTGGCGCACCAAGCCGTGAAACGCTTCCTGCTGCTGCGGATCCAGGCCGGTCACGGGCTCATCCAGAATCACGAAGCCTGGGTCGTGCAAAAGGACCAGCGCCAGTGCGGCCCGCTGCCGGTATCCGCGAGAAAAACTGCCGGCGAGCCGATGCAGAACATCCCCCAGTTGCAGGGAATCGACCAGTTCCTGGCGGCGGCGCGCCAGTAAATCGCGAGACATTCCATGAACGGCCGCGAACAGTTCCATATGCTCGTTCAACGTGAGGGCCGGGTCGAGGAAGTTCTCCTCCGGCAGATAGCCGATCCTGCGGCGCACCTGCACGTCCTGGCGCAAAGGATCCATGCCGAATACGCGCACGGTTCCTTCACCGGGCGCCAGCAGTCCGGAAAGCAAGCGCATGGTGGTGGTCTTGCCGGCGCCGTTGAGTCCCAGCAAGGCCACACACCCGTGCCCATCCAGCGTAAAGCAAAGACCGGACAGGGCTTCGACGCGTCCGTAATGCACACGGACGTCCTGCAGTTTCACGCAGGCATCGGCAAAAGATTCTTTTTTGTTTTCAATCATGACGAAATCAATACCGGATGGTGCCGGAGCCGCTCAGATCGGTGTCGAGCGGGGGAAACTCCAGTTGCTTGAGGATGCCGAAAGCACAAGAGGCAATCTTGGGATCCGGCTTTCCCTCCAGCGTGGCGGAAACGAAGCGGATCCGGCCCCGCCTGCCGTCGATCTGGTAGTTGATGAGCACCGTACCCGTGGGCGGTATGCAAGCGCCGGAAATCTGCATGATGACGTCACGGTTCACGATGGAATTGATGACGGAACGGGGAAGTTCGAGGTTGTCAAGCGCATACACTTTGATTTCCTCGCCCGCATAACCCCCGCCCGCGGAACCGCCGGAACCTCCCGACTTGGTGCGCTTTTTGCGCACGCCGGCCTTCATGCCGCCGCCGGATGCATCCATGTCGGCCGACACATCCGTTTCCACGGCCACGTCCTGATCTCCTCCCAGCGACCGCTTTCCGCGGCCCGTACTCTGGGAAGTGACGCTCTGGTACAGCACGATGGAAGCCACCA
>CAZTVU010000360.1:0-2801 GCA_964617025.1 uncultured Planctomycetales bacterium | reverse complement strand
CGAACGCCTCCGTTGCGCTGCGGTTCACGCGTCCGCTCGCCGCGGACCAGACGCGGCCGCTGCCCGTGCGGCTTCAGCCGGCCGTGCAGGGTTTGCAGATGCGGATCGCGGGCGAACGCCTCTTGCTCGAGGGGCCGTTCGAGAGCGGCGCACGGTACACGGCGACCGTCGGGGCGAACCTCCTTGCCGCCGACGGCAAGCCTCTGGGCGAGGATCAGACGTGGTCCTTCGACATCCCCGATCGCGACCCCGCCGTCGCATTCCCCATGTCCGCGGGGCTTCTCTCGCCCCACGGCAACCTGACCATTGACCTGAAGGCCGTCAACGTCGCCGGCCTGAGTTTGAAGGCGTTTCGCGTTCATGCCAACAACCTGGTCGCCCATCTGCACGGCGCGGAGAGGGAGACGACCTCGCGCGAGCTGCCAAAGAAGACCATCCGCCTCGACCTCCCGCGCAACAAGCCGTCCACGCTCGCGGTGGACCTGCGGTCGCTCCTTGGCTCACCGTTGGGGGTGTACTGCCTCGCGGCCGAAGCCACGGATCGCGCGTGGACCAGCGACTCCGCCGTCGTCGCCATCACCGATCTGGCCATCACTGCCAAGTCCGAGCGGGACGGCTACTGCGTGTGGGTAACGTCGCTGCGGACGGCGACGCCGGTGGGCGGGGCGGCCGTAACCGCCATGACGGCCAACGGGCAGACGCTGGCGTCGGCGACCGCCGACGCGCAGGGCGTTGCCCGATTGACGGTGCCGAAGGGGCACCCGGACGGCAACGTCTGGCTCATTACGGCGGCCCTCGGCGAAGACCTCAGCTTCCTTCGGCCCGACGAGCACGCGTGGGTGCTGGACGACGTGGACCCGTCGGGGCGCACGATCCCAACCACTTATGACATAATGCTTTACACCGAGCGTGGGGTCTACCGGCCTGGCGACACCATCCACGTCACCGGCATCGTTCGCGACGCCGTTGGCAATACCCCGCCGCCGTTCCCGGTGACCGTCACCATGCACCGGCCCGACGGACGCGAGGCGGCCCAATTGACGGCCACGCCCGCGCCGGATCGGCAGGGCGTCTTCCATGTGGACTTTGCGACGCACGACGATGCCCCGACCGGCCCGTACCAGTTCCGCGTCGGCCTGCCGGGCTCCAAGGACGTCCTGGGAAGCACGGAGGCGCTCGTCGAGGAGTATGTGCCGGCGAGAATTGAGGTGGTGGCGGCGGCCGCACAGGAGCGCTTCGGCCCCGGCGAGCCCGTGGTGGTGGACGTGACGGCCCGATACCTGTTCGATCAGCCGGCGGCCGGTCTGGCGGTCACGTTCACGGGGACGTATGAGCGGATGTCGTTCAAGTCGGCGCGGTTCGCCGGCTACTCGTTCGTTGATCCCGATGCGGGCAGGCGAGTGGAGATCCCCGCGGGCGAGGCGACGCTGGATGAGGTGGGCCGGGTTTCGGCCGAACTCGATCGGGCCGAGGGACAACCGCCGGGGCTTTGGCAGGCGGCGGTGTCGATCACACTGACGGAAGAGGGCGGGCGATCAATCTCTCGGGCGGTCGAGTGCCGGTTGGATGATATGGGACGGCATGTCGGGCTGCGTCTGCCGGGCGGCAAACTGGCCGTCGTCGGCCGGCCGGCGCGGATCGAGTGGGTGCAGGTCGACGGTGGCGACGCGCCGGCGGAGCCCGGGCCGATGTCGTATACGCTGGTCCGCGTCGACCGCGAAACGACGCTGGAGGTCGTCAACGGTCGGCTGGTGTGGAACACGACCGAACACGTCACGCCCGCGGCCGAGGGTGAGATCGACGCCCCGCCCGCGGGCCGATGCGACGGTGCGTTTGACCTTCTGTGTCCGATGCCGGGCCTGTACCGCGTTCGCGTGGTGGACTGCTTCTCGGGATCGGTGTCACAGGTCGAGCTTCAGGCCGTCGAGGAGGGAGCCGACGCCTATGCCGCCGCGACCAGCGCCCCCGACGTCGTCGAGCTGATCCTGGACCGGGAGAGCTACTCACCCGGTCGGTCGGCGAGGCTGCTGGTCAAGAGTCCTTTTGCAGGCACGATGTGGCTTACCGTGGAAACGGACCGGGTGATCGATCACCGAGTTCATGAGATGGCCGGCAACACGATGGAGCTCGAACTCCCCGTGGATGAAACCCTGCGGGGCGGGGCCTTCATCACGGCCGCCGTGGTGCGACCTGTCGACCCGGCCGAGACGACGTGGCGGCCTCATCGCGCGATGGGCATGACGCGGCTGGCGACGGACCCCGCCGGGCACGAGCTGGCGGTCGAGCTGGACGCCCCCGCCGAGGCGCAGCCGGGCGAGACCGTCCGCGTGCGAGTGCACACCGACGCCTCGTCGCAGGCCGGGCCGGCGGTCGTCCACCTCTGGGCGGTCGACGACGGCATCCTCATGACGACGGACTACGAACCGCCCGACCCGCTCGATCATTTCTTCGCGAAGTACGCGGCGGCCGTGGCCTCGGCCGACACATTCGATGAGTTGCTGCCGGACCATCAGCGACCGGCGGACATGACCCGGATCGGCGGCGACGAGTCCGGCGAGGCCGAGGCAAAGGCCCGCCGCCGCAGCCCGGTGCCGTCGCAGCGGCGCGACGCGGCCGTGGTGTGGCGGATGGCGGCACCGGTCGGCGCCGACGGCGAGCTGACCGCCGAGCTGACGATGCCGCGCCTGATCGGCCGCATGCGGATCATGGCCGTGGCCGTCGACGGAGACCGATACGGCACGGCCGAGGCGGCGCTGACGCTCAACTCGCCGCTGGTGCTCGAGATGTCGTGGCCACGGTTC
>CAZTVU010000359.1:0-2814 GCA_964617025.1 uncultured Planctomycetales bacterium | reverse complement strand
CGGGATCAACCCGTCGTGCTGCGTCAAGCCGATGAATCCTCGCCAGATTATGCTGCTCGACTACAACGATTGGGCTGCCGTCGTGGAGAGCAACATGCGAATCCCGAACCCGGACGCGGGCTTCGGCCGCTACCTGCGCATGAGCAACTATCGCAACCTGGGCGGGAGCTACCGCGTCGATGACCTGGATCAGATGGCCGCGCCGCGGCACTCGCCGGCCGCCGCGCCGCTCCAGACGCGAAAGCTCAACGTTTCCTTCGTCGACGGCCATGTGGAGCGTCTTGCCATGGCGAAGATCGCCCACCCGACGCCGACGCCGGGCGTGTGTCCCCCGACCGGCTGCAACCGGATGTGGCACCCGCCGCGCGCCCGATCCCTTGTCCCATACGAGTGGGAGACCTGGAAGTAAACATTCGCACGTGACTCGCCCGCGCGCTCCGTGCTGCAAAACAGCACGGGTTACCGTCGAGCCTTGGGCGGAGCCCCGCCCATCTCTCGTTGCCCGGCGCCCAGGATGAGTTGAAGCCGGCGGGGCGCCCGTGAACAATAAGGCCCGATAATCCGGTACTGCCCGGTACAAAGGAGCCTCCCATGCGCCCGCGGCCCGTTCGATCCCTGTGGATGGTTTTGTCGCTGCTGCCGATTCCTGCGCTTGCCCCGCCGGTCGTCGGCGCGGATGCGGCCGCCTTCGAGCAGGCTGACGAGAACGGCACGCGGGCCAACGAGGCCTTCAATCGCTGCCACCGGTTCGTTGAGGGGTGGCTCCGGCACGCCGACCCGAAGACCGGCCTGATCCCGCGAAACCTGACGGCGAACAAGGACCTGTGGAATCCGCCGGACGCCGCCGCCGACAACTATCCGTTCATGGTCCTGACGGCGGCCATCACGGACCGCCCGCTCTTCGAGGGGCGGATGCTCGACATGCTGCGGACGGAGACGCGCCTGACCTCGCGGCTCGACCGCATCCCGGATGCGTACTCGTTCACGAAGCAGGGCTTCGCGGACGAGAAGCCGGAGATCGGGCGGCTGATCTTCGGCGGGTCCGAGTACGTCAAGGACGGCCTGCTTCCGCTGACGGAGTGGCTGGGGCCCTCGCCGTGGTCCGAGCGGATGCTCGGCATCGTCGACGACATCTGGAAGCACGCGCCGATCGAGACGAAGCACGGGCGAATCCCTTCGACCAGCCAGGAGGTCAACGGCGAGAACATGCAGGCGCTCGCGAGGCTCTTCTGGATGACCGGCGAGCGGAAGTACCTCGACTGGGCCTTTCGCATCGCCGACTACTACCTCCTGGAGCACCATCCGACCGAGGTGGAGGAGGTCGTCCGGTTTCGCGATCACGGCTGCGAGACGCTCTCGGGGCTTTCGGAGGTGTACGTCGCGGCCTACTTTGCCGCGCCCGAGAAGAAGAAGGCATACGAGCGCCCGATGCATGTCCTGTACGACCGGTGCCTGGCCATCGGCCGCAACGAGCACGGGCTGTTCTACAACCTCGTGAACACCCGCACCGGAAAGCCGGTGAACGACGCGCTCTGCGACACGTGGGGCTACACGTACAACGGTATCTATGCGGTCTACCTCATCGACAAGACCGAGGCATACCGCGAGGCGGTGCGCCGGACGCTCTCGAACCTCAACGAGCACTACCGCAACTTCCTTTGGGGCCAGGAGTCCGTCATCGCCGACGAATACGCCGACTCGATCGAGGGCGCCATCAACCTGTACAACCGCGAGCCGATTGCGTCGACGGCCGCCTGGATCGACAGCGAGATCCGGGTGATGTTCAACGTGCAGAAGCCCGACGGCGTCATCGAAGGCTGGCACGGCGACGGCAACTTCGCCCGCACGGCCATCCTGTATGCCCTGTGGAAGACGCAGGGCGTCACGGCGCGGCCGTGGCGGTCGGACCTTCGCTTCGGCGCGGTCCGGCAGGGCGAGAGGCTTTGCATCTCCGTCCGCGCGGACAAGCCCTGGGCGGGCCGGCTGATCTTTGATATCCCCCGGCACAAGCTGTACCTCAAGCTCCCGCTCGACTACCCGCGGATCAACCAATTTCCCGAATGGTTCACGGTCAACGCGGACGACGAGTACCGCGTGGAGGCGGGCGGCCGGACCGCCACGCACAAGGGCCGCGAACTGATCGAGGGCCTGCCGGTCGAGCTGACGCCCGACGGCCTCGAACGGCGGCTCACGGTCGCGCGATGACGGCTGCGCAGGGAGCTGCCCTCGCCATGGACGTGAATCCCGCCGATCCCGTAGGGCCGGTGCCACCGCCGGCCCGCGTCTCCCGAAGGACGTGGGCCGTCATCGCCGTGCTCGTGGCGCTGTGGGCGGCGGCCATGCTGCTGCGGTGGGAGATCCGCACGCGGTGGTGGGCCTACCGGCTCGCGCGGGAGCCGGCGGCCGAGAGCCGCGGCTATTACCTTGCCTGCCTGCTGTCGGTGGGCGATAAGGCCGCCGGCGCCGCCGAATCGTTGCTCCGGCACCCGTCCGCCGAGGTGCGGTTGCAGGCGGTCGCGATCCTGCATCGCTGTCGCGGGGCGAGGGCGCGCGGGCTCCTCCTGACCGCGATGCACGACGAAGACGTCGACGTCCGCGAGGCGGCGGCTCTGGGCCTTGCCGCGTTTCACGACGAGGCGGCCTTGCCGGAGCTGATGCGGATGGCTTCATCCGCCGATACCGCCACGGCGACGGCGGCGCTGGTGGGCCTGCAGCGGGTCGGCGGTGCGGCGGCCCTGGATGCGCTGCTGGATGCGGCCCGCGGGCCGCCGGATCGCCGATTGCCGGCGGTGCGGGCGCAGGCGGTGGATTCGC
>CAZTVU010000358.1:239-2820 GCA_964617025.1 uncultured Planctomycetales bacterium | reverse complement strand
TTCAGCGCCTTCTGGTCGCTGCTGCTGACGATCGGAACGGTCGTGATGGTGAGCCTGTTCACGACGCCCAGGCCGGATGCCGAGCTGAAGCACCTCGTGTACGGCCTGACGCCGCTGCCCGACGAGGGGCCGTGCCCGTGGTATCGCAAGCCGGTGTTCTGGGCGTCGGTGGTGTGCGTGGTGCTGGTGGCCGTCAACATCATCTTCTGGTGAAACGATGAGCGAGAAGGAGCATCAGGTACCGATCTGGTTCTTCATCGGGGCGCTGCTGGCGGTGTACGGCGCGCTCATCCTGGCCTCGGGGATCTACGGCTACGTGATCCCGCCGGATGAGCCGAAGCGGGTGGCGCTGTGGCACCTGCACGCCGATATCTGGTGGGGCGCGCTGCTGCTCGTCATGGGCATGATCTACGTGATACGATTCCGGCCGGTCCGGTGACCGGCCGCCGCGGAAGGCGCGGCCCCGCGCCGGGCGGGCCGCAACCGGGCACCGGGAACCCCCGGGAGCCTCCGGATGGATTCGCGAGGAGACTGCCATGAGACGCTACGGGAACGTCGTGTTGTCGCTGGTCGGCGGCGCGCTGCTCTGCGCGGTCGGCACGGGGTGCGCCGTCGCCGAACCGAAGGTGCAGCGATTCGGGCAGGTCATCGGCGTAAAGGCGGAGGGAATCCCGCGATACCGGGAGCTGCACGCCGCGCCGTGGCCGTCCGTCATCCAGGCCCTCCGCGACGCCCACATCCGGAACTATTCCATCTACCTCAAGGAGGTCGAGCCGGACAAGTGGCTCCTGTTCGCCAGCTTCGAGTACACCGGCCGGGACTTCGACGCCGACATGCGGCGGGCGATGGCGAACCCGGCCATGCAGGAGTGGCTCAAGCAGACCGATCCTCTGCAGACCCCGCTGCCCGTCCGCAACAAGGGCGAGTGGTGGGCCAACGCGGAAATGGTTTTCCACATGGATTGAAGCGGCGGGAGCCGGCGGGGCCGCTCCGCGGGAATTGCCGATGCTTGCCATGCAGTTGCGGATCGAGGGCGTCGATCTCGCCATCATCGTCGTCTACTTCGTCGTGATCATCGGCCTCGGCTGCCTTGCGGGCCTCCGGCGACGCCAGGGCGCGGAGGGCAAGGACTACTTCCTCGCCGGCGGCACGCTGACGTGGCCGATCATCGGCCTGGCCCTGTTTTCGACGAACATCTCGACGATCCACCTGGTCAGCCAGGCGCAGGTCGGCTACCTGAGCGGCCTGGCGTACGGCAGCTTCGAGTGGATGGCTCCGTTCACGCTGATCTGCCTGGCCCTCTTCTTCGCGCCGTTCTACCTGCGTTCGGGCGTGGCGACGCTGCCCGACTTCCTCGAGAAGCGCTACGGCCGCGCGAGCCGCAACTGGCTCGCCCTGCTCTCGATCGTCTCGGCGATCTTCATCCACATCGGCTTCTCGCTCTATACCGGGGCGATCGTCCTGCGGGAGATGTTCGGCATCGAGATCATGACCAGCGTCATCGGCATCTCGCTGCTTACGGGTCTCTACACGATCGTCGGCGGGCTGCTGGCGGTCGTGCTCACCGAGTCGCTCCAGACGATCATCCTGCTGGCCGGGGCGATCGCCATCACGTCGATCGGATATTGGCACGTCGGCGGCTGGGGCGGGCTGTCGGGCAGCGTCGATCCGGTAAACCTGACCGTGTTGCGGACGGCGAAGGAGCTGCCCGAGCTGCCCTGGTACGCCGTTCTGCTGGGCTATCCGGTCATCGGGCTGTGGTACTGGTGCGCCGACCAGACGATCGTCCAGCGCGTCCTCGGTGCGAAGAGCGAGGACCACGCCCGCGTCGGGCCGCTCTTCACGGGCTTCATCAAGATCCTGCCCGTGTTCATCTTTGTCATGCCTGGGACGATCGCGCTGGGGCTGATCCACCAGGGCAAGATGCCGCCGCTGCCCGTCGTGGAATCTCCGGGTGCGCCCGCGGCCGTGCGGGCGCTGTCGGCGGAGGAGCAGGCGGTGTACGACGCCGTCAGGGCCGCCGGCGCCACGCCGCGAAAGTCGACAACGCTGGCCGAGATTGCCGGGCGGACGAAGCTCACGGAAGCGGAGGTCCGCGGCGCGGCGAACGGCCTGCGAGACCTCAAGCTCATCCGCGAGAAGTCGGAAGACGTCTACGCCCACATGATCCTCAACCTGCTGCCCGCCGGGTTGAAGGGCATCGTGGCGGCCGCGCTGCTGGCCGCCCTGATGAGCACCGTCTCGGGCGCGCTCAACTCCATCGCCACGCTGTTCTGCTACGATCTGTACAGGCAGTGGCGACCGGACGTCCCGGACCACACGCTCGTCGTAATCGGCCGGGTCGTGACGTTCTGCGCGATGGTCCTGTCGATCATGTGGACGCCGGCGATCGAGCGGTTTGAGAACATCTACAAGGGCGCCAACTCGCTGATCTGCTATATCGCCCCGCCGATCACCGTCGTGTTCCTCTGGGGCGTGTTCTGGCGGCGTGCGTCCGCGTCCGGGGCCTTCGCAACGCTGGTCGCGGGGTCCGGACTGGGTTTCGTTGTGTTCATCCTCGACTGGTTCAAGGATTCGACCG
>CAZTVU010000358.1:0-227 GCA_964617025.1 uncultured Planctomycetales bacterium | reverse complement strand
CCTGTTCTGCATCTGCTCCGCGATTCTCGTGGTCGTCTCGCGGCTCCGGCCCTCCCCTGCGGATCACCCCGGCAATGCCCTCGTCTGGAAGCACCCGCTCGAGGCCCTGCGCGGCGAGGCCTGGCGCGGCATCGGCAACTACAAGTTCCTGGCGGCGCTCCTGTTCGTGACCATGGTCATGCTGTACATTGTCTTCAAGTGAGAGGCCCCATGTGCCCAGCCTTCTA
>CAZTVU010000357.1:0-2831 GCA_964617025.1 uncultured Planctomycetales bacterium | reverse complement strand
GTTTTCCGACACAGCGGAGTCCGGCGATAGATCCGCCACGTCGAGCACGGCGAGAACGCCCGCAATGTCTTCCTCCCCAAAGGCCAACGGAAAAAAACGGGCGCGCCGCTCGACCGTCCGGCCGTCCTGCCGGACGGCGGAGAGGCGATCGTACCCGATGTGCGGTTGCTGACGCTCCACCCGGGCCGACCGCTGTCGGTCCGGCGGGCCATCGTCACATTCTCTTTCTCCTTCGCCGATGCGGCCGAGCGACGGTTCTCCCTCGCCCTTCGACCTCGTCCCCTGCCCACGACGATGCCGACGACGCGGCCGGGACGATTCGCCGGCTCGGTCGGCGTATTGGACATCGAGGTCGCGGAGGGATCCGTCGCCGCAACGGGGAGACGTGGCAAGCCGACCTGGTCGCGCCCGCCCGGCAGGTATCGATATCGGCGACGGCGGAGGTCATCGAGCGGGGCGAGCACTACCTCTGGGCGCGGCTACTCGTGCCCGACCCGGCCTGGCCGCGGATCCTGGAGGTTCGAGCGGATGCCCTGGGCTCGGTCGGCGTTCGAGCCCACATCCAGCGATTGGAGAGCGGAGACGGCCACGCCCCCGATCTCGGCTGGCGGATCCGCGGGCCCGGCGCGAAGGCGATAAGCATCGGCGGCGACGAACGACCGCTTGGCTCCGAACCGGCCGAGCACCGCTTTCGCGGCGGCGCGGCGGCGAGCATCGCAACGTCGGACGGGCAGCTTGCGTTCCCCGACGCGCACCTGCTCCGGCGGGGCGTGCTGCGTGTCGTGCCCGCGGCCGGCGAGTCCGACATCACCTACCTGCGATGCGAGGCGGGCGAGCGCGTGCCCCACCAGGAAGCGGCATGGCGACAGGCAACGTTCACCCTGACGCCCGCCGGCGCCCCGCCGCTGAACGCCCTGCTCGAGCCGACCCACGACCTGCGCATTCCCTCGACGTGCTTCGTCGCGGCGTACGGCGGCGGCGAACCGCCTGACCTGTCGCCGTGGCCCGAATTGGATGCGATCCGCCGGTATCACCGGGACGCGACGGTGAAGTCGGTGCTCGTCGGCGACGACTTCGGCAACATCACCGCCTTCCCGGCCGGCACCTTCGGGATGAATCGGCTGAACCACTGTCCGCCGATCTTCGAGGAGTATCGGCGGTCGGGCGATGCGCGGCTGCGCGAGGCCGCAATGCTGTGGTGCGGCAACTTCCACGACCTCTCGATCTGGTGGGGCACCGGCCGGGCGGGCGAGTTCGGCGGCACGCGGTACAACAACATCAGCGCGCACTCGTCGGCCCACAAGGACGACCGCGACTTCATGTGGCGGTCGAACACGGCGGTCCACTTCTGCACGAAGGGGTTCGACTCGTTCCTGGCGGCGTACGAGGAGGCCGGCGATCCGCGAATGGCGTCGGCCCTGCGGTGGCAGGTCGAGTACGCGCGGCATGCCGTGCACGCCGACCGGGGCGAGTGCCGCAACATCGGGATCGCCCTCGACTTCGTCAACCTCCATCGGCTGACAGGCCACCGCGAACACCTCGACCAGGCGCTGCGGCTGTTTCGCGAACTGCGGACGCGGCTGTCGACCGGCGACCTTTTCAGCCAGAACGGCCAGCCGATCCTCGCCGACCCGCCGTTCATCGACGAGGACGGACGCGGCCTGAAGAACCCGTTCGCCAAGCCGTACATCGTCGGATACGCGCTGGCCGGGTTGCCCGATCTGGCCCGGTATGCCCCGGAGGAACCGAAGCTCCGCGACGTCATCCGTGCGGTGGCGGACTTCCTCGCCGGATCACAGGATCCCGTGGGAGGATGGCGCTACCCGCATCCGCGTTCGAGCCGCGTGATCGTCAGCCAGGGGATCGAGCACGCCGCCCAGCTCGCCCGTGCGGCCGAATGGCTCGAGTCGCGGGGCGAACCGATCGAGGCGCTCGTCGATGCGATCGAGCGCACGCTGCAATCCCGAATCCTGGTCTGGCGCCGCACGGGACAATTCTTCTCCGGGCTGAGCGGGTGGGAAGCCGCTGCGGGCGTGCTGAAGGACGGCCGAACGCTCTACGATCTCTATCAGCGGCCGGCGGACCGAGACCCGAGCCGCGACTACACGGAAGGGCCGTTTGACCTGGGGACCGCGCCGCCGGAGGGCATCGTGTACTTCGGGGATCTGTTGCGGTTTTACCTGGCGCGCCGGCCGGCGGAGCGCCTGGATCACGCCCATCCGGTGCTGCAGCGCGTTCTCGACCGGATGCCCGCCCGCGCGGACTCCGCCGCGTCGCAGCCGACCGCGCAGTACCCGCGCCACGGCATGGCTGACCGCCTGCCGACGTTTGCGGCCGCGCAGGTTCGGCGCATGACGTTTCCGCTGGCGTATGAGCCGGCGCGGCACGCCGACTTCGACGGGTGGCGGTCCGCGGCACGGGCGCGACTGCTGGAATGCCTCGGCACCCCGCCGCCGCGCGCCGCGTTCGAACCGGTCGTCATCGCCGAGGAGGACCGCGGCGGCTACACCGCGCGAAAGATCGTGTTCAACGTGTCCGCCGACTGCCGCATCCCCGCGTACGTCCTGATTCCGAAGGGTCAAGGCCCGTTCCCGGCCGTCATCGCGCTGCACGACCACGGGGCGCACTTCTCGATCGGCAAGGAGAAGGTGGTGCGGCCGTTCGACGAACCACGGACCGTCCTGGACGACGCCGCCGGCTGGGTCGCCCGCTACTACGGCGACCGGTACGTCGGCGACGAGCTGGCCGGGCTTGCGGCCGCCACCGACCTGCGGCGCGTGGCGGCGCGGGCCGTGCTCGTGGACCTGCCGCTCGACACCTTCCTGCGGCAG
>CAZTVU010000356.1:0-2832 GCA_964617025.1 uncultured Planctomycetales bacterium | reverse complement strand
CTGAAAGTGCCCCGCGTTGAAGTGCTGTCCGGACCGCCAGTACGGCTGGCCGACGTTGGCCATGACGACGGCGGCGTCGGGCGACCAGTCGGTGCGCATGACCAGCAGGCCCTTGGGGATCGGCCTCGCCAGGGGGCAGGCCTGGCGCAGGACGGGGGGCGCGGGGGCGTCGCCGTAGATCACGCGCGACCAGCAGAGGGCGTCCATCGCGGGGTCGTCGCGGGCGCCGGGCGCGAAGGCGGGGGGCTCGGGCAGTTCCGACGTGAACCAGCGAGCGGTACCGCTGTTCGTGCGGGCGGCGAGGACCCACGGCACGGCGACGGCCCAGTTCGTGTGCATGCGCCCGGGTCGATCGGGGCTCCAGCCGCCGTCATTCCAGGGGAAGCCGAACGGGAGGGCCTTATGGCCGGTGTGGGACCAGAAGTGGACGTCGGTGCATCGCCCGAGCGAATCGGCGAGCATCGGCCAGATCGACCGACCGGCGCCCGTGTGCCAGATCTCTGCGGCCAGTACGGCATCGGCCTCGGACCAGATGGCATTGGTGGGTGAGCTGGCGGCGGGACCCTTCCGCTGCCAGAGGCGGACAAAAGGGCCCTCGAGGTATGCGGCGGCGGCCCGCAGGACCTCGGCGATTCGCACGCCGGCATCGCCGGTGCGGGCCGACGGCCGGGGCTCATGCAGGACGATCGCCGCGGCGACGTCGCATACGCGAGGGTGAAGGGCGAGGTGGTCGAGCGGGTCGAGGTCGTGCGGGCAGGGCTGCATGCGCGCGGTGAGGCGCGTCGCGATGAGGTTGCGTACGTCTTCGGAGAGGGCGTCCCAGCACCAGTCGAGCGCGACGACGACGTCATCGGCCCGCCACTCGAGGTCGATCTGCCGGCGGAGTTCGGCCTCGACGCAGTCGACGTACGCATCGCGCCGGTCCGGCCGGCCGAGGACAAGGTGGGCGAGGGCGACGGCGTAGAGCTCGCCCGGCCGGGCCCCGAAGCGGACCGCCGCATCGGCCGCTCGCCGCACGCGCTCGAATGCCGCCTGCTGCGTGGCGAAGGGTTGCGACGCCGGCGGGGCGTCGCGAAGGCCGGGGACGCCGCATCGCTTGCGAATCGCGTCGATCTCGTCGCGGTGGATCAGGAGCCTCGGGTGGTCCCGGCGGACGGACAACGGTTGAGCCGTTGCCGCGGGGGCCAGGAGCAGCGTCAACGCGATGGCGGTCAATCGTCGCATGGCGGGTCCCGTCAACGCATCCCCTTCTCGCCGGCGCGGATTGCCGCGCAGAGCGCGACGACCTGGCGCGTTGCCGCGGCCTCGTGCGTGCGGACGACGGCGGCGCCGCCGAGGACGGCGGCCGCGACGGCCGCCAGTGTCCCGATGTCGCGGTCGACAGCCCCAGAACCTCGCCGATGAAACGCTTCCGCGACGGGCCGACCAGCACCGGCACGCCGAGGGCGGCGAAGGCGTCAGTACGGCGAAGCAGCTCCAGGTTCTGCGCGGTGGTCTTGCCGAAACCGATGCCGGGGTCGATGGCGATCCGGTCACGCCGGATGCCGGCGGCCAGGGCGAAGTCGATCTGCCGGCGAAGGAAATCGGCAACCTCGGCGACGACGTCGCGATACACGGGCCGATCCTGCATGGTCGCGGGCGTGCCCTGCATGTGCATGAGCACGACGGGGGCGCATCGCTCAGCGGCGAGGGGCGCCAGGGCGGGGTCGTCGCGCAGAGCGGTGATGTCGTTGATGCCGGTGGCGCCGGCGTCGAGGGCGGCGGCGGCGACCTCGGCCCGACGCGTGTCGATGAAGATCGGGGCGTCGAGGCCGGCGCTGCGGATGCCGGCGATGACGGGCACGACTCGGCGCCTCTGCTCCGCCGGGTCGACGGGATCCGCGCCCGGCCGCGACGACTCGCCGCCGACGTCGAGCAGGTCGGCGCCGTCGGCGATCAGTTGCCGGGCGCGGGCGACGGCGGCGGCCGGATCCAGGAATTGCCCGCCGTCGCTGAACGAGTCGGGCGTCACGTTGATGATGCCCATCACCAGCGGCCGTCCGGCACGGGCGAGCCAGTCGGACCATGTGTCGGGGACGGACGGCATGGTCAGCCCTTCGCAGCGACGGCCTCGAGGGTGTCGTTCTTCCGGTAGGCCAAGCCCTGGAAGGTGGCGACGAGCGTGCCGGATTCGTCGGTGATGTTGATCAGATAGGAGGCAAGTTTTGGGCCGAGGGAGACCTCGGACGCCTCGGCGGTGAGCGTGCCGGCGGTGGCGGGCCGCAGGAAGGTGATGCTGGCCTGGGCGGCCACGGCGACGGTGCCGTGCGAGTTGCAGGCGACGGCGAAGGCGAAGTCGGCCAGCGTGAAGAGGGCGCCGCCGTGGACGGTTCGCACGCCGTTGAGGTGGTGCGGCCGGACGGTCATGCGGACCCTGGCGGTGCCGGGGCCGACGTCGACCAGCTCAATGCCGCAGTGTTTGGCGAACAGGTCCCGTTCGAAGAAGCTCTTGATGTGTTCCATGCCGGGGTTCCCTTGTGCGTGATGTCACGGGGCCACCGTACCCCGTTGCGGCGGCGGACGCAAGGGCGCGGTTGCACGAACGGCGGCGGCACTTGACCCCGGCGTTGCATACGGCAGCGCCGGAAAGCGGAAAAAACGAGACAGCCCAGGGCAGCCTTGGGTCGCAACTCGAAGATGCGCGAGTCTTGCACGCCGGTTGCGCTGAATGATCCGGCCCCGACCTCGACTCGGGCGGCGATCGCTCCGCCCGTCCTGTACGGCGCGGTCCGCGCGTTTTGGGCTGCGGCGGCCTTGCCGCCGCTTTTCCTGGGGCGTGCCGGGACGCGCCGG
>CAZTVU010000355.1:861-2860 GCA_964617025.1 uncultured Planctomycetales bacterium | reverse complement strand
TTCCGGTGGCGGAGGCGACGGCGTCGATGATCGTGGACATCGGCGGCGGCACGACGGAGGCGGCGATCCTGTCGCTGGCGGACATCAGCGTGTGCGAGTCGCTTCGCGTGGCCGGCGACGACATGGACGAGGCGATCATCAACCACATGCGGCGGACCTACAACCTGCTCATCGGCCCGCAGATGGCCGAACGGATCAAGATCGAGATCGGCTCGGCCGCGCCGCTGCCGCAGGAAGTGACGATGGAGGTCCGCGGCCGCGACATGATCAGCGGGCTGCCGCGGCAGACCGTGGTCACGAGCGAGGAGATCCGCGACGCGGTGAAGGAGCCCGTCGGGCTGATCATCGAGTGCGTGCTGCGCGTGCTGGAGAGGGCCGAGCCGGAGCTGGCGGCGGACCTCGTCAACAATGGCCTGATGCTGGCCGGCGGCGGGTCGCTGCTGCGGGGGCTCGACCAGGTGATGAGCGAGGCCACCGGGCTGAAAGCACGGCTCGCGGACGACCCGCTGACGTGCGTGGCCCGCGGCTGCGGGATCTATCTCGAAAACCTGAACTCCTGGAAAGAGACGCTCGAGTCGGACGAGGACGACCTGTAGGTCGCGGCCGGGGTGATTGGCCGTGCGCTGGAACGTGCGACGGATATCCAAGCCGAAGCTCTTCGTCGGCCTGATGGTCGCGTCGGCCGCTTCCCTTCTGATCCCGAGCCGCTTCACCCACTCGGCCAAGAACCCGCTCCAACTGCTCGCGGCGATGCAATGGGCGGTCCACGACACCGCCGCGCGGACGTCCGACGGCGTGCGGGCCGCGATCCGCCCGGCCGTGGCGCCGGAGGAGTTCGACCGCGTGGACCGAATGCGGGAGGCCCTGCAGCACCAGGTGGCGGCGATGACGGACTCGATCGCCTCGCTGCAGAACGAGATCGGCGCCCTGACGGGTTGGCGGCAGCGCGGGCTGGCGGAGGGGGTGCGCATGGTGCCCGCACGCGTCGTGGCGGCCGACGCGAGGGCGTGGCGGGAGTCGCTGCTGATCGATCGCGGCTCGTCGGACGGGATCGAGGAGGGGGACTGGGTCGTCACGCACGACTACTCGGCGGCGCCCGGCGGCGGGGAGCGGCCGGCGGCGGAGATCCTCAAGAGCGAGTGCCTGCTCGGGCGCGTGACGGAGCGGACGCCGCTGACCAGCCGCGTGACGCTCCTGACGGACACGGAGTTCCTGCCGTGGATCCGGGTCCGCATCGGGCGGATCGAGCGGGACCGACTCAGCGGGACGCAGGAGTACTTCAGCCTTCAGGGGCGGGGCCGGGGCCGGATGACCGTGCCGGACGTCCCTGCGAGGCTGTGCGGCCCGGAGGGCATCCGCACCGGCGACTTGGTCATTTCATCGCCGGGCGAGCCGGGCTTGCCGCTGCCGATGGTCATCGGCGTGGTCGATCGCATCGAGCCCCACGCGAACAACCCGCTGCTGCGAAACCTGATGGTCAGCCCGCGCCGACCCGTACGGTCGGTGCGTCGGGTGTACATCATCGATCCGACGCCGCCGCAGGAGTAGCGGCGCCGTTGCGGGCCGCGCCGCCGCAAGGGCGGAAACGAGGCACGCGGAACGATGAAGGCGGATCGCGGGACGCTCAAATGCCCGGGGCCCGAAACCCGAAATCGAGACCCTCACCCTGCCCTCTCCCTTGGAGGGAGAGGGGTCTGAAGCCGGACGCTTCGTGGAAAACGGTCGGGCGCAGTGAGGAATACGGCCGGTGAGGGCACCGGCGATTTCCGTGGGCCGCTCGCATTCCTCCGGCTGCATGCGAGCGCAGCGGGGAACGCGGCCGGTGAGGGCGCCGGCCCTACTGGGGCCGGCTACTCGGCCAGGAGGACGAGGTTGTCGCGGTGGATGACCTCGTCGAAGGGCTTTTCGCCGAGGACCTGGGCGATGTGAAGCGTCTTGAGGCCCTTGATGCGGTTGAGCTCGGCCGAGGCGTAGTTCGAGACGCCGCGGGCGATCCGCT
>CAZTVU010000355.1:307-851 GCA_964617025.1 uncultured Planctomycetales bacterium | reverse complement strand
GGTCGCCGGCATCGACGACGTCGACCACCTCTCCCCGGGCGAACTCGCCCTCGACGCCCGTGATGCCGCTGGCCAGCAGGCTCTTGCCGCCGCGCCGAACCGCCGCCGCCGCCCCGTCGTCGACCCGGATGCGCCCGGCCGCGCGAACCGTCATGCCGATCCACCGCTCACGGGAGGACATCTTGCGGGGCGCCGGGGCGAAGACGGTGCCCACCCGCTCGCCCGCGAGGATCCGCAGGAGGATGTCCTTCGCACGGCCGTTGGCGATCATGGCGGCCTCGCCGGCCAGCGTGACGAGCCGGGCGGCCTGGAGCTTGGTGATCATGCCGCCGGTGCCGAGCGTGCTGCGCTCCTGCCGCGCCATGGCGAGGACCTCGTCGCCGACGGCGGGCACGAAGTCGACGACGCGCCCGTCGGCGTCCAGGAGGCCGTCGACGACGGACAGGATGATCATCAGATCGGCCCGCAGGAGGTTGGCGACCTGGGCGGCGATGATGTCGTTCTCGCCGAAGCGGATCTCCTCGACGGCGACCGTGTCGTTCTC
>CAZTVU010000355.1:0-297 GCA_964617025.1 uncultured Planctomycetales bacterium | reverse complement strand
TGATCAGCGGGATGGCGGCAAGGGCGTGGAGGGCGTTGATCGTGTTGCGGATGTTGAGATAGCGGTGGCGGTTCTCGAAGTCGCTGCGGGTGACGAGGATCTGCGCGGCGTGGAGGCCGTGGCGGCGGAGGGCGCGGTCGTACAGCGTCATCAGGGCCGGCTGGCCGATGGACGCGGCGGCCTGCAGGCCGGGCAGCTCGCGAGGCCGGCCCGGCAGGCGGGCCTTGGCCACGCCGGCGCCGATCGCGCCGGAGGTCACGACGGTGATGCGGTGGCCGGTACGGTGAAGCTCGCCGA
>CAZTVU010000354.1:397-3055 GCA_964617025.1 uncultured Planctomycetales bacterium | reverse complement strand
CCTTGGCCTTGTGCCGCCTCGCGCCGCCGGGGGCACCGGGCCGCGGCCGCGGGCTATTACAGCACGTCCGACCGGCGAAATCCAACCGGGCCAAGGCTCAATAGCGAGCCACGACCTCCTGCTCGCCCTTGAGCGTGCCCGGCAGGATCACCCACTCCTTCTCCCGGTCGAAGCGCTCATACGGCCGGCCGTTCAATGTCACGCTCCGGATGGGCTTCTCCTCCGGGTGGCGGAAGCGCAGATAGATCGCCGTCGGCGGGTTCCGCTCGGGCGGCGTCAGCTCGGCCTTGAGCGTGCCGGCCTTCACCGCCGACGTGATCCGCAGCGACAGCGGGCCGAAGTGCGTCGCGGCGCGCCGGATGCCGACGCGACGGCCGTCGGCGAGCCAGTCGCGCGGGATCGCCTGGCCGAGATAGAGCTGATCGCCCCGCTCCCGCACGAACATCAGCCGCAGCCAGTAGGTGGACTGCGCCTCGTCCGACGACTTGAAGTGGTCGCCGGCGGGGTAGCCCAGCTCCGGCAGCGAGTGCTCGTTGCACATGCGGATCTCCGGATAGAACGCCGACGCGAACGCGTTGAAGTACGTCCGCAGGTAGTGCTTGACCTCGTCGCGCTGGATGTAGGGGATCGGCGAGTCGAGCAGGTTCGCCTGCATCGAGAAGCCGCCCCGCGAGAACCAGAACCGGTCGAACACGGGGATCGAGTAGCCGTAGCGCTCGGAGACGTACAGGTTGTCCTCGTAGTCCTTGACGATCCAGCGGGCCTCGGGCGCATCGGGCTCGACGATGCCCGTCAGCAGCAGGCAGAGGGCCCCCTCGAGCACCTCGCGGATCCAGCCGACGCAGCGCCCCCGCGTGTAGACCTCCGACGGGTAGTGCGGGACGTACGTGGCGTCGCGAAGCCGAACGACCGGGGCCCGGATCCGGGCTTCCGTGAACGCGCGGACCACATCGTCATGAAAGGCCTTCGCGTCGCGGCCGATCCGAGCCGCCTCCGGGTGGCCGTAGTCCGCCAGGGCCTCGGCGACGGCGTCGAAGCCCCACGCCGCGCACGCGTTCGTCGCCGCCCAGTACCAGTAATCCTGCACGTCCTCGAGGCCGCCGGCCGGCAGCAGGCCCCACTCGAACGCCCGGGCCCCGCCTTCGTGCGTCGTCATCGTCGCCTGTCGCTCGCGCGTGATCCAGTCGCACGCCTTGAGCAGCGCGGGCGCGACCCGCTCCATCCACCGCCGGTCGCGCGTGTAGCGCCAGTGCTCGGCCATGCACCACATCCCGTAGCCGTGGTGCTTGTTGTAGCCGCCCGACTCGGCGCCGTCGGCGCCGTAGAAGATGCCGTCCTGCGTGGCGAAGTTGCCCGGGAGTTTCACCGTGCCCTGGAAGTCCACCCACGTCTGGAGGCACTGCTCGGCCGCCTCGTGGTAGCCGCGGCGATCAAGGTCGCTGATCATCATCGCGGACTCGTTCGTGTATACGCCGTAGTGAAACGTGCCGACGTGGGCGTAGCGGCGCGGCGCCCGAAGGTCGCCGAGGCAGTTGACCTGCAGGTGCCGCGCGTGGGCCTTGTAGAAGTCGTTCAGCCAGGGCTCGGGCGTCTCGATCTCCGCGCCCCGGGCGGTCAGCCGGCGCCAGAAGTCGGCGATCCGCCGTACATCCGCGGCGAAGTCGCGTTTCGCCAGCGGCTCGATCTCGTCGCCGGCCGGCGTGATCGACGGAATGGCCAGTTGGACGGCGTGCGACTCGCCCGGCGCCAGCGACAGCGACCAGCGCACGGCGCGGCCGTCGGGTCGCACCTCGCCCCGGCCGCCCGTGCGGAGCAGAAAGCGGAACCGGCCCTCGCCGCCCTTCCTCCGGCCCATCGCCCGCTCGCCCTCGATCGCCAGGGTCTCCTCGTCGTTGTCCCGGCTGGAGAACGTCAGACCCGCCGTCGCCGTCGTCGATTCCGACGTGTTCAGCACGCGGATCCGCATCAGCAGCACGGTGGGATCGTCCACACGGATGGCGCCCAGGTCCGCATCCAGCTTGTCGAGCACCGTCGTCTGCTCGTAGTAGAGCGGCCCGTCGACCCACCACGTCCGCACGATCGGCAGGTAGCCGTCGAAAAGCTCGCGGCCCGCGCGCCGCTCGCTCGGCGGCAGGCCGAACCGCAGCCGGAGGTAATCGCCGTCCCAGCCCTTGCGGTCGGAGTCCTTCTCGCTGCGGACGTTCGGGCGCTGGAACCAGTGGGCGACGGCCGTCACGTCGATGTCGCCGTTGGGGTCCTGCCGCATCGCGTTGCGGTTGCCCGGCAGGCCGTGCACGAACCACAGCGGGCGCTTGAGCGGCATGTCGTTCCACGCGCGCGAGAGCGTCTGCTCGGGCTGGTCGAAGACGCGGTCGTAGATCGTGCGGCCGGGGAACTCCTTCTTCGCCCGGCGATAGCCCTCGAGCGTGATCGGGTCGTCCCCGCGGACGACGAGCGCCCCGAGGTCGTCGACGAGGATGCGATCGCCGCGGGCGACCTCCTCGGCGGCGAACGAGAACGGGCGGTGGGCCGACCGCACCGTCACCACGGTGCGGTCGAAGCGGCTGCTCTGCGGATCGACGGCCATGACGAGGTCGGCCTCGATGACGCCCTCGCCGCCCGAGGCCAGCGACCACCGGCTGCCGGCGTCGACCGAGG
>CAZTVU010000354.1:0-387 GCA_964617025.1 uncultured Planctomycetales bacterium | reverse complement strand
CCCCGCCGGCCGTCGCGCGGACCGCGACCACGCTCCCGTTGAACGCCTCGAGCGTGCCGGCATCGTCGCCCGGCGGCTGGCAGCGAGGCTCGGCGGCCCGTCCCCAGTGGATCCGCACCGTCAGCGGGCGGCAGATCGCGTCGGTGAACGCCGACAGCCGCTCCGGTTTCGGCAGCGCACCGTCGGCGACAAGGCGGACCTTCAGCGTCTTGCGGTAGGCCACGCCGGGCCGGCCGATGTTTGGGAACTCCTTCTCGCCGGTCGGGGCGAACGTGAAGGCCCAGCGGGCGCCGTCGACCTCGACGCGGGCGTCGGCGTCGCGCCACCGGCCGTTGGTCCAGTCGTCCATCGCCACCCAGCCCTCGCCGCCGGCGGCCACCTCCTCGA
>CAZTVU010000353.1:0-3072 GCA_964617025.1 uncultured Planctomycetales bacterium | reverse complement strand
CTGGACTGCGGCAATGACCGCCACAGCGGGCAGGTGTTGGTGGGCGGTTTCAACAGCAAACACGACCAGACCATCTTCCCGATTCCCGGCTACTGCGCCCGCCTGCCGCTGCCATCCGAACAGCATCCTGAACTGCTCATTCCCCAGCCAACCGAAGCCACGCCCGATGGCAGCCTGTCCTGCGCCGACCTGGCCCTGCGCAGCGCACAGGGGCTGGCCGTCAACCAGCAGGTGGCCGCCATTGCCGGCGACTATCTCCTGCAAATGCTGGTGTACGGCACGCTGACCCATTTCCAGACCTACTTCGACCAGGCCTCCGGCACAATGCGCTCGACACCGATCACCCCGGCCAATCTGCAAGGCTACCAGCACCCCAATGACTGACTCCAACCCAACAAGGAGATGCGATTATGTACGATTACATGCTCGAAGAAATGGCCGACTCCCTGGCGCGTGAACTGCGTCTCGACAACGCCGCCGCTCTGCGCGTCCTGGCCGCTTACTGGCGCGACAAAATCGCCCACGTCTGGCAGGTAAGCGACCTGCTCGAAGCTGCCCTGCAGGCCGGCCAGCCGATCACCCAGGCAGACGCCCAGGATTTGCTCAAGGACATCTTCGCAAGTCACGACTCCAGCCTGGGCATCACCTGGACGACCCTCGAATGCGCCCTGCAGGACTACCAACTCGATTTTGCCAGACTGGCTGAAAGCCAATACGCCGAAGTGTGCGGCATTTTCAAGGTCTGGCGCGAACAGGAGCCGGTTGCCCACCAGTTCGGCCTGTACCCAAACCTGGCGACGGGCAACCTTCCAGCCGCGCTGGCTCAGGCCCGCTCACTGGCGTCCCAGTCGCCCGGACAAACCATCTTGCTGGCCGGGGAAGGCGAATCGTGCCAGCCCTGGTTGTTCATTTGCAAGGATGAAAACGACCACATTCAAATCACACAAACCAGGGAGTACGACCATGTATCAATGGACTGATGCCTATGAAGACACTTACCTGAAAGAACGCATCCAACTCGTGATGCAAACCCAGAGAAACCTGTCTGCGCAAGGACAGGTTCTTTGTTCAACCTATGAGCAGCTCTGGCTGCCAACCATCAACAGCCTGCCCGGCGTGGAATATGTCGGACAGGAGCGCTACCGCGCCCCTTACGGTTCCTTCGCCCCGCCCTCCTCGCACCCATTTCACGGCGCGCTGGCCTTCAGCCTGAAACCCGGCACTGACCTGCCCCCCGAGCTGCGCAACCCCAGAGAATGGCTGCCGGCAAGTGCTTCGATTGATACTGGCGGACGTATGGTGTCAATCGAAGTGGGAGACACGGCCATCACCTTCACCGGCGTGAATATCCATCTTAAGCCTCACGAACTGCTGCGCGACCTGAACCGCGAACTGGTCCGCACCAATGCTGGAGCCTATCTCTGGAAGATCGAACCCCGACTGGAAGGCGCTGCCGCCATCACGCATCTTTATCCGGATGGGGCTGTGCCGGCCATTTCCAACGCCCACACCCGCGCCGACGTGAGCGGCTACGCCCTGCTTTCAGACCGTCCACACCTGCACACGCTGATCTATGCCGGGCTGGCGGCGCACAAGACCAGCGTCGAGAGCATCTGGGCCTCGCTCATTCGCGGGCGCGCCGCAGCTTCGATGCATGGTATTTCGCTGGTCGCTGATGGGGATATCAGGCTGCTTTCTACCTCGCTGCCGGAATTTGGGGTCGTGCATGCCGGGATCATCGCCCGCAAAGCCCTGCCCGGGCAGTGGGAAGCCTCGGATGACTGCGCCTATGCCCTGGTCTTTGAAAAGGGAGACATGGAAGCCAAACTGCAAACCCTGACCTTGAAGCGCCTGCAGGAATGCCTGGCCTTCCCCATCCCGGATGAGTGGGAAAAAACCATATGGGACTACGCCCTGGACGCTGGCCACATTCAACGTCTGGAAACCGGCGGCGACTGCCGCGGCGGGGTGCGCATCGACCTGACCCGTGACTGGCAGGCGCTGGTGCAGTCTTTGCTCGAGCAGGATGTTGTGAACGTATAGGAGATAAGGCCATGTTCCAGACTGTAACCCCGCAAGAAATTTTTGAGCAAGCCTATTGGCAGGTGGCCGAAAGCCACCCGGCCTACTGGCTGGCCCAGCTGCGCAAAGAGGAGTGGATTCGTCTGCTGCTTCTGCTCTCGCTCAAGCCGGCCCGTTCAGCCCGCAAACCGGTATTGGCTGGCCGGGCTTTAACGCAGTTGACTTTCAAGGTCTGCGACACCCGCCTGGAGGCCTACCGCGCCTGGCAGCAAAACCCCGGCAGTTTCATCATCCAGTTCCGCCATTCGGATCATGACTGGTCCCGCGGTATCCCGGAGATTCTGCCGCCGGACAAGGGCGGACAGCTGGGTTTTGTGAACATTGCCGGCAGGTTGGTGTGCAAGGTGCGCAAGAAAAAACAACCTGTATAATCGAGATGGAGGCAACCCATGGAAGTTATCAGGATCAAAGTACGAGATTCAAAAAAGGCTGCTGTCCTGCGCGAATTCCTGAAAACACTGGATTATGTGGAAAGTGTTTCAATTGAAAGCGCGGACAAAAAACGGCAGATTCCCAATGAAGCTGCCTTCTTTGCATTGGCTGGCCTGTGGGCCAGGCGCAATGTCACCCAGGAAAACCTGCGCGATAAAACCTGGAATAAAGATCCGTGATCCTTCGTAAGCATACATACCGGCGGCATAAAGCTGCATCTGCCTGATACCGCCTGAACATTCTGACCTGCCCCCGTACCTTCCGGTGCGGGGGTTTTTCATTTTCCATACAAGGAGTACAACATGCGACCACCCGCCCTCGAGAAGTGTGGCTTCTATCCGACATCCAACCCTGTCGCCGACCTGCTCAAAACCTACTTCGTCCCTGCTGACTCCGGGCGCCTGCTTGACCCGTGCGCCGGCGAAGGCACAGCCGCAGCCATCATTGCCAATTCCCTGAACTGCGCCAGTTGGGGCGCGGAACTCTCCCCGGCGCGTGCCGCGCTGGCCGCTGAAAAGATGGACAGGGTCTTCAATGCCCCCTGGCAGTCCTGCCACC
>CAZTVU010000352.1:0-3081 GCA_964617025.1 uncultured Planctomycetales bacterium | reverse complement strand
CGGCCGGAGGAGCAGGCCGAGGATGGTCAACAAGGTCGTTTTGCCCGAGCCCGACGGTCCGGTCAGCAGCGTGAGTCGGCCGGCGTGAACATCCAGGTCTACCCCGTGAAGGACCTCCAGGGCGGCCGGAGGGCGCCCGAACACCTTCGTGACGCCGCGTAGCCGGGCGATCACCGCCGACGGTCGGTCGTGAACGTGGCGGTTGGACTGTGTCCGTTCGGCGACCATGGTCAACTCCGAAACACCATCGCCGGCGGAAGGCGAAAGACCTTCACAATGCTCGTGACGCTGGCCACGACGCACATCACGATCGTCGCCGCGAACATGGCCGCGAACAGCCAGGGCGGCAGTTCGATGGCCAGATTCAGCTTCGGCAGGTGCCGTGCGGCCGCCAGCGACAGCGCCGCGCCGGCGGCGTAGCCCGCCGCGCCGGTGAGGATCGCCTGCCGCACGATGATCATGCCCACCTCGGGGTTGGTCATCCCGATGGCCTTGAGCGTGCCGTACTCCCCGAGGCGCTCCAGCGTGGCCGAGTAGATCGTCTGGCCGACGATGACCATGCCGACGAGACAACCCAGCCCGGCGGAGAAGATGATTCCCACACCCATGCCCGTTCCGAACAGCCAGAACCGGCGGGTCTTGGCCGCGAACTCGCGGGCGGTGTAGACGTCCGTATCGGGCATTCGCTCCATCAGTCGGTTTCGCAGGATCTCCGGCGCCACGTCGGGACGGGCCTTGACGAGGATGAACTTGGTCTGATCCTCACGCAGCGGCCCGCACCGCATCGCCTGCTTGTGTGTGGTGAACACGTAGGGCGACATGGTGAACGTGCCGACGCCCGAGGTGAACGCGGCCACGCGGGCGCGGGTGCCGAGGATCTCGACGCGGTCGTTCAGGGCGAGCGGCCGTCCGTTCGTCCCGAACCGCTTGCGCTCTCGCTCGTCTATGGTGACCCCGTGATCGTGCAGAATGCTCTCGCGGGCCGCCTCGCCGACGCCCCACGGCAGATTGAATCGCGTACGCGGCTCGACCCCGACCACGGCCGCGTTCTCCTGGCGGCCGTCGGGCAGCTTCCAGTAGGCGAACTCGACGATCAGCTTTTCCGCCCACGCCACGCCCGGCGTCGCCAGGGCCTGATACAGCCGGCGCTCGCTGAGCGGGTCGCAGAAGTCCACGTTTCGCGTTCCGCGCGCCGCCACCCAGACATCCGCCCCCGCGTTGTCGATCAGGCCGCTGGTGTTGTGCATGTTCCCGATGAAAAGCCCCGTCAGGCTCATCGTCAGCAGCACGGAAAAGACCACGCCGACGAGCGCGGTTACCAGCTTGATCTTGTCGTGCAGCAGGTTGCGTAGCGCGATCGGGACCATGTCAGCCGTGCCCGGACGGAACCCATATCCTGTCGGATTGTAGGACGCCGGATCGATCGGACCATGCCGGCTGGCAACGCGTAAGAGCGAGATAGCGGAAAAACGGGAAAGCCGCTGCCGCAGGCCAGTCCCCCGCTGTGGCGGAGGTAGACGGGGGGGATGATCGGGCGGCCGACGGGATGGTTGTGATCCGCAACTGTCCGCCATCTGACCGAATTAAGCACGACTGCACTTGGGGGGAGCGGTGCCGGCGGGTGGCAGGGATTGGCCGGGGCCGTCGCCCGCCTGTGCGCGTGTCTGCGCGGCAAGCCGGGCGTCAAAGCGGCGCTATACTAGCTCGCCCCGCGAATGGGATGGCTGTGAAGCTATGACGCGAAGAGCCCGCTACATTGTGCACGGCACATTGGCCGGCGTTTCCGCGGTCGTCTTCGGACTATGGCTGGCAAGCGGGCGTGAGACCCTGACGAAGCACACCCGTTTCGTGGACGTCGTGGTGGCCGACGACCTGTTCGGCGACGCGAATGTGGAAAAGCGGCCGGTTCGCGGCCCGATCCTCGGCTATTACGTCGGGCTTGACGCCGCCGCGGCGGCCGCCGCCGCGGCGCTCGTGATCGCCGGCGTCGTCGGCCGGTGCTGCGGGCGAAGGCCGGCGGAGGTCGCCAAGGAGAGTAAATGATGCAATCCGGAAATCGGTTCGGCACGAAAACGAGAAGGTGGGAACGCGAAGGAGCGGAAAAGCGGATCGGAACCACTGCGTGTGCGGAACACCGGCCGGGCGATTCGACTGGGGCCGCCGCATCGCCGCCTCTTTCGCTTTCTCGCGTTCTCACTTTCTCGCTTTCTGCCGTTGCATCCGCCGCCGCGCCGACGCAACTGGACGTCAAGGCACGGGGCATCCGGACGTTCTACGCGGACGGCCGCGCGGGCAACAACCAGGTGTCGGTCTTCAGCGAATCGACGCTCGAGGACTTCACAATCGTGTGCAACGAGGTCGCGGGAGAGTTCCGGCTCGATCCGCAGAACCTCGAATCGCTCGCGGGCGAATTCTCCCTGCGGGTGGCGGACATGAAGTCGGGGATCGAGCTCCGCGATTCGCACATGCGCGACGCCGACTGGCTTGATGCCGCAAACCACCCGCGGGTCACGGTGCGGGTCGAACGGGTGGAGGACGTGCGGAAGACGGGCTCCAACAGCGCATCCCTGACACTGGCGGGCAGTTGTGAGATCCGCGGCGTGACGCGGCCCGTCCGCGTCCCGTGCACCCTCGCGTATCTCGACGAGTCGCCGGAGACGATGCGTCGCGTGAAAGGCGACCTGGTTCGAATCCGGGGCGACTTCGAGGTGAAACTGTCGGACTACGGGATCACGGGGCCGAGGGGATCCGACACGATCGGGCTGAAGGTGGCCGACACGCTCCGCATCAAGGTGACCGTGTTCGGCTCGACCGAGCGACCGCCGCAGGCCCTCAAGGTCGACACGGGCCGGTCGACGACGCGTCCGGCCGCGACGCAGCCGGCGAAGACGGGCGCGGCGACGCGGCGCTCGGTGCTGCAGCCACCGTCTCGATAGCGAGCGGAGCGACGCGTTGCCATGCCACGGGCGCAGCGCGGTTCATGGAAAACGGTCATGCAGACGAGGCTTCGACAGGCGGCCCGGCGGGCGGCGCCGCTTCTGATCGGCCTGGCGGCCGGCTGCGCCGGCACGCCCGCCGCCG
>CAZTVU010000351.1:0-3088 GCA_964617025.1 uncultured Planctomycetales bacterium | reverse complement strand
GACTCCATGAAGTTGGAATCGCTAGTAATCGCGCATCAGCCATGGCGCGGTGAATGTGTTCCTGAGCCTTGTACACACCGCCCGTCAAGTCATGGGAGCTGGGAATACCCGAAGTCCCACCTTGCGTGGGCCGACGGTAGGCTCGGTGACTGGGACTAAGTCGTAACAAGGTAGCCGTAGGGGAACCTGCGGCTGGATCACCTCCTTTCTAGAGGATCATCTAGACCGACGGACGCCTCTCGGGGCGCCCGCGGATTGAGGTCAGCACAGACTCGGATCCGCTTCGGCGGATCGGTGGCGCGAGCGATCGCCCGCCCGGCAAGCACTGTTTTCTTGATATCGAAACGCCCGGCGCGCTTGCGGCTCGCCGGGCGTTGCCTTTTCTTCGGCGGATGCCTTTCTTTCGCCCTCGGGCCGTGGCGGCGGACATTGCATGCCGCGCCATTCGGCCCATCCGTTCAACGCCTGCCGACCGCAGGACTTGCGGCCGTTCGCGCGGCTTGACCCGACTTCTGGCCCTCACTTAGAATGCCCGGGCAATTTGGGATTCTCGAGCGCGGAGCGCCGGAGGTCTTCCACGAATGATCAGCCGAGAAGGCAGTCGCCCGACTCAACCGTCAACGCGTCCGGAGTCGCCGTTCGCCGGCAGCAGGTCTTGGGCACGGCCGGGACGCATTGTGCTCGCCTTGTTCGGCTGCGTGCTGCTTTGTGGTCTCTCGCTCGGGAGCGGCTGCCCCGCGTTGCCGACGGACACCACCGACAACACCGGCGCCAGCGCGGGCCTGCCGATTCCGCCGGACCCGAATCTGCCCGTTGCTCCCGTTCTGACGTTCCTTGACCCGGCGGCCGATGCGGAGGTTGCGACGAACGAGTCGTTTCCGGTGACGTTCGTCGTGAGCGACGCCAAATACAATGCCGCCTACACGATATGGATTGCCCCCCAGAGCGATCCGAATGCCTGGCTGAGCCCCGACGAAGACCCGCTGAATGCGAACAAGCGCATCATCGCCAAGGGCTTCCGCGATGACACGGCCACAGGCGGCAAGATGGTCGAGTTCACGCCGAGCGGCCTGGCAACGGGCAAGTACGTCATTCGTGGAACGGCGACGAACGGCGTCGCCCCGAAGGCGCAGGTGACGGCGACGGGCGTGTTGACGATCATGCCGCCGGGGTTGCGGCCCCGGAACCTTCCGCCGTCGATTCAGACGCTGGAGCCGGCGACGTACGTCGGCGTGATCCACGGCGACACGGTCCTCATCCGGTGGTGTGCGAAGGACAGCGACGACAAGGCGAAGGTGCTCGTGCTCCTCGACCTCGACGACGACCCGACGAACGACGTCGTGTTCCGCAGCCCGAGCCAGATCGCCGCGATCTGCGCCGGGAGTTTTCCGCGTAAGGTCACCGGGGCGATTCTCCTAGGCTGCTTCGACGAGAATGAATGCGTGGCGACCACGCAGCCCGCCGAGGACGGCGCAACCGACCGATACAACCTCGAAATCGACGTCGGGCAGATCCCGCCCCGGGCGGACGGCAAGCCGTATAACGTCCGCGTCGACGTGGCGGACGGCAAGAACCCGACCGTCCGCGGCTATGCCACCGGCGGAATCAGCGTCCTGCCCATCATCAACAGCGCCTCGCTTGACCTTGGTCGCGTCGGGCGGACCGTCGCCGGGGCCGTTTTCCGCGGCTTCGACCGCGGGGGGCAGGCGGGCAGCGCGTTCACCCGGGTGCCGGATCTCGACGGGGACGGAGCCGACGAGTTCATCGTCGTCGCCCGCTACGGCCGTCCCTTCGAGCGCGGGCCCATGGGCTCGGCGTTCATGCTGTACGGGCTGCGGGGGCGCCGGTTTGCCAGCGAGGTGCCGCTGAGCACCGTCGGCGGGACGACGGAAGGCATGGGGTTCGGCGCGGAGGTCTGCGAGGCGACCGAGGGCATCACGAACGTGACGTTCGTCCCCGATCTCGACAGCGACGGGCGCCCGGAGCTCCTATTCGGCCTGCCGCGGGTTCAGGCGTATTACGATCGGTGCGACGACGACCCCGTGGACGGCGACTACTGCTACACGGACATCCTGCCCAATCCGCGGAGCACGACCGGAAACCCCGACCATATCACCGGTTATGACCAGCGGGAGAGCTATGCCTGCGACCCGCAGATCATATGCGCGACCGACGGCGACCTCGGGATCGAGACGCCGATCGTGGGCGGCCGCATGGTGTACATCAGCAGCACCGCGTTCTCCACGGGGGCCGGTGCCAGGCGCAGCGGGTTCATGGACTTTGTCGATGTGGGCCGCATGAGCGGCAACACCATGGTCGAGCCGGGCGCGACGTTCCGCGGGGCGTGGTACGACTTCGACCCCTCGCAGGTGGACTGGCCGTACGCGATCAGCCCGTCGACCCGGTTTGGGGAATCGATCGCGTCCATGCCGGGTATTGGCGGCGGCACCACGCCCGATATCCTCGTTTCGGCCCCCGGCGCGCAAGAGAATCGCGGCTGCGTTTATATCATTTTCGGCCAGAACATGGTGACTTGGCGCACGGCCCCCGACGACGCCGCCAATTCGATCCCCCATTACTTCGCCGGCGGTACGGGCACATGCGATGCCGGGCGAGGGCTGGTGTATCCGGGGTTTTCCGCGATCTTCGGCAGCGTGCCGGGCGACCGGCTCGGCTTCGCGTCGTTTGCCGGCGATTTCAACCTCGACGGAAACCCGGACATCCTGATGGGCGCGCCCGAGGCAAGCCGCGACGGGATGGTCGGCAACGGTATTCTGTACATCCTGTTCACGCGAATCGACATGGGGGGCATCGCTCTCTCGTCGCAAAGCCCGCCGCGTATCGAGATTCACGGCGTCACGCCGGGCGAAGACCTCGGCCGCGTCCAGAAGGTTGTACAGGACATCAACGGCGACGGGATCGCCGACGTGGCCTTCGGCGTGCCGAAGTTTGACCCGAACAACACGACCGACGCCGGCATGGTCGGCATCCTGTTCGGCGGCCGGCGACTCACGGGAGAAAACGTGTTCCGCGTGACCGACGTGGCCACGGACATGCTTCCCGGCGTGCGGTTCCTTGGACGTCAGGA
>CAZTVU010000350.1:1545-3089 GCA_964617025.1 uncultured Planctomycetales bacterium | reverse complement strand
GACCCGCAGCCACGAGGTCCGCCTGCGCATCCGCGAACTGGTCGAGGGCATCTACTCCGCGAGGGCCGTACCGGCGCGCGGCGGCTTCCTCGGCATTCGCCAGCGCCCCCGCTACCGGCTGATCGACCCCCGCGTGCCCGCGGGCGTCATGTGGGTCGAGGTGCTCCAGGTGTTCCGCGACACCGCCGCCGACCGGGCGGGCCTTCGCCCCGGCGACCTGATCATCCGCTGCAACGGGACGCCCTTCGTCGAAGACCCCACCGGCCAGGCGTTCTCCAGCATCGTCTCGCAACACAAGGTCGGCGAGGAGGTCACGCTCGAGGTCCGGCGCGGCGCGGACGGCCCGATCACCGTCACGGTGAAGCTCGGCCATCGCCCGATGGCCGTCCTTGCCGAGGCCGACCCCGAGTCCTACGCTCGCATCCGCACGACCTTCGATGCGTGGTGGCGCGACGAGTTCATCGCCGCCGCCACGGGTCGCGCCGACCCGGCCGCCCCGACCTCCCGACCGAGCGCCCGCTGACGACCGTCGCTCGGCGCGGCCGCTCACCCCGCCACCATCGGCATCAGCCGCGACACAATCTCCTCGACCGGTTCGTCCGCACGCACATCCAACCACTGCACGTGCCGCCAACGACGAAACCACGTCCGTTGCGACTTCGCCAGCCGGCGGGTGTTGATCTTGATCTCCTCGATCGCCTCCTCCAGCGAACACTCGCCCCGCAGATGGGCGATGATCTCCGCATAGCCGACGGCCTGCGCCGCCACATCGCTCAGGCCCGCCGGCTCCGCCAGCAGCGACCGCACCTCGTCGACCAGCCCCTGTTCGACCATGCGGTGAACGCGGACGTTGATCCGCCGCGCCTGGTCCTCGCGGTCGCGCCGGAGGCCGACAAACCGGCAGTCGTACCGGAACCGCGGGTTCTCCCACTGCCGCTGAAGCTCGCTGATCGGCCGGCCGGTCAACCGGTGCACCTCCAGGGCCCGCTCGATTCGCCGCAGGTCGTTCGGGTGGATCCGCTCGGCCGCCCGCGGGTCGACGGAGGCCAGTTCCCGATGCAGGGCGGCCGGCCCCTCCCGAGCGGCGCGTTCGCGGATCGCCGTGCGGATCGTCGGGTCCGCCCCCGGCCCCTCGAACAGCCCCTCGGACAGCGCCTTGATGTGCAGGCACGTCCCGCCGACGGCGAGGATGCGCCGACCGCGGGCGGCGATGTCGCGGATGGCCGCGTCGGCCGCCTCGACGTAGCGGGCCGCGCTGAAGCCCTCCGACGGCTCGACCACGTCGATCAGGTGGTGCGGGACGCGGGCACGCTCCGCCGGGCCGGGCTTGGCCGTGCCGACGTCCATCCGTCGATACACCTTCATCGAGTCGACGCTGACGATCTCCGCCCCGATCCGCTCGGCGAGCAGGCGGCCGACCTGCCCCTTGCCGCAGCCCGTGCATCCGATCAGAAAATCCACGCGAATCGACATAAAGGCCCCGCCGCCGTTATGGTCCGCGCTCGGCGCCCGGTCAAGGCCGGCCGCGGCCGACCGGCCCGCAC
>CAZTVU010000350.1:0-1535 GCA_964617025.1 uncultured Planctomycetales bacterium | reverse complement strand
GGTCGGTGCGGCATTCCCCTTGACGCCGGCCCGCGCTTGCGGTTGAATTGCCCCGCCGCGTGTGCGATGTGCCTGTCGCACGAAGCGAAACCGCGGGAGGCGAGTCCATGCTCCGACGGACGGTATTTGGAATCGGATGGGTCCTGCTGCTGGTCGGCGCCGGGTGCGCCATCGATCCCCTGGAGAACCGGCCCAGGCCCCTGCCGCGGGGACCGATGATCGACCTCGAATACCCGCAGGACGTCCGGGGCGGCCCGGGCCTGCCCATCAGCGACAAGGCCGAGCTCGATCTCGTCGAACCGCTGCTCGAGCATCGCACCATGTACGCGCGGTACCTGAAGGTCCTCGCCGAATACTACGACAGCCACGGCTTCCTCACCAAGCGCCGCTGGGCGAATACCGAGCTGACCGACCTCCGCAAGGTCCCCACCTACAGTTACGGCGCCGACGTCGGCCAGATCCGCGTCCGCGACATCCAGGTCGCCGGCCGCCAGGAGGTGGACCTCGTCGAGCATCTGACCACCCACCGCAAGATGTACAACCGGCTCCTCAACGTGCTGATCCGCTATTACGCCGAGAAGGAGCAGCGAGAGAAACTCGCCTGGGCCGAACGCGAACGCGAGGAGCTCTCCTTCGTCAAGCCGTACCAGTATCTCATGTCGGCCACCATTCCCATCAAGTCCCTCCGGCCCCAGCAGTCCATCGCCGAAGCCGACCTCCTCTATGACGAGGGCCTCAAGCTGATGCGGAAGGGCGGCTATGGCTGGCGGCCCGGCATGTACAACCGCAAGATCATGAAACAGGCCCTCAACAAGTTCCACACCCTCATCACCGAGTATCCCACCAGCGACAAGATCGCGGAGGCCGCCTACTGGGCCGGCTACATCCACAAGGAGTACTTCTACGACCCCGCCGCCCAGGTCGATGACAACGACATCGCGCTGCAGTACTTCGAGCGGGCGTGGACCTGGAAGCCCGACATCCGCCTCCAGGCCCGATTCGAGGCCGCCACCGTCTACGACTTCCGCCTTCACGACCGCGAGCGGGCCCTGCGCCTCTACCAGGACGTCATCGACAAGGAGAACTTCATCAAGAGCAACGTGGACTTCGCCCACGCGCGCATCCGCCAGCTCCTGAAGGAGAAGCACGAGGCCGCCCCCGCCGAGCCGGAGTCGGTCATCAAGGCCCCGACGGTGGAGCCCGACCAGCCCGGCGCGATCCCTCCGACCACACAGCCGATCGCGCCGTAACGGAGCCGAATCGCGATCGACGGGTGCGGACCGTACCGGCGACGGGCCGCGCGGGACGTGAGCGACGAACGGTCTCGCGGACCGGCGGGGAACCCGACAAAGCCGGAAACAACGGCCCGGGCGATCGCCCCGGATCGCCGCGAACTCCGAACGGAGGCATCATGAACCTGGCCATCTGCAGCGAGGTCTGGCGCAACGAATCCGTGGAAACCGTCTTCCGCAAGGCCGCCGACATCGGCTTTGACGGCGTTGAGATCGCCCCCTTCACGCTCGCGGAGAGCGTCG
>CAZTVU010000349.1:0-3112 GCA_964617025.1 uncultured Planctomycetales bacterium | reverse complement strand
TGGCGGTGTTTTCATCGCGTGTGAGAAGGCGGGCTGCCACGGTGCCCGTGGTTTCGTAGAAGCCGCGGCCCAGGAAGTCGCCGGCGGGGTTCACGATGTCCACGACGTCTCCGTCCGCGGCGGAAAAGGCCGTGTTCACGATGGCATGGCGGTACACCCAAGGATGGCCGGCCATCAGGGCGCGGGCGGCTTCCGCATTGACCTTCAGGGCGCACCGGCGCACCTGGGCGGAGGGGGCCTGGACATTGGAACGGGCTCGGGTAGGCGTTGTGGGCATGGTCTCGTTTCCTCGAAAAGGGGGGTGCAATCTTCCCCCCATTCATGATACCAACCCTCTTATCAGAGGCGCCCGGCCCTGTCGAGTGGCAAAATGCCTGCCGGTGCGCGGACAACATCCCCGAGAGGAGTCATCCATGGAAACCTTGTGGATCGATGGTCGGAATCTGCAACTCAAGGATGTGGTCGAGGTGGCTCGGCTTCGTCGCCGTGCGCGGCTCTCCAGAGGCGGTTCGCCGCGCGGAGCGCTGCCGGGCCGTGGTGGACCGGCTCGTGGAGCACAACGTGCCCGTCTATGGCCTCACCACCGGATTCGGCAGCAAGCGCAACGTGTTCATCAGCCGCGAGGACACCAAGACGCTCCAGCACAACCTGTTGCGGTCCCACGCTTCCGGCATCGGCACCCCCCTGGGCGAGGACATCGTGCGGGCGGCGCTTCTGCTTCGCGCCAACGCCCTGTGCCGGGGCCACAGCGGCCTGCGCCCGGTGGTGCTCGAAAAGATTGTGGAACTGCTCAACCGGGACGTCTATCCCTGGGTGCCCGACCAGGGCAGCGTGAGCGCTTCCGGGGATCTGGCTCCACTTTCGCACCTATCCTTGGTGCTTGTGGGGGATCCTGGCGGGCGCATCTACGATCCCTCCCGCCGGCGCGCTTCCCGCCGGGACCTGGACATCGTGGAAACGCCCGATCCGGAAGGGTTCGTGGCTGCCACGCCTGAAAATCTCAAGACCTTCCATGATTATTCGCCCGTGGATCTGGAGGCCAAGGAAGGACTCGCGCTCACCAATGGTGTGCAGGTGACGTGCGCGCTGGGCATCATGAACGCCTACGATGCCGAGGGACTGGTCATGCAAGCCGACATGAGTTGCGCGCTCTCGCTCGAGGCCATGCAGGGCATCCGCACGGCGTTCGACCCCGAAATTGCCGCGGCCCGTCCCTATCCGGGGCAGGAAGCTTCGGCGGCCAACGTCCGCCTGCTGGTGGAGGGCAGTTCGCTACTGGCCTCTCCGTTGAATCTGGCCGTTTTGGACAAGTGCATTCGACAGTTGCAGGAAAATGAAACCGTCGCCCGGGAAATCGGTATGGAGGAAGACCTCCGGCGCATGGTTTCCGAACTGGAAACGGCCCGCCAGGATCCGCATGCGCTGGCAGCCATGCCTGCCGATGGACAGGCAGAGAACGCAGAGAAGACGCCACTGGACCCCGTGGCCCGGGCCATGCGCCGGGGATTGCATCCTGTCCAGGTGCGGCTGCAGTCCTGCATCCGGCGCCTGTTCGATCAGGAAACGCCGGCGGCCGCCCGGCTACGCGAGCAACTCACCCAGGTGGCGGAACTCCTCGAGCGGGCCGTGCCGCTGATTCCGCCCGTACAAGACGACTACTCGTTCCGCTGCGCCTCGCAGGTTCATGGCGCGGTGCGCAACGCGCTCACCCACGTCATGGAGATGCTGCTCATCGAGGCCAACTCATCCACGGACAATCCGCTGATCTTTCCCCCGGACGGTCCCGAGGACCCGGAGGAATACCGCAGGACGCTGTCCATCGATGCCTGCCGGGCGGCGGTGCGCAGCGGCGGCAATTTCCACGGCGAGCCGCTGGCACTGGCCATGGATTATTTGACTATGGCAGAACTGGGCTCCATTCCCGAGCGCCGGGTGGCCAAGATCGTCGACGGCAAGCACAACAACGGGCTTCCCTCCCTGCTGATCCACAAGAGCGGGCTCAATTCCGGCTTCATGATTCCCCAGTACACGGCGGCCGCCCTGGTCTCCGAGAACAAGAGCCAGTGCTTTCCCGCATCGGTGGATTCCATCCCCACCTGCGAGAATACCGAGGACCACGTGAGCATGGGGCTCATTGCCGCCCGCAAGACGCGCACTGTCATCGAAAACGTGGAGAAGATCATTGCCATCGAGTTTCTCACGGCCTTCCAGGCGCTGCATTTCCGCAAGCCCTTCCACAAGGAACTCGGGCGCGGCACGCAGGTTCTCTTCGATGCGCTGGAGGCCAATCCCAGCATCTTCTTCGTGGAGGAGGACCGCATTCTGGCGCCTCTGATCTTCGCAGTGCTCGAAATGGTACGCACCCGTCGCCTCATCACGGCGCTGGAAGGCAAGGTTCCCTTGGTGCATCAACCTTCCTTCGGCTGAACGGCTGCTTTTTGGCCCTTTCCATGGGCGTGTCGGGCGCAGAAAGCGGGCCTTTTGGTTTTCCGCTTTTCATCGCGGTGCTTTTGCGTTACTAACAGGACGGGTTTTTTCATTTTCTGCTTTTGAATCCCGTTTTTTCACCGGAGGTGATGCATGTACGGAAAACTCAAGGAAATCCTCGAAGGCGAACTACAGTCCATCCGCGATGCCGGACTCTACAAACGCGAGCGCATCGTGGTGACGCCGCAGTCCTCCAACATCCGCGTCCAGGAACGTGAAACGCCCGTCATCAACATGTGCGCCAACAACTATTTGGGCCTAGCCAACCATCCGCGGCTGGTGCAGGCGGCCAAGGCCAGCCTGGACAAGTACGCCTATGGTATGGCGTCGGTGCGCTTCATCGTCGGCACGCTCGACATCCACAAGGAACTAGAGCGGCGCGTGGCGGCGTTCGTGGGTAAGGAGGACGCCATCCTGTATTCCTCCTGTTTCGATGCCAACGGCGGTCTCTTCGAGACGCTGCTGGGACCCGACGACGCCATCATCAGCGATGCGCTCAACCACGCCTCCATCATCGACGGCGTGCGCCTGTGCAAGGCCAAGCGTTACCGCTACCGCAACAACGATTTGAACGATCTCGAAGACCAGTTGAAGAAAGCCGACGCCGAGGGTGCGCGCCTCAAGA
>CAZTVU010000348.1:0-3135 GCA_964617025.1 uncultured Planctomycetales bacterium | reverse complement strand
TCGCCTACACGCTTCGCGCCGCCGGGGTCGCGTGCGAACAGGTAGACCTGGATGCGATCGACCAGAACCCGATGCGGGCATGCGATCCGGTTGCGGCCGCCGAGATGGTCCGACGCGTCGAGGACGCCCGCGCCCGTTGCGACAGCGTCGGCGGCGTCGTCGAGTGCCGCGTCCGCGGCGTAGCGCCCGGGCTGGGCGAGCCCGTGTTCGATCGTCTCGACGCGGACCTGGCGAAGGCCATGCTGTCCATCCCCGCAGTCAAGGGCATCGAGTTCGGGGCCGGCTTTGCGGCGGCCGAGATGACCGGCAGCCAACACAACGACGAGTTGACGCCCACCGGCTTCGCCACGAATCACGCCGGGGGCATCCTCGGCGGCATCTCCACCGGACAGGAAATCGTCTTTCGCGTCGTGGTCAAACCGACGTCATCAATCGCCAGCCCGCAGCGAACCATCACCGTCACCGGCGAACCGGCGGAAATCCGCACGAAGGGTCGCCACGACCCCTGCCTCTGCCCACGTGCCGTGCCGGTGGTCGAGGCCATGACTGCGCTGGTGCTGGAAGACCATTTCAAGCGGCAGGCATCGCTCCACGCATAGGCGACAACGCGGTCATCGGCGGAGGCGAGGCACGACCGCGGTACGACAGCCGGCCAGCAGGAGCATCGACAGGACGACGGCCGGCGCAAGGCCCGCGCCGCAACCGACGATCGGCGCGGCGGCCAGAAGTGAATCGCCGCCCGGCTCGCCGACGAGCACCGCCGAGGCGCCGGACGGCGTCTGCTCCGCGGAGACACCGTCGGTCGCGCCGGCGCGAAGCTGGTCCAGGATGGCCGCCGTCACCGGCACCGCCAGGTTCGCGGCGACACCGTCGAGTTCGGCAACGAGAACGGCAACGATCGTCGCCTGTGTGCCGGCAGAGTCGTACACCCAGATCGGACTGCCGCTTTGCCCCACGGCCGCGTCCAAGTCGATGGTCCACAAACCCGGGCGCGAGCTTTGAACCGCCGCGAGCGAGCCCGCCACGGAATACATCGCGCCACCGGCCATATCGGCCGGGTAGCCCGCAGAGTAAAGCGTCGCGCCTTCCCCCATCCCGCCTGCCGTCTCGGATGCGACGGGCAGCCACCCGGCCACATCGCCGATCGGCTGAGTGAGCGTGATCAGCGCGACGTCGTACCTCTCGGCCTGCCGCTCCGCGTATCCGCGCGGCATGGCGAAATGCGCGGCGCCGGCGCTGCCGAACGGCTGCGACCGCCCCTGTCTCGCGGGGGTGAATGTCACCGTCCGCGCCCACCCGCCCAGCTCGGCGCGATACACGCAGTGCGCCGCCGTCAGCACTTGGTCGGGGCCGACGAGCGCGCCGGTGCCGGTGAAGGTCTGCGCATCCCACGTGGCGCGAATCTGACCGATGCAGCGCCAGGGGTATGCGGAGGCGTCCTGCACCTGAAAGCGGTCGTCCGCGCCAATGACTCGCGCTCGGTTGTCGATCGACGGCTCGGCGCCGTCCATGGGCCGTGGCGGCGGCGCAAACCGATTCAGCAGGATGAGCCACGCCGCCGTGATCAGGAAGGGAACGCTGAGGAGCCAGCGCCGGCTCAGTCGTCGAATTCTTGATCGGATGTGCGGCAACACTTCGGTCTCCCCTCCCATACGTCCAAGGGGCGACAATGGCTCCGGTTCCCCAACGCCTCAAAGATCATACCATCATCGCCCACGCACCGTCCAGCCCGGAGATTCATTTCCCGCGAACGTCCGGTAATACGCGTCCTCCCGCTGCGTCTACGCAAGGCATCCACCTTCCTCTGCCGACGCCCGCTGATGTATCGGGAGCGTGTGCGCTACAACGCCACAGATGGAAACGCGGAACCGCGGCGGGCCACGAAAGCGCTCGCTTGGCCGAAATGCCGACGGGGGCGTCGGCACCACAACGTACGACCTACGCCGTTCTCGCCGTTTCGATGATATCCACCGATTTGTTGTCTTGCCGACAAACTCTTCCGAAGACGAACCGCTCGCATTCGGTCGTTTGCGGCGATCCGCTTCCCGTCATTCATCGTCCGTCGGCGATTTGTGGACTGCGGTGGCAACGCCGCCGCTTTGCCTCGGGCGGTGTGCCGCCCGCCGGCGCGCCCCAGAGAAAGCCGCGGCAAGGCCGCCGCAGTCCAAGACGCTTGGGCCGCGCCGTACAAGGCGGGCGGGCGACCGCTGCTCGACTCAAGGCTGCGACAGAGCATTCCAGCGCAACCGGCCAGCAAGACGCGCACCCTTTGATTGCGGCCAGAGGCTGCGCTGGGGTTCTCCGATTTCCCCTTTTCCGCTCACGGCCGCTCCAGATGCTGCTTCACGCGGCCGAGCACCTCGAACATCCGCCACAGCAACCCGTAGTGGTCGCCCTCGAACCACACCACTTTCACGCCGCCGATCTTCTTCGCGAGCGCTTCGGCGGAGGCGCGCGGCACGATCGGGTCGGCGTCCGTGTTGACCATCAGAACGCTCCTCCCATCGATCCGCCCGGCGTAGTTGCACGGCTCGATGATCGCCAGCTTGCGGGCCACGTCCTCCTCCGTCAGGCCCATCGATTCCATCGCCTCGCGAAGCGGGCGGACCTCTTTCTCGCGGCTGCGAATGACTTCCGCCAGGTTCCCGCCGGCCAGCACGAAGATCGACCGCGCAAACCCGCCGTCCACGCCGCTGGCCAGGCTCCCGACGAATCCCCCGAGGCTCACCCCGAGCACGCTGATTCGCGTCGCGTCGATCTCCGGCTGGTACTGGAGGATCTGCGCCAGCCGCCGTACGTCCATGACCGTCTGGCGAACGCCCTCGACCAGCGTGTCGAGGTCCTGCGTCAGCCGCCGCTGCCGCTCCGGGTCCTGCGGCCGGCGAGGACCGTAATAGGCCATCTTCAGCAACACGCCGTCAATTCCCTGCGCGGCCAGATAATTGCAGATCATCCGCGACTCGCGAAACCGCCCGTCGAGGATATGCAGGACGATCACCACCGGCCGCTTCTGGTCGCCGCGGCAACGGTAGTACTCGCACGGGACGGTGTTGTTCTCCGGCGTCGCCGATGTGTACGGCGACGGAAAACGCAGGTCGTACACATCGTACGTGCCCATCGTGCCGACCCGATCCG
>CAZTVU010000347.1:0-3152 GCA_964617025.1 uncultured Planctomycetales bacterium | reverse complement strand
CCCAGCCGATGTAGGCCCGCTGGCCCATCGCCGGCTCGCCGGTCTTGAAGCAGATGAACTGGCAGCACCAGATCGCCCCGGCCAAACCGGCGAAAATCACGTTGCCGGCCAGCGGGGCGTCCTTCTTGGCGTAGTCGCCGAGCGTTTTGTTCGTGATGTTCAGGTAGAGGCAGTACAGGAAGTTGACGAGGAACCCGCCGCCGAGGACCACGACCAGGATCGGCATCCCTCGCCAGGTCTGCGAGGTCGTGGCCTCCCCCGCGGGGGCTCCGGGGGCGACCCAGACCTTGCCTTCCTTGTCATAGAAGGCCCCCGCGACCGCGGCCAGCTCCGCCGGCATCGGGCCGGTGTCCTTCGATTCGACCAGGCGAGTCTCCGAGCCGTACTGGGCCTTGTACGCCGTGATCGGCCCGCCCTGCAGCCCGAAACTCATGCCCGAGCTCATCAGTCCGGAGAAGACGGCCACCAGGATGCCCTTGCGGAAGTTGTACTCCGCGACGGCCTTCTTCTTCTCCTCGTCCGGCAGCTCGCTTTCCTTGGACATCCCGGCCATGCCGACGAGGACAATGCCCGCCAGGGAGACCGCGACGCCCGCCAGCGCGACCTTGGCGGCGGGCGTGTCCGTCAGACTCGCGAGGTTGCCCGCGAGGATCGGCGGGATCAGCGTCCCGGCGGCCGAGCAGAGGCCGCAGCCGATCGCCAGGCCCAGCCCCACGCCCAGGTAGCGGATCATCAGGCCCCAGGTGAAGCCGCCGACGCCCCACATGGCCCCGCAGGCGAAGCAGTACGCCAGCGTCTTCGGCGGCGACTGCCGCAGAACGGCCAGCACGTTCGGCGACGTGCTCAGCGCCAGGACCCACGGCACAACGATCAGGCCGGCGACGGCGTAGATCATCCAGTAGCTTTCCCAGGCCCAGTTCTTCACCTTCTTGAACGGCAGGTAAAAGACGGCCCCGGCCAGTCCGCCCAGGGCAAAGATCATCACGCCTAACGCGGGGTTGGGTTCCATGCGTTGCTCCTTGAGAAGACACGGGCGGCAGCGCCAGTACCGCGCCGGTCCGGACTACTGCCCCGACATTCGGCCCGACGCCATCAGCGACCGAACAACTACACCCACTTCAACCGTCGACGGCCCGCAGCGCAATCGCGAAGGTAGAGATACATCAGCGTCTGATACGACACGCCGGTCTTCGCGGCCAGCTCCGTGAAATAGCGGATCGTTTCCGCCTCCAGACGGATCGTAACCTGAGCCTTCAGCCGTTTGGCGTATGGGTTCTTTCGGGCATTCGAGAAATCGTAGTTTGATCTCCTCGCAGACTTCACTTCGCGTACTGGGCACGCTCGCTCTTGCTGGCTTTTCGCGCGGAGATGATACGAATCTCCCGATCGTTGCTCCGCTACGTATGGCACACCACCAGCAGCCGAAGCCGGTAACTCCGTTCCAGCAGGATGACTCGGGCCTCCTCCGCTGAATGGTCGGGATCGTCGATCAGCTTCGCGCCCTCGTCCAGGAACGCAGAGCGAGCCTCATCGAACGACACACCGTGCTTTCGCCGGTTCGCTGCCTCTTTGCGAGGATCCCACGTGAAGCGGATCTCGTCCATCGACACCTGTCAACATTACATTGTAATGTCCCGGCGGGTGCGCGTCACGCCCGGTTGCCGGATCCTCGGGGCCCTGCTCAGCGCTTGCTCAGCACTTTCGCCTCGTAGTCCTTGACCTTCGCCAGCCACTCCGGACCGACCGGCACGCCGGACTGGAGGCAATAGTAGTCCCACACGGCCGCCAGGGGCATCGTTTTGAGCTCTTCCAGCATGGCCAGCCGCGAGGTGAAGTCGCCGCTGCGCTCGTACTCGCGCAACCGGTCCGTCGGTTCCAGAAGGGCCGCCAGCAGGGCCTTGACCATGTTTCGCGCGCCGATCACCCAGGCGGCGACGCGATTGATGCTCGCGTCGAAGTAATCCAGGCCGATGTGAACGCGCTCGGTGGCGCCGGGCCGGACGATCTCCTGGGCGATGGCATACAGCTCGTCATCGAGCGTGACCACGTGATCGCTGTCCCACCGGACCGGCCGGCTGACGTGCAGCAGGATCTCCCGGGCGAAGCACAACACCGCCGACAGCTTGGTCGAGATCACCTCGGTCGGATGGAAGTGCCCGGCGTCAAGCGTCAGCAGCACGCCGCGCGACACGGCGTACGCCAGGTAAAACTCATGCGAGCCGACCACGAAACTCTCCGAGCCGATCCCGAACAGCTTGCCCTCGACTGCGTCGAGGTGGTACTTCGGGTCGAGCTTCTCGGCGAAGACGGCGTCGAGGGCCTTGCACAGCCGGTCGCGCGGGGCCTTCCGGTCGATGGGGGTGTCCTTGTACCCGTCGGGGATCCACACGTTGGTCACGCACGGCGTGCCGAGCTGCCGGCCGAAGGACTCGCCGATCTTGCGGCAGGCGATGCAGTGATCGATCCAGAACTTGCGGATGCCCTCGTCGGCGTGGGAGAGCGTGAACCCGTCGGCCGCCTTCGGATGCGAGAACAGCGTCGGGTTGAAGTCCATCCCCTGGAGCCGCCCCTTGGCCCAGCTCACCCAGTTCGCGAAATGCTCCGGCCCGATCGCGTCGCGCTCGATCCGTTTGGGCGCCTCGAGGTAGATCGCGTGCAGGTTCAGCCGGTGCCTGCCGGGGATCATGCTGTAAGCCACCTCGAGGTCCGCCCGCAGCTCGTCGGCCGTGCGGGCCTTGCCGGGATAGTTGCCCGTCGCCTGGATGCCGCCGCCGGTCAGCCCGGCGGTGGACTCGAATCCGCCGACGTCGTCGCCCTGCCAGCAATGCAGCGAGATCGGGATCTTCTTCAGGGCGGCGAGGGCCTGATCGGTGTCCACGCCGATCTCGGCATATCGCTGCTTGGCCAGTTCATAGCTCTTTTCGACGGAGGCTGTGCTGCTCATAGCGTCGACTTTCTCCTGGGCGATGGGTACCCGGCCGGGGTACGACCGTCCGCCCCAAGTGTTTCATCCGGCGATGCGCCGGCCCGGTCACCCGCCCGGACGAGGTCGATTCGCGCGGCGAACATCGCGTCACGCCGACGGGGGCGGGCAACATTCGGCGCCGCAGGATAACGCCGTCCGCGCCGACGGTCAACGCGCGCGGCGTTCC
>CAZTVU010000346.1:0-3165 GCA_964617025.1 uncultured Planctomycetales bacterium | reverse complement strand
TGCGGACGATCTGCCCGTCGAACAACGCATCCTGCTGGATGAACACGCTCCACCGCCCGTCGCGGATGAACCACGACGTCAGCGGGGCGTACGGCGCATCCGGCCCGTACACCGCCCCCTGCAGCACGATGTCCCCCCGGTCGTTGATGCCGAGCGTGTAGTCGCGAAAGTCCACGAAGCGCGTCTCGGGCGCATACCCCGGCGCGTGCTGGCCCAGCCGCGCCAGCATCGTCAACGCCCCGTGGTCGTCCAGCCAGACCGACTCGCGCGCCTCGCCGGTGGCGCCCGGCCCACGCAGCGCGCTCTTGAAGACCGTCTGCCCCAGGTTGTTGAAGGCCGGCCCGCTGTTGTCCGGCGTGCCAAACCGCATGTCCGCCCCCGCCGCCGGCGCCGGGTCGTTCTCCCGCGCCACCAGCCGCAAGACGCCCGACGCCTCCGACCACAGCGCGTTGTTGTTGTCCACCGTCACGCCCGGCCCGGCCAGGCCGCCGCGCAGGCTGATCCGCCCGTCGCTCCGTACCCGTAGCTGCGCTGCGCCGTACACGTCGCCGAGAAAGGCGTCATCGCCCGTCCCGGGCATCGTCTGACCCTCCCTCAAGAGAACCCTCAACTCCCCGTCCCGCTCCGCGAACAGGGCGCTGTCGTTGCGTGTCGTCATGCCCGATCCCGTCATTTGCGTTCCGAACACCACGCGGTCATCGGTCGTGATCGTCTCGAGGCGCGGCCGGCCCAGCCGCAGTCCCTCCAGCGGCGCGGGGGCCGGGTCGTTCTGGTCGTAGATCCGCGTGAGCGTCCCGCCCCGGTCGCTCCAGATCGCCGCCGTCGTGGTCGTCTCGCTCGGGAAGCTGATGTATCCCGAGAAGGCCACATGCCCCGCTTCGCTCAGCCGCAGGTACCCGACCTCCGCCTGGAACACCTGCCCCCCCGTCCCCGGCGCCGGCAGCCCCGGCGCCGCCAGCAACTCGAGTTGCGAGCGGTAGACCCAGGAAGAAAGCGGGTGTACCGGAGCACCGGTCCCACCCGATTCGAATGCTACGTGCCCAGCGCTGTTGACGCCTCGGGCGCTGAAATGGCCCCCGAGAACCTGTGGAGGGTCAAACCATGGCGCGGGGGCCCCCGTTCGCACGAGCGCGGCGACCCGCTCGCCTCGCAACGCACAAAGAAGGCGGTCGTTCACCGAGGTCTGCACCGCCGCCCCTTGAAGCAACGCGTTGAACGTCGCGCCTCCGTACTCTCCCAATCTCATCTCACTGCCGACGTAACGGTACGACACGCCCTCCGGCATCCCCGGCGCAGCCTCGCCCGCCCGGCCAAGAACCTGAACCTGGAAGCCGTTGTGTTCAAACGAAGGCTAACCCACGGACAGAGTAGGTAAACATCCGACGACTATGATCGCTAATCGAAGAACTGCTTTCACCACCGTCCGCCTCCTCGCTCCGCAATCGGATGAGCCCCTCATCTCCATTGTCCCGAACGCACTGACCCGTTTCAATCCCCCGTGCCGATCGCCGACGTTCTTGCCCGTCAGGGCGGCGTCCGCCGTCGCATCGGCCGATGGGCGGTCCTGCCTCGATCCACGTCGGGGCAGAGCCGCCCACCTCCAGGCTCGCGTCGTCGGTATGCCGGCTACTGCTTCAGAAGCGTGTCCAGGCGCTTGCGGTCCTTGACGAACTCGACGTGGCCGTCCGCGAAGCCGACGTTGACGCCCTCGTTCCAGGGGTCGAGCTCCTCATGGACCACTACGGTGCCGGGCGCGTTGCCGAGCCCGTTCGCCGGGGCCGCCGGCCGCCGGTACACCCAGCCGGAGGCGTTGTCCGGCCGCCGCGGGTTGACGAGGTCGGCGGCATCGATGCCGTGACCCTCCAGCGAGCGCAGGTCGTCGGGCCACTGGCCGCCGTGCTCGGCGGCGTACCGCAGGCAGGCCACGAGGATCTTCCGCAGTGCGGTGGCCGAGCGCATCCGCAGCCCCAGCTCCTTCGCGCGATCGGCGGCCGACACGTAGCGGCCTTCCTCTGCGGCGTCCCCCTCTCCACCGGTCTTGCCCTGGAGCTTCTGCTCGACCGCGGGCAGCCGGACGCGCCCCTCGACGTAGCCCTCGGGCACGGCCAGGCTGAACAGCGAAGGATCGAGCGGGGCGTCCAGGACGAAGTCCCTGGCGATCACGATCTGCTCCGCGCCGTCGGGGCCGGCGGTCTTCTGCTCCATCCGGACCGGAAGCTGCGTCCGGGCATCGACCCAGATCGATACCGAGCCGGCCTTGGGGCCCAGCAGGAAGCCGACGGCTTCGCGGCCGTCGATCTGCCGGCGGCCCAGCGGCGTCTCCGCGCCGTCGCGGAACTCCATGAGTGCCTTGTAGAAATCGAAGCGGTGGGGAATCCCCTCGAACGCCGCCGCCGTCTTCCGCCGGGCGTCGAGGATGATCCCGCGCCCCGACGAGCCGTCCATGATGCAGACCAGCCCGTCCGGCGTGGCGACGCGCGTGAGGTGGTCGCCCATGAACATGTACTCGGCGGTGCCGATGACCTCGCCCTTGACGTGGAAGTCCGTCCGGCAGGTGACCGTGTGCGCGGAGCGGAGGCGCCGGACCACCTCCGCCAGCACCACGCCGCCGCCCTTGCCGCCCGGCCAGAAGCCGACCACGCCCACGACGGCCGCCGCGACGGCGGCGGGGATGAGAAACTTGATTGTTCGGGAATGCATGATTCGATATCTCCTGGACCGCGCCGGCCCCTGGGCCGATGCGGCCATGAATGCCTCTGCGGATTGTTCGCGCAGCCGGGCGAGGAACGCCTCGTCGGGAGGCGTGCCGCCGTTCCCGGCCGCGGACAGAAAACGAGACATACGCTGATCGATCCGGTCGTCGTCGTGCGGGCTCATCGCCGCACCTCCTCGGGACCCGGCGCCGGGAGCGTGGTCCTCTCGAACACCTCGCGGAACGCGCGCCGGGCCCGCGCCAGCCTCGACCGCACGGCCGACACGGTGTCGCCCAGGTCGGCGGCGATCTGCTCGGCGGATGCGCCCTCCATGTACTTGGCCGTCAGCAGGACCTGATAGTCCGCCGGGAGATCGGCCATGGCCGACCGCACGAGGGCGGCCAGCTCGCGCGAAGCCAACACCTGCGGCGGGGCGGCGGGCCCGGGCGCCGCCCCCTCATCCCCCCGGGCC
>CAZTVU010000345.1:2269-3255 GCA_964617025.1 uncultured Planctomycetales bacterium | reverse complement strand
GCCGCTGGATGCGCTCGAATACGTCTGCGCGCATTCGGAGATCACCCCCAGCCAACTGTATGGCGTGGCCACGTTTTATTCGCAGTTCCGCCTGGTGCCTGTGGGCGAGACCATCATCAAGGTCTGCCACGGCACGGCCTGCCACGTGGGCGGCGCCGACACGCTCACGGAGACGCTCGAGAACCAGTTGGGCATTCCCGACAAGGGCACCACGCCGGATTTGCGCTACACAATCGAGTCCGTGGCCTGCGTGGGTTGCTGTAGCCTCGCGCCCGTGGTGGTCTTCGGCGACGACATTCTGGGCAAGATGACGCCCAGGAAACTCGTGGATACGCTCTCGGCCCACCGAGCCCGCACACGGAAGGAGGAAACGCCATGACGACCCAGAATGCGTCCAAGACGTACCGTGTGGTGGTGGGACTCGGTTCCTGCGGGATCGCCGCCGGCGCCCAAGAGGTGCTTGCCCACGTCCGCCGGAAGATCGAGTCCGAAGATTGGGATGCGCAACTGGAGATCACCGGCTGCAACGGCATGTGCCACCGCGAGCCGCTGGTGGAGGTGCACGGGCCCGAAGGCAGCGTGCTCTACGGCGAGATGACGCCCAAAAAAGTGGATCAGGTCTTCGAGAGCCATTTGAAGAAGCAGGTACCCGTGGAGCGTTTCCGACTGCGCGAACGCGAGGCGGATTCGCCGGCGGCCGCTTTCCTGGCCAAGCAGCGACGCATCGTGCTTCGCAACTGCGGCGTGATCGATCCCGAGGACATCGCGGCCTACCAAGCTTCCGGCGGATGGAAAGCACTTCCCAAGGCATTCGAGAAGGGGCCCGACTGGGTGCTCGCCGAAATGAAAGCCAGCGGCCTGCGCGGGCGCGGCGGCGCGGGCTTTCCTACGGGACTCAAGTGGGAATTTGCACGCAAGGCGCCGGGTGCGACAAAAATTGTCGTGTGCAATGCCGACGAGGGCGATCCAGGCGCATTCATGGACCG
>CAZTVU010000345.1:1469-2254 GCA_964617025.1 uncultured Planctomycetales bacterium | reverse complement strand
GAGAGCGATCCCCATTCGGTCATCGAGGGCATGGCCGTGGCGGCCGCCACCATCGGCGCTTCGTCCGGCTATATCTACTGCCGCGCGGAATACCCGCTGGCAGTCAAGCGCTTGAACATCGCCATTGCACAGGCGCGTGCGGCCGGATTTTTGGGCGAAAACATTCTGGGAAGCGGATTTTCCTTCGACATCAAGGTCAAGGAGGGCGCCGGCGCCTTCGTGTGCGGTGAGGAGACGGCACTTCTGGCTTCCATCGAGGGCAAGCGCGGCATGCCGCGTCCGCGTCCGCCGTTTCCGGCGCAGAAGGGGCTCTGGGGGCTGCCCACCAACATCAACAACGTGGAGACGTACGCCAACGTGCCGTGGATCCTGCTCAACGGCGGCGCGGCGTTCGCGTCGGTGGGCACGGAGAAGAGCCGCGGCACCAAGGTGTTCGCGCTGGCGGGGAAGATCAGGCGCGGCGGGCTGGCCGAGGTGCCCATGGGCATCACCATCCGCGAGATCGTGGAGGACGTGGCCGGCGGCTCGTCCACGGGGCGCGCCATCAAGGCCGTGCAGATGGGCGGACCCTCGGGCGGCTGCATTCCGGCGGACCTGTTCGACACGCGCATCGACTACGACGAGGTCAACCGTACGGGGGCCATCATGGGTTCGGGCGGGCTCGTGGTGATGGATGAAACCACCTGCATGGTGGACGTGGCGCGCTTTTTCCTGAACTTCACGCGCAACGAGAGTTGCGGAAAATGCACGTTCTGCCGCATCGGTACCACGCGCATGCTGGAACT
>CAZTVU010000345.1:0-1401 GCA_964617025.1 uncultured Planctomycetales bacterium | reverse complement strand
GGCCAGACGGCGCCCAACCCGGTGCTCACTACGCTACGCTACTTCCGGCACGAGTACGAAGCACACATTCTCGAGAAGCGCTGTCCGGCGGGTGTGTGTAAGGCGCTTACCACGTTTTTTATCGACCCGGCGGCCTGCACCGGCTGCGATGTATGCGCTTCCAACTGTCCCGTGCAGGCGATTGCCGGCGTGCGCGGGCAGAAGGGTTCCTATGTCATCGACGAAAAGAAATGCACGCGTTGCGGCGTTTGCCGCGAGGTGTGCAGGTTCGGCGCGGTGCATACGCGCTAGCGGCAAAGGGAGGCTTTCGTGGAGAAAACCATTACCCTCACCATCGACGGACGGAAAATCACGGTGCCGGAAGGCAGCACGGTGCTACAGGCGGCCCGCCAATTGGGCATCGACATACCGACGTTTTGCTTTATGGAACACTTGGAGCCATTCGGTTCGTGTTTCATGTGCGTGGTGCGCATCGAGGGCGGGCGCGGCAACCTGGTGCCCTCGTGCTCCACGCCGGCGACCGACGGCATGGTCGTGCACACGCAGACCGAGGAAATCCGTCAGGCGCGCAAGGCCGCGCTGGAACTGATGTTCTCGGACCACATCGGCGACTGTTTCGGTCCGTGCCACGAAAACTGCCCCACGGGCGTGGACATTCCGGGTTTCATTCAGGCGCTCAGGCAGGGAGAGCCGGTGCGCGCGCTGGCTATCATCAAGGATTCCCTGGCGCTTCCGGGATGCCTAGGGCGCGTGTGCCCGGCCCCGTGTGAGTCCAATTGCCGGCGCAGCCGGGTCGACGAAGCCATTTCCATCATGCGGCTCAAGCGCGCGGCGGCCGATGCCGACATGGCGCTGCCGGAACGCTACGTACCCGAGCCGCGCCGGGCACCCACGGGAAAGAAGGTGGCCGTGGTGGGCGCGGGGCCGGCCGGGCTCAATGCCGCGTATTTCCTGCGGCTCTTCGGGCATGACGTGGACGTCTACGATGCGCACGAGGCGCCGGGAGGCATGCTGCGCTACGGCATCCCGGCGTACCGCCTGCCGCACGCGGTCATCGACGCGGAGGTGGAAATCATCGGGCGGCTGGGCGTGGAATTCCATTATGGGCGGATGATGGGGCGCGATTTCGCGCTGCAGGACCTGCAGGCTTCCCATGACGCCGTGTTCCTGGCGCTGGGCGCGCAGGAGAGTTCCTCCATGATGGTGGAAGGCGAGGATCTGCCGGGTGTGCTTTCAGCCGTGGATTTCCTGGGTGCTGTTGCGCGCGGGCAGCGCGTGGACGTGGGGTCCCGGGTGATGGTGGTGGGCGGCGGCAACTCGGCCATCGATGCGGCCCGCACGGCCGTGCGGCTGGGCGCTGACGTGGAGATCCTCTACCGGCGCACCCGCGCGGAGATGCCG
>CAZTVU010000344.1:0-3279 GCA_964617025.1 uncultured Planctomycetales bacterium | reverse complement strand
GGCCGGGTATATCCCGCTCCGCGGCGACGATCATGGGCGGGCTCGTCATCGGCCTCTCCCCCGCCGCCGCAGCGGAATTCTCGTTCTTCCTCGCCATCCCGACGATGTTCGCCGCCGGCGGTTACTCTCTCCTCAAGCACCGGCACGAGGTGCACGGCGAGCAGGTCCTTCTCCTGGCCGTCGGGTTCGTCGTCTCGTTCCTTGTCGCCTGGATCGTGATCGCGGCCTTCATGCGGTACATCCAGACGCACAAGTTCCGCCCGTTCGCGATCTATCGGATCGTGCTGGGCGTGATCGTGCTGGCGGTGATGCAGCGGTTGGGGTGAGGGGAAGGGTTTGGGGTATAGGGTTTGAGGGTTTGGGCGGATCCGCAAACCCTAAACCCTTAAACCCTGAACCCTCAAACCCCCGACCCCGGCGACGGAGGCCTCGGATGGATCCTGCCCGACCTGCAAACTGTCTCGTCCGTCATGAGGCCGACGTGCCGCGCGAGCGCAGCACCTGCGGCTGGCGATACCGCCTGATCAGCCGCGAGGACCGCGACCTCGGCGTGGCGGCCTGGGTCCACGCCGTTGACATCGAAGGCGCCCGCGAGCACTACCACCGGCGCGGCACGGAGATCTACTACGTGCTGGACGGCGAAGGGGCCGTGCGGCTCGACGGCGTGGAACATCCGGTGAAGAGGGGTTCGCTCGTGCACATCCCGCCCGGCGTCGTCCACGGGGCCCGCGGGCGCATGCGGGTGCTGGTGATCGGCATCCCCGACATCGACGACGGCGACCTGTTCTTCCCCGGCGACTCGCCCGCCCCGTGACGCATGACGCTGCTGCGGCTCGACAACGTCAGCGTTCGCCGCGGCCGCCGCGAGATCCTCTCGGGCGTGAGCTGGACGATCGAGCACGGGCGGCACTGGGCGCTGCTCGGGCCCAACGGCGCGGGCAAGACGACGCTTCTCAAGATCATCACCGGCTACGAGTGGGTGACCGACGGGTCGGTGGAGGTGCTCGGCGAGCCGTTCGGGCAATGCAACATCCCGGAGCTGCGCAAGCGGATCGGGTGGGTCAGCTCGGCCCTCCAGCAGGGCCTGCCCGAGCGCGATACGGCCATCGAGATCGCGGCCTCGGGGATTGAGGCGTCGCTGGGGCTCTATCGCGACTTCTCGCCGGCGGAGTTTGACCGCGCGGCCGAGGCGCTCCGGTCGCTCGGCTGCGAAAGCGCCGCCCGGCAGAGCTACGCGACGCTCTCGCAGGGCGAGCGGCAGCGCGTCGTGATCGCCCGCGCCCTGGTGAACCGGCCGCGGCTGCTGATCCTGGATGAGCCGTGTGCCGGGCTCGACCCGATGGCCCGCGAGTCGTTCCTGCGCGACCTCGGGCGCCTCGCCGCCCGGCCCGAGGCCCCCGGCATGATCCTCGTCACGCACCACATCGAGGAGATCGGCCCGTGGGTCAGCGACGTCCTCGTGCTGCGAAACGGGCGCGTCCTGGCCGCCGGGCCGAAGGCCGAGGTCCTGACGCCGGTCACGCTCGGCGAGGCGTTCGGCTGCCCCTGCACCGTCGAGAACGACCACGACCGCTACCACCTCCGCCTGAACCTGTAGCGATCGCACCCGCGTACCGCCCGAGGCTCGCAGCACACCCCGGCGCCGCATACGGCAACGTCGGGCCGAGGGTCAGGGGAGGGACTAATGGTTCGGGGTTCAAGGGTTTAGGGTTTTGGGTTTGGGGGCTCCCCAAACCCTAAACCCCAGACCCCAAACCCCGACTTCCCGCCGTCACACCAGCCCCTTGAGGTGGTCCAGGCTCGCCGCCGCCTGGTCGACCGTGCCGCACTCGACGCTGAGGCAGATGGGCCGCCGGGCGTGCTTGCGGATGATGCGGATGATCTCCTTCCAGTCGATCACGCCGGCGCCGCACGCGCAGCCGACGGGCGTGCCCGTCACCTTGCCGCGCTCCTTGCGGCTGTGCTCGATGCTGATGTCCTTGGCGTGCACGTGGATCAGCCGGGCGCCGACGCGGTCGAGCCACCTGTACGGGTCCTGGCCGGCCAGGTAGGCGTTCCCGGTGTCGAAGTTGATCCCCAGCACCGGCGACTTCACGAGGCCGTAGATGCGGTCGAGGCCCTGGGGCCGGCGGCTGTAGATCTGGTGCTGCTCGAGGCCGATGAGGATGCCGCGGTGCTCGGCGGCGCGGACGGCCTTGGTCAGCGTGTACTTCATCAGGACGTGGTCGGTCTCGGCGTCGGTGAAGTCGGGTTTCATGCCCTCGTCCGTATTGACGATGGGGGCGCCGAGCTCGGCGGCGTAGCGGATCGCCGAGGTGAGATACAGCACGCTGACGTCCGGCCGGGCCAGCGGCGTGTGCGCGCTGATGCTCGAGCACCGCACCTTGTACCGGCGGCACAGGTCGCGCACGTCCATCGGGTCGTCGAACATGCTCTGCGTGTGGAAGTAGCCGGCCTCGCTCATGAGCTCGCGGCCCCAGTGGACCATCGGCTCGATGAACTTGAAGCCGAGCTCCGCGGCCTTCGCCACGCCCCACTCGAAGGGCTTGTCGTCGTGCCGCACGTACTCCATGTTGATGCCGATCAGGATCTTGGGCTTGGGCATGGGATTGCTCCGTTACTCGGTTACTCGGTTCGTCGGTTACTCGCTTGCTCGGGAGATTCGTTCTTCCGTTGTTCCGTTAGTCCGTAATTCCGGGCTGAGCTTGCTCGGTTAGTCGGTTACTCCGTTACTCGGTTGCTCGGTTACTCGGGGTGATCCGTTATTCCGTTGGTCCGTCATCTCGACACCCGGAACCTGCACCCCAAAACCCTATACCCCAAACCCCTTTTCTCCCCCTCCGCACCGTCGCCCCCATGATGCCGAACACCACGTCGTTGGCGACAGCCTCCACCTCCACCGCCGCCAGCGCTCGGCCCGGGCGCACGTCGAAGGCCCGCAGGCGGACGATCGTGTCGACGACCACCGGGCGGGTGCGGTCCGTCACGCGGGCCGAGCCCGGCGGGCCGCTGCGGCCGCCGATCGTCACAGATCGCATCATCATCGCCTCTCTACCGCGGCCACTGTAGGACTGCAACAGCCAACGCTTTAGAAGCCCTTCGCCCCCCCCCCCCCCGCGCAGGGGTTTCGCGGATTGATCGCAGGCCGGGGTCGATTACACTCGTTGCGCGGATCAATCCGCGCATCAATTCGTTGCGGATTGATCGCAGGCCGGGGTCGATTACACTATTGATTCCTGTAAAAGTAATGTAATTGCGTTCCGGATGCCGACACATGTG
>CAZTVU010000343.1:0-3281 GCA_964617025.1 uncultured Planctomycetales bacterium | reverse complement strand
TGATGTGTGCGTTGTTCCGGCCGTGCAGCAACGATCGGGCCAGCCGGACGGCCTCCTCCAGCGCGGCCGGGGCCGCCGCGCAAGCGGTGCCGCCGAGCCGAGCGACGGCCAGCGGCCGCGGATCGTCGAACCCGTGGATCAGCCGCGGCCAGGGGGCGGCGACGATCACCGCCGCGCGATCGTCCGACGACAAGCGGGCCAGCACATCGCCGGCGGCCTCGCGGGCCTCATCAAAGAACGTCCGGGCCTCGCCCGGCCTCGCCGCCTTCATCGACGCGCCGGCGTCGACGACGACGACCTCCCAGATGCGGTCGGGCGGCTCCCCGGTCCGACGCGGGCGCCCGAGCGCGACCGCCAGCAGCGTGCACAGCAGCAGCAGCAGGGCGTAGGTCCACGGATGGCGGAATCGCTCCAGCAGCGTCCGGGCGCGGGTCCGTTCGACGGCATGGACCCAGAACATCGCCGTGACGACGCGGACCTCCCTCGGCCGCACCCGCAGCAGGTGCAACAGCGCCAGCAACGCCGCGCACGCCGCAATCAGCGCGAGGACGGACCCGAGTGGAAAACCGGTCAGTTGCATGAAACCTTCGGGATCTCCGATGCCCTATCGTGAAAACCGCCGTTGAGAGAAAGTGAAAAAGCGGGAAAGTGCGAAGGCCGTCGCATCGGATCGTTTCTCACTTTTCCAGTTTCTCATTTTTCCACTTTCTCCTCCACGGCTTCACGTCACAAACACTCCATCCACAAACAACCCGCCCACCTGCTTCAGCACCGGCTGGTCGGCGTCGAGGCGGAGCCAGGCCGCCCGGCGCCGGGCCGCGTAGCGCAGGAGTTCGTCGAAATACTCCCGGTACGTCCGGCGATACTGCTCAATCCCGCGCTCGGTGATCGTCACGTCAACGCCGATGTCCGCTTCGCAGTCCACGAGCCGCAGCTCACCCCGCAGCGACGGCGAGGCGTCCGCGTCCCTCGCCACCTGAATCACCAGCAGCCGGTGGCGCAGGGCGCGCAGGCCGGCGAGCACCGACCGGACCCCGCGGTGATCGAACAGGTCGCTGATCACCACCGCCAGACCGCCGCGAAGCCGCAGGGCCGCGAATCGTCGAAGCGACCGCTCGAGATCGGTCCGCCCCGACGGCGCAAGCTGCTCCAGGTACGTCAGCATCCGCGGCAGGCCCTGCCGCCCGCCGATCGACGGCAGCGGCCGGACCAGATCCGCCCCAAAGGGGTAGATCCCCGTTCGGTCGTGCTGGTTGAGGCCGACCGCCCCGATCACCGCGGCCATCTGGCGGGCGGCGTCCGCACGCGGCGGGCTCTCGAAGAACATCGAGTCGCTGCAGTCGAGCAGCACGTAGATCGGCAGCGTCTCCGTCTCCTCGAACAGCCGCAGGAAGAGCCGCCCGCTCCGACGGTAGATGTTCCAGTCCACCCGCCGCAGGTCGTCGCCGGGGGCATACGAGCGGAAGTCGCGGAACTCCATCCCGCCGCCCAGGTCGCGCGAGCGGTGCTCGGCGTGCCGGCCGCCCGCCGGCACCTGCCGCGCGACGATGCGAAGCGGCTCGATCGCTCGAACGAATTCCTGGCTGAACAGCGTTCCCATGACCTCAGCTCGAAAGCTCGCTGACGGAGCTGATCGCGGCCCGGACGAGGTCGTCCGGGTTGACCCGCTCCGACTGCCCCTCGAAGTTCAGCAGAATGCGATGCCGCAGCACGGGCAGCGCCACATCCCGAATGTCCTGGCAGGAGACGGCGAACCGCCCGCCGAGGATCGCCCGCACCTTGCCGAGCAGCAGCAGCCCCTGCGCCCCGCGCGGGCTCGAGCCCAGTGCGACGTTCGTGTTCACGGCCGCCGGCGCGTACAGCGAGTGCGGCTGTGTCGCCATCACGAGGCGGATCGCATAGCCGCGGACCTGGTCGGTGACGGCGACGCTCCGGCTGATCCGCCGCATGGCGAGGATCTCCTCGCCGGTGGAGACGGGCTCCACCGCCGGCATCTCGACGTCCGTGGTCCGCTGCAGGATGTCGTGATACTCCCGCTCCTGCGGGTAGCCGACGAGCAGCTTGACCATGAAACGGTCGAGCTGCGCCTCGGGCAGCGGATAGGTGCCCTCCTGCTCGATCGGGTTCTGCGTCGCCATCACGACGAACGGCTCCGGCAGGCGCATGGTCCGGCGCGACACCGACACCTGGCGCTCCTGCATCGCCTCCAGCAGGGCCGACTGCGTCTTGGGCGTTGCGCGGTTGATCTCGTCGGCCAGGATGAAGTTCGCCATGAGCGGCCCTTCGGCGAACCGCAGCTCGTGCCCGCCGCCCTCCTTCTCGTACAGCATCATCGTACCCACGATGTCCGCCGGCATCAGGTCCGGCGTGAACTGCACGCGAGAGAACGACAGCCGCAGCGCCGACGCCAGCGTCCGCGCCAGCAGCGTCTTGCCCAGCCCCGGCACGCCCTCGAGCAGCACGTGCCCGTCGGACAGCAGCACGGCCAGGACGTGCTCCACGAGCTCGTCGTGGCCGACGAAGATCTTGTGGACCTCCTTCTTCAGGCGGTCGAAGACCTCCCGAAAACGCTGGGCCTGGCCCTCGGCCTCGCGGGCGTCGAGCGGCGGGTTCGGTGACATTGTCATGGCTCTCGTGGCTCCTTTGACGGTTCGGGGACCCCGGCGCCGCCGGTCGGCGGCCGGTCCGGCGAGAATGTCCGCTGATCGGCCGAGTGAAGCGCGACCAGATAGTCCCGCACGAGGCGGGCGAACGCGGTCGGCACGTCGAATCGCGACGACGGCGCCTCCGGCAGCGAACGCGGCGCGGCCTCGGCGGCCCTCGTCGGATCGCCGGGAATCGGCGTCGGCTCCACCCGCTCGTGGGTGATCTTGGTCATGCCCGGCCCGAGGCGCCCCTTCACGAAATCGGGGACCGGCACGCCGAGCACCAGCGACGCCGTGCCGCGCGATTTCTTCGGCGGCGTCGGCCCGCCGCGCCCGGCGCCGGGCGGCCCCTCCTCGCCGCTGATGCCCAGCTCGCGGCTGGGCGACTCGTTGCGGTCCTTCAGGGAGGGCTGGATACCCCCGCGCTGCTTGCTCGAATCGGTCTCGTCGTCGATGAGTTCGTCACTGTCGTCCTCGTCGCGATCGCCCTCGGCGGTCTGCTCGCGCTGCGACCAGTTGTTCTGCACGGCGGACGCCGCCCCACCCCCGGAGGTGCCCTGGCCGATCGGCGAACTCTCCTCCGTATCCTCGGTCTTGCGGGCGCCGGGAACCCGGGCCTCTTTCGGCCGCCGGGGA
>CAZTVU010000342.1:277-3329 GCA_964617025.1 uncultured Planctomycetales bacterium | reverse complement strand
AGCGGCGGCAGCCGGACGGCGGCGGTCGGGGCTCCGGTCGTGAAGCGGGCGGCGGCGGGGAGCGCGGCTCCGATCGAACCGGCGACCGGGGAGCGGGGCGGGGTCGTCAGCCCGGCGGTCGTGGCGGAGGCGGCGGCGAGATGCGCGGCGACCAGCGCGTGCCGAGGGTCGAGGACCTGACCGGCGAGGGGGGTGACGACAAGATCGGCCGTCGACAGCAGGAGATCCGCGGCGGCCAGCGCGTGCCCACGGTGGAAGACCTGACCGGCGGCCGGAACCCGGACGACATCGGCGATCAGCCGACGGATCGTCCGGCCGACCGCGGTGAACCGGGTCAGGGGCGCGGCCCGCGGGGATCGGGGCGCGATCCCCAGATCCCGCCGGATTCCCCGAGAGGCGAGAATGAACCTCCCTCCGACCAGAAGGAGGAGCCGCAGGCCCCCGGCGACATGCCGCCGCCCTCCGAGGGGGACGAAGGGCCTGAGACGCAGCCGTCGGACGCGGAGGATGAGGAGGCCGTGGAGGAGATCCCCACGCCGGTCGAGCCGTCCGACATGCCCTTCATCCTCGACCGGCTGACGACGGGCAAGATCCGGCAGGGGCTGATCAACGTGAACACCGCCTCGCGCGAGGTGCTGATGACGCTGCCGGGATTGACGGAGCAGGATGTCGATACGATCCTGGCGACGCGGCTCACGCTGGATGAGGAATCGAAAAAGACCCCCGCCTGGCTGGTGATGCGGGATGCGGTCTCCCGCGAGAAGTTCGCGGAGATCCTTCCGTACGTCACCGCCCGGTCGCAGGAGTTCACGGTCGAGTCGATCGGTTTCGCCGACCACGAAAAGGTGTTCAAGCGGCTCCAGGTGGTGATCCGGATGGTCCGGCAGGTCGACCAGGTCCTGTACTGGCGCGACATCAGCTCGCTGGGCCCCGGGTATCCGCTGTGGGAAGACGAGTGGCAGTATGGGACTTCTGGCGGGAATTAGCGGTCGTCGCGTCCTTTGCCTGGACTGGGACCCCCGCACGCTGCGCGTCGTGCAGGCGACCGTCGGCAAGGGGGGCGTGCGCGTCCTCGGCGTGGGGGAGATTTCCGTTCCGCCGGATGTCGAGGTGACGCGGGCCGATTCGTTCGGCGAGTTCCTCCGCTCCGCCCTGCGCTCCCAGGGCCTGCGCGGCGATCGCGCCGTCATGGTCGTTCCGCGTCAGGACGCCGTCCTCAACCCGCTCACCCTGCCCCCCACCGCGGATAGCGAACTGGCCAGCATGGTCCGCTTTCAGGTGGGCAAGGAGCTTCCGTTCGGGCTGGACCAGGCCGCGGTCGATTTTGCCATCCTGCACCGGGAGGGCGGAGACCGCGGAAGCATTGAGATCCTCGTCGCCGCCGTCCGCAATCACGTCGTCGAGCACTACAAGGCGGTCGCGGAGGCCGCGGGCCTGACGCTCGACCGCCTGGGCCTGCGCCCGTATGCCAACATGGTCGCCCTGACCCAGGACGACGCCCATTGCAAGGGCCGGATCGTCCTCGTCGATGTCGGGCCGGTGATGACCGAGATCGACATCCTTCGCGACGGGCGCCTGGTCTTCTCGCGCGCCGCCGCCGTGACCGTGAGGGCGGCGGGCGGCTCGGCCGCGCCCGGCGCACCGGCCGCCGCCTCGGATGCGGCCGTCATTCCGTTCCTGGACACGGGCGAGCGGGCCGCCTCCTCCGTCGACGAGCTGCTCGTCGAGGTGACGCGAACGCTGGCGGCGTACCGGGCGTCGGACCCCGGTGCCGCGATCGACCGCATGATCGTCGCGGGCTCGTGCGGCGTCGAAAACGAGCTTGCCGAGGCGATGGCGAAGCGATTCGAGGCACCGACGTCGATCTACCGGCCGGCGGAGGGCTTCGTGCGGAGCCTGGGGCGGCGCGTCTCGGTCGGATGGAGCGGATTCGGCGCGGTGCTGGGGCTGGCCTGGGGGCAGGTCCGCACGGGCACGGCCCATTTCGACTTCCTCAACCCCAAGAAGCCGGTCGACGTGCGGCGGGAGAAGCTTCGCCGCGTGCCGGTCGTGGCCACGCTGGTCGCGCTGCTGTTTCTGTCCGCCGGGGTCGCCGTGGGCATGCGCATCCACGAACGATCGGTGAAGATCCGGGATCTGAACGCGAAGCTGGCCGCCGCCACCAAGGAGCTCGACGAGATCCGCGACTTCACCGCCAAGGTCACGCTGGCGGACGAGTGGCGCAAGAAGCGGATCGTGTGGCTTGACGAGTTTCGCATCCTGTCGGAGGCGATGCCGATCACCAAGGGCGCGTACCTCAGCGAGCTTCGAACGACGGAGGACGGAACGATCGTCCTGCGGGTCATGGCGACGAGCGGCAAGGTCCTCGACGAGTTCTGCGAGTCGCTGCACAACCTGAAGACGGAGAAGGATGCGCGGCGCTACGTGATCACGCCGGGGGCCCGGACGCCCGCCAAGGATCCGAAGTACCAGTTGCAGACGGACATCCGGATTCAGATCGAGGCCCTTGTCCCCAAGCCGGCGACGCGCAAGACCGGCGGCCGGAGGTGACCGGCAACGCGGAGGTCCCAAGACGAACCATGAATCGCCGCGAAAAGCTCCTCCTGTTCCTGGTGGTCGGGACGCTGCTGGCCGGCGTCGGCTCCAAGGTCGTCCGCGAGCAGATCATCGAACGCATCCAAAGGATGGACCGGGAGATTGCCGCCAAACAGGCCAAGCTCAACGACATCCGCACGCAGCGGGTGCTGGCCGTCAGCCAGCGCCATCTGTGGGAGACCCTTTCGGCCGAGACGCTCTCCTCCGACGTTTCCGTCGCCAGCACGAAACTGGTCGGCGAGTTGGGCGAACTGGCCGGCCGGCACGGGCTGCAGAAGGTGGCCGTGCGGCCGACCGCGCCCAGCAACGTGCAGAATGCGTATTATGCGCTGGTGTTCAATCTCGACGCCGACGCCCGGCTCAGGGAGGTCGTGTCGTTTCTGTACGATCTGTACAACCTCCCGTTCATCACCCGGGTGCGGACGATCACCCTCTCCCCCGTCAGCGGAAAGGACAG
>CAZTVU010000342.1:0-267 GCA_964617025.1 uncultured Planctomycetales bacterium | reverse complement strand
CTTCGCCTGTCGCTGAAGGGCGAGACCATCGTCCTGCCGCCGCAAAAGCTGGCCCCGCGGGCCACAACGGCGCCGACGGACGAGTCAAACCGCAAGAACGTCGTGCGGACCGCTTTCGACGATGTGAAGGCGTACATGGCGATCGCCGAAAAGAGGCTCTTTGAGCCGTACACGGAGCCTGCTCCCCGCGTTGCGAGCCAGCCGGTCCTGGCCAAGGGGCCCGACCTGCCGCCGCCGCCCCCGCCTCCCCCGCCGCCCGCCGCGCCG
>CAZTVU010000341.1:1991-3341 GCA_964617025.1 uncultured Planctomycetales bacterium | reverse complement strand
AGGTGTGGAACGGAAACAGTGGCACCTTGATCGCGAAGCCCGCCGCCAGCGCCAGGAACAGCCACCGTTGCGTCGCCGGGTCGAGTTCGCGCCCGACGCGGCACAGCGTCTGCATGTCAAACGTGAATCGCCCGATCCCCGGCGTGCAATAGCCCTGGTAGGCCAGGAACAGCACCCCGGCAAACGTGAGCATGCTGCCCGTGAGCGTGTACACGAAGAACTTCGCCGCCGCGCGGCGCTTCTCGGGACCGCCCCAGATGCCGATCAGGAAGAACAACGGCACCAGCGTGAACTCGAAAAAGATGTAGAACAGCAGCAGATCGCGGGCGCAGAACACCCCAAGCATCCCCGTCTCGAGAAGCAGCATCAGCAGGTAGTATTCCTTGACGCGGTCCCGAATGCCGGAGAAGCTCGCCGCGATCGCCAGCGGCGCCAGCAGCGCCGTCATCGCCACGAGCCAGACGCTCACGCCGTCGATGCCCACGTGATACGCCAGGTCCACCCGCGGCAGCCCGCCTCCCCCGCCGATCCACGGAAGATTCGTCTCAAGCGCGACGCGCCCGGTCTGCCACGCCGGCCGGCCGGCGGCATCGTCGGCAAGCTGGAACAGCCGCAGCGCCGCCACGGCAAACCCCAGCGTCGCCAGCGAGGCGAAGAGCGCGGCCCGGCGGATCTGCGCGTGGGAGCGCGCGTGCATGGCGCCGATCATCAGCGCACCCGCCAGCGGGGCGAAGATGACGATCGTCAGAAGCCAGCGTTGGAGCAGTGCGTCCATGCCGTCACCGGGCCAGCATCACGATCACCAGGATCAGCACGATGCCGAGAGTCATCGTCAGGGCGTGGCCCTGCAACGCCCCGCCCTGAAGCCCCCGCAGCAGGAACCCCGCCACCCGGGGCACCGTCGCCACGATCCACAACGTTCCGTCAATCAACAGATTGTCGATCCGGAAGAACAGATGGCCGGCCCGCCGCGCGGGTTCCACCACGGCCGTCTCGTACAGCTCGTCGACGTAATACTTGTCGTGGACGAGCTGATGGATGTCGGGAAAGGTGTTTACCACGGCGTCGGCCCACGACCGCCGCCGGACATACAGCACATACGCGGCGGCGATGCCCAGGATCGCCACGGCTGCCGACACGTAGAGGAGCAGGCGCCCGTGCTCCCCGTCGCTCAGCTCGACGATGGGCACGGCGGCAAAGGTCTCGCGAAACGTGGGGTGCAGGAACGCATGGATCGCCCCGTGGGGTTCGAGCAGGCGGAGAAACCCCGTGTAATCGAGGCGCACCCCGGCGAACCCGGCCCCCGCCGCACCGACCGCCAGCACGCACAGCGGAACGAGCATCCACCCG
>CAZTVU010000341.1:0-1963 GCA_964617025.1 uncultured Planctomycetales bacterium | reverse complement strand
TGGATCCCCTGGGGCGCCCGCTGCGGTCCGTGAAACGCGAGGAATATCATGCGGAATGTGTAAAACGCCGTGAGAGCGGCGGTGGCCATGCCGATCATCCCGAGCACGGGATGGACGCGAAAGGCCGCGTGGACGATCTCGTCCTTGCTGAAGAAGCCGGCAAACGGCGGGCAGCCCGCCAACGCCAGTCCGCCGATCACGAACGTCACGTAGGTGACCGGCATCGCCTTGCGCAGGCCGCCGATCCGCCGGACGTCGATCACGCCGCCCATCGCATGCATCACGCTGCCGGCCCCGAGGAACAGCAGGGCCTTGAAGAACGCGTGCGTGAACAGGTGAAAGACGGCCGAATCCGCCGCGCACACGCCCAACCCCAGGAACATGTAGCCGAGCTGGCTGATGGTCGAGTACGCGAGGATCCGTTTCATGTCGTACTGGGCAACGGCGATCGTGGCGGCGTACAGCGCGGTCACCGCCCCGAGGGTCGCCACGATGGCCAGGGCATCCGGCGAGCGGACGAAGATGGCGCCGCATCGGGCAACCATGTATACGCCGGCGGTCACCATCGTGGCGGCGTGGATGAGCGCCGAGACGGGCGACGGGCCCTCCATCGCATCGGGCAGCCAGACGTAGAGGGGAAGCTGGGCGCTCTTGCCGACGGCCCCGCAGAAAAGCAGCAGCGCGATCGTGGTGCACTGCCAGCCCTCCAGCTCCAGCAGGTGCTCGAAGACCGCCGCGTAGTCGAGCGGGTTCCTTCCCGGCTCGACGTGCGGCGAAATCCAGAGGTAGATGCACAGGATGCCCAGCGCGAAGCCGAAGTCGCCGATCCGGTTGACGATGAAGGCCTTCTTGGCGGCAGCCGCGGCGGCCGGGCGGTCGTAATAGAAGCCGATCAGCAGGTAGCTGCACAGGCCGACGGCCTCCCACCCGAGGTACAGCAGCAGGAAGTTGCCCGCGAGAACCAGCACGCACATCGAGAAGACGAACAGTCCGATCAGCGCGAAGTATCGCGTGTACCCGTGCTCGGGGCGGCCGTGCTCCCGCATGTAGTCGCGCGAGTAGACGATCACCAGAAGCGACACCGCGCAGACCGTCACCAGCATCACCGCCGTCAGCGGGTCGATGCAGAAGTTGATGGTGAAACGGACGCCGGGCCCCGGACTGATCCACTCGTAAAGGTGATAGGTGTTCTCCAGGGCCGATTCCGGCATGTAGCCGACGACCCCGGCCACCACGGCGCTAGCCACGACCGCCAAGAGGACGCCCAGCAGCACCGGCCAATGGCTGTCGCCGCGCAGGATGCGCGGGCCGGCCACGGCCGTGACCGCCGTCCCCAGAAGCGGCGCGAGCGGGATCAGCGGCGCGACCTTCAGCATGCCGAAATCGGCGAACGTCACCGTCATCGCATCAGCCCTGCATCGCCCGCCATGCCTCGGCGTCCAGCGTTCCCTTTCGCCGATACAACAGCACCACCAGGCCCAGCGCCAGCGCCGCCTCCACCGCCGCGATGACCAGCAAAAACATCGCAAACGCCTGTCCGTCCAACTGCCGGTGAAATCGCCCGAATCCGACGGCGTTCAACAGCACGCCCTGGAACATCACCTCCGTCGAGAGGAACATGACGATCAGGTTGCGGCGCGTCAGAAACCCCACGATGCCCAGCGCGAACAATATCCCTCCGAGGACCATGTAGCCGTGCATGTCGGACATCCACGCCACTCCCGCACGTCGGCCCCGATCGGCCGTCAGAACGGCGGCACCTCGCGGCCGATCCGCCCGGGCGCCCGCGCCTCGATCCCGGCCGGCTCCCCCGGCAACGGCGGGACCGGCCGCCGCGCCAGCCAGATCGCACCCACCATCGCCACCAGCAACAGCACACCGCCCACCTCGACGGCGACCGCGTACCGGGTCAGGAGCGCCGCACCCACGAGCCGAACGTTTCCCTCGCCCGCGGCCGGCGCCC
>CAZTVU010000340.1:2317-3380 GCA_964617025.1 uncultured Planctomycetales bacterium | reverse complement strand
CCAGAGCACCGGTTTCCAAAACCGGCGGTTGGGGGTTCGAGTCCCTCTGCTCCTGGTTGTGCTGTGCGAGGGCGGATGCGGCGTGCGGCGCCGGGCGGCGCATTCGGCGTCCGGCGGAGCTGGGTTGAAGGGTCATGGGTAGCGAGAAGGCCGACAAGAAGGGCTCGTCCGGTACCGCGGTGGCCAACGCGCGCCCCGGGCAAGGAGACCAAGGCATGGACGCGGCGATGGAGTCGCGCGACGAGGATCGCCAGTCGGATCAGTCCGCGGCGGGCGTCTCCCGGTCGGGCGGGTATGCCGAGAAGGCGGCGGCCCGGCAGGGCGGGTTCTTCGAGGTCTACAAGCCGGGGCAGGGCTATTACACCCGGCTCGGCTCGGGCGTTTTCTTCGGCGTGCTCATCCTGTGGGGGGCGCACTTCGCCTTCGAGTCGATGGCCCTGTTCCGAAACGATCAGAAGCCCTGGACGCTCTATCTCCAGTACGGCGTCCCGGTCGCCGTGTTGATCGGCGTGGGGCTCGTGTTGTACTGGATCCTGTGCCTCAACCACCGGGCGGTCGACTTCTTCGTCGCGACCGAGGGCGAGATGAAGAAGGTGAGCTGGTCCAGCCGTCGCGAGGTGATCGGCTCGACCAAGGTGGTTATCGGCACGGTCCTCATCATGGGGTTTATCCTGTTCGTCGTGGACCTGATCTTCATGATGTTCTTCAACTGGATCGGCGTACTGAAGATCGGCACGGGCATGCTGAAGATCCTGTTTGGCGGAACCGCGCAATGAGCGACAGGAAGGACCCGAATCACGAAGGGCCGCCGCCGGGCGAGGCGTCCAACGCGCCGGAGCCGACCCGGCCGGGGATGAAATGGTACGTCCTGCGCGTGGCCTCGAACAAGGAGGACCAGGTTCGCGAGGCACTGGACCGCAAGGTGAAGATCGAGAATCTCACCGATCGAATCGGTCGCATCCTTGTTCCGACGCAGAAGGAGAAGAGGATGCGAGGCGGCCAGGCCCGTGTGGTGGAACGGAAGCTGTACCCCGGGTACGTCTTCGTGGAGATGGCCACGGAG
>CAZTVU010000340.1:0-2272 GCA_964617025.1 uncultured Planctomycetales bacterium | reverse complement strand
AGGAGACGATGGGCGTCGGCGACTTCATCGGATCGGACGGCAAGCCGACGAGCATGAAGGACGTCGACGTCGAGAAGATGCTCATCGCCGCGGCCAAGCCCGAGTCGCCGGAGTCGCTGGCGGGCCTGAATTATCGGCAGGGCGACCGCGTGAAGATCAAGGAAGGGTCCTTCGAGGGGTTCGAGGGCACGGTCGACGCCGTGGACGAGCAGAAGGGCATGGTCACCGTGCTGCTGACGATCTTCGGGCGATCGACGCCGGTCGACGTGGAGTACTGGCAGCTGGAGCGGCTGTGAGAGGTTGTTGAAACATGGCGAAGGAAATCATTCAGGTCATCAAGTTGCAGGCTCCCGGCGGCCAGGCGACGCCCGCGCCGCCGATCGGTCCGGCGCTGGGCCAGCACGGCGTGAACATCGGGCAGTTCGTTCAGCAGTTCAACGCGCAGACGTCCAAGCTGAACGGCATGATCGTGCCGGTCGAGATCACGGTTTACAAGGACAAGACGTTCACCTTCATCGTGAAGAGCCCGCCGGCGGCGGTGCTGTTGAAGGAGGCGGCGAAGGTGGCCAAGGGCAGCGGCGTCCCGAACAAGGAGAAGGTGGGGACCGTCACGAGGGCGCAGATCCGCGAGATCGCCGAGCGCAAGAAGAAGGATCTCAACGCATTCGACCTCGAACACGCCGACCGGATCATCATGGGGACGGCCCGCAGCATGGGGATCGATGTCGTCGACTAGTCGCGTCCGGCCGCGGATCGCGCCGGGCATCGGAAAACGGATGGCCTGACCACGGGCCGGAACGCAGTGGGAGGCAGTGACCATGCCGCAACGATCGAGACGTTATCGTGAGATGCTGGAGAAGGGCGGGGATCTCTCCAGGCCCCTGCCGGTGGACCAGGCGGTGGCCCGGTTGAAGGACATGTGCGCGGTGCAGGCGGGGCGCAAGTACAAGGGGGCCCGCAACCGCAAGGGGTTTGACCAGACGGTGGAAGTGGCGATGCACCTGGGGATCGACCCGAAGCAGGCCGATCAGGCGGTCCGCGGGAGCGTTTCGCTGCCGCGGGGCATCGGCGCCACCAAGCGGGTGATCGCGTTCTGTGCCCCGGAGATGGTGGAGGCCGCCAAGGCCGCCGGCGCCGTCGAGGCCGGTGCGGACGATCTGATCGCGAAGATCACCGGCGGATGGTCGGACTTCGACGTGGCGATCGCGCATCCGCAGCTGATGGGCAAGGTCGGCAAGCTCGGCCGCATCCTAGGGCCGCAGGGCAAGATGCCGTCGCCCAAGAGCGGAACGGTGACGCCGGACATCCTGACCGCGATCAAGGAGTATGCGGCCGGAAAGGTTGAGTACCGCAACGACGAGGGCGGCAACGTCCACGCGGTCGTGGGCAAGATCAGCTTCGACGCCGACGCCCTGAAGGAGAACATCGAGGCGTTCGTCGCCCACATTCGCAAGGTCAAGCCGGCGGCGGCGAAAGGCCAGTACGTGAAGAAAGTGGTCATCAGCGCGACGATGACGCCGGGCGTCCAGTGTGAGATCGCCTGAACGACGGGAAGCGACGGAAGTCGATTGAGGAGAATCAGCCGCCGCGGGCGGATTTGTGAGAGCCGAACATGAGCAAGCCGGTCAAGGACCTGATTACGCAGGAGCTGCGGAAGAGGTATGCGGGCACGGCCAGCGCGTGCGTTGTGGAGCTGACCGGGCTGGATTCGATCAAGACGCACAAGCTTCGCGGCGCCTTGCGATCGCAGGGCATCGAGATGCACGTGGTCAAGAACCGCCTCGCGCGCCGGGCGTTTGCGAGCGGGCCGCTTCAGGCGCTGGGCGACTACCTGGACGGGCCGTGCGCCCTGGTGACCGGCGGCGACTCGATCGTGGATGTGGCGAAGGCCCTGGTCAAGGCGGCCAAGGACTTCCCGATCCTCAAGCTCAAGAAGGCGATCGTCGACGGAGACCAGGAGCTTGTCGCCGTTGAGGAAGTGGCCACGTGGCGGAACAAGCGCGAGACGCTCGGCGAGCTGGTCATGCTGATCACGTCGCCGGGGCGTCGGCTGGCCGGCTGCCTCGTGGGGCCGGGCGGTCGCATCGCGGGCGGCCTGAAGGCAATGGCGGAGAAGGCCGAACGCGGGGGAGAGGCGGCGACGGCCGGCGAGGCGGCGGCTTGACGCCGTCGATGGCGCGCCGCCGTGGCAGGAGAAGCGTATTTCCATCCGTTGCAGATTGGTTCGCCCTCGGCGAATGAAATGGCGTCATCGGGACGCCGCCTATCAGAC
>CAZTVU010000339.1:0-3382 GCA_964617025.1 uncultured Planctomycetales bacterium | reverse complement strand
ACCTGCCGACACCGCTGGATAAGCGAATCTGACCGACAGGCGTGAACGGTTACCACCCGCACCAGCGACGACCACATGCTGGTGTCGACCCCCGCATTTTCCAGCAGGGTCTTCACCGGCTGTGCGGTGCCCGTCGTGTCCCACGTGCCGCTGGTGTCCCAGACCACGGCGGTTTCGACGGAGGGGGTGCCGGATCGGAACGATCGACCGGCGGTCACGCCGTTGTCCGCGATCGTGTAGGCGACGCTGCTGGTGTCTCCCGGCAGCGTGCCCAGGAGCGTCAGCGATGGGTCTCCGCGCTTCCATCGCCAGGCCTGCATATTGCCGCCGGTGTACGACTGGTCCTGGCCACAGAGCCACTGCACGTCGAAGTCCCCGCTGGTGGACTTCCCGAAGCTGGGCGAGATCCCGATGCCGTCCGTGCGATAGTCGCCCCCGCTGCCGGGCACGTCGCCGGTGTCCCCGGCGGGCGAATCCCAGCGGGCCGTGCTGGGTGAGACGCCGGTGTACCGGCCGACGACCACGCCGTAGCCGCTTACGGAATCGCCGGTCATGCTGCCGGAGCCGTCCCAGCCGGAGGTCGGGTCACCTCGGTACCGGGCGACTCGACCGCTGTCGTTCCGCCGGCCCGACGTGTACCACCGTCCGTCGCCGCCGATTTGATTCCGAAGGACGTTGCTGGTGCCGCCGCGCACGTTGCCCGCGCTGCCCAGGCCCCCGGCGGTGGCCGTGTCCACCCAGGCTCCGCCAGCGAGGTTGGTGAGTGGCGCCTTATAGAAGCGGTGGGTGAGGTTGTTCTCGTGGAGTCCGGAGATGATGATGTTTCCCGTGTTCGAGCCGATGCCGACGGCGACGCCGTGAGCGAGGCTGTTATTCCCGCTCGGGTTGGGCAGGGCCACAAGCCCGCTCGAGAGGGACCAGACGACGGGAACGCTCAGGGTCCCCCCCGGCGCGCGGCTGGTCCCGACGGCGTAGCTTCCGTCCGAGCTGACCGCCCGAACCTGGCTGCTGGGATTGGCGGGGTCCAGCACGCCAATGGATGTCAGCGATGCGCCAAAGGCCGGCAAGGCCACGGCGATCGCTGCTATGCCGAATGCGAGTGCAACATGACTCCTGAATCGCCTTTCCATGTGTGCTTCCTCCTTGCGAACCATGCGTTCGCGAATCGATGTTGAGCGGGCCGCAACCGCGCAATGCCTTATCGAGACGGCCCACGTTCTCCACCTCGCGGATCGAGATGTCTCAACAGTCCGTTGCCAAACTTGCTCCATCGAGGATAAGCGGGCAACGGGTCGAATGCAAGCGGAATCAACGAAAAACATGACGGGGCATCGACGCCTGCGAGCGGACCTTTGCCGAGGCCGGACCGCCCTCCGCGGTCTGGAACAGCGAAGAGCCTCTCGTGAAGCGGATCATTGAGTCGGTCGATCAGACCCTGATCCCAAACCGACCATCCGAGGCCACCATAGGGTCGGGAAAATCAGACTTGTGGGCTGACGCTCCCTAAGTCCTTTCGCAGGAATGAGTTGGATAGACGATTCCACGCGGCCGATGAAATGCCGACTAGGGCGTCGGCACCACAGCGCGGCCGGCGCTACAGTAGGGCCGGCGCCCTCGCCGGCCATGTTCTCCGCCTGCGCAACCCGGGCCCCGTTTTTCCTTCGTCCCTCCGTCCCTTCGTCGCTCCGTCGCTCTTCGGGTGTTCGACGTTGCGCAGTCTGCCTCCGCAGCCCCCGGCTCGCGCCGGGGGCTCCCTGCTCGCAACGCGCAACTCCGAACGCCGACCCCGCAGCTCCTCACCAGCATGCCAGGGTAGGGCCGGCGCCTTCGCCAGCCTCTTTCTCCGCGCACTCCTCGCCTCATTCCTCCCGCGCCGACGGGGGCGTCGGAACTTCTTTCGCCCCTGCCGGGGCGAGGGGACAGGGTAGCGCCCGGAGACCACGGGTTCCGTCCGCCGTCGGCGCACTCCACCCGTGGCTACGCGCGTACCTCTTCGAAGCCCCGCGTGCTGTTCGCTAGCAGCTCGGCGGCTTGTTCGGCCCGTTGAAACAGCTCTGGAACATGCCGAAGTCCATCAGGTCGACGTCGCCGTCGCCGCCGGGCGCCGGATCCGCGTCGAAACACTTGCATTGATCCTGGGGAATCGGGGGGCCGTTCCAGGGCCGATTCGGCCCGTTGAAACACCCCTGAAATACGCTGAAGTCGATCAGGTCCACGTCGCCGTCGCCGTCGGCGTCCTGCCGCGGGTTGTTGCATGCGGAGACGCTGATCGTAAGCACTCCCGTCGTGCCGTATACGTCGGGATCGCGTTCATCCGAGACCTGGAACACGATGTTGTACGGGCTGCCGGCGGCCGTGCCCGCTTCCGGCGTGCCGGTGATGGTGATCTTTACGCCGGTGTTCGGGCCGTACGCATAATCCGCCGAGGCCTCCAGGCCCGCCGGCAGATCGCCCATAACGATCTCCAGTTTGAGCCAGTCCGGGTCGTTGGCATCGGTGCCCACGACGTCGAAGGGAACGATCGCTTGGCCCTCGCGTGCGTTGAGGGTGAGGGAAGCGGGGAGCACGGGTGAGACGTCGTCCACCTTCGCGATCGAAAGGTCGTCATAGTATCCGGGCATCGCGTCGCTGAATCGGCTGCCGACGGTGATCGAGTCGATATTCGGCATCGTGGGAAGGTACTCGCAGTGGCCGAGCACGCCGTCCGCGTAGAAGTACGCATACGGGCCGACGGTTGCCCCGGATTCCTGGTATCGTCGCAAACCGTTGCCAAGCTTGATCTGCAACTTATGCCATCCGGCAACCGAATCGCGCAAGGGACTCCAGACATCCTCCAGGTACGATGTGACAAGGTTCGCGAAGCTCCCGCTGCCGTTCTTGACGAAGCGATACTGATAGTACTGCGGCAGGCAACCGGAGCACGCGTGTGCCCCGTTGGTGAAGACGGATTCGTCGCTCACCACGCCGACCGTGAACTCGTACAGCGCGGAACCCCCGTCGCCGTAACCGTTCCCCGGGAAGTCCCAGAGGCGGACGTAGTGAGTTTGGTTGGTGGAGATGGGATCCACGTAAAGCCAGTACGTCAGGACGACCGGCTTGTCGGTCGCCGGCGAGCTGGGCGTAACATCGATATAGGCCTCCTGGTTGAACGTGCCTGCCAGCTCCGTTGCGGACTGCGCGCCGCCGTCCGTATGGTTCTGATCGGTGCCGAGCGACAGGTTTGCCGTCCAGTACGGACTCCACGTCGAACCCTCGAAGCCCGAGCCGGGCGGCACCGTGTCGGCCGGGGGTATGCTCAACACGGCGGGCTGGACGCATGCCTTGCGAGAGTAACCGTTCACGGTCCGGAGGGCAGCAGAGGCGGAACGGGGTGATTGTGGAG
>CAZTVU010000338.1:0-3391 GCA_964617025.1 uncultured Planctomycetales bacterium | reverse complement strand
TCGCCGCGGCGGCCTTGGCACGCGCGGGATCGTGGGCGGCCGGCGAGGCGGCGCCTGGGGCGGCGGAACGAGGATCACCTCGTCGGATTCATCCTTCGCCTCCGCCGGCGTCGGGCGGCGGGGCGGCGGTTTGTTCTTCTGCGACCTCTCTCGAAGCTTTCCGATGATCGTGCTGATCGCCGAAAGCAGCAGGACGGCAATGACCCACACGAGCTGCGTCGTCGAGTCGTCGTCGCGGGCGCCCAGCATGGCGAGGGGCTGGATCATCGTCGCTCACGCGTCCGGTTCACGCCGGCCGGCTCATGCCTTCGGTTCGTCGCCCCGGCCGATCGCGTCGCGCATCGCGGTGTCGGCCTGGATGTTCCGCATGCGGTAGTAATCCATGATGCCCAGGTGCCCGCTGCGGAAGGCGTCCGCCATCGCCAACGGGATCTGAGCCTCGTTCTCCACGACCTTCGCGCGGTTTTCGACGACCAGCGCGGCCATCTCCGCCTCACGCGCCCGGGCCATCGCGGCCCGCTTCTCGGCCTCGGCCTGGAAGCGCCGCTTGTCGGCCTCGGCCTGGTCGGCCTGGAGCTTCGCACCGACGTTCTCGCCGACGTCCACGTCGGCGATGTCGATCGAGAGGATCTCGAACGCCGTCCCGGCGTCCAGCCCCTTCTCGAGCACCTTCTTCGAGATCGTGTCGGGGTTCTCCAGCACCGCCTTGTAGTTCTCCGCCGAGCCGATGCTGGTCACGATGCCCTCGCCGACGCGGGCGATGATCGTTTCCTCGGTGGCCCCGCCGATGAGCTGCCGGATGTTCGTTCGCACCGTCACGCGGGCCTTCGCCTTGAGCTGGATCCCGTCCTTGGCGACGGCGTCGATGGTCTGCTTGCCGCTGGCCGGGTTGGGGCAGTCGATGACCTTCGGGTTCACCGAGGTATGTACGGCGTCGAGGATGTCGCGCCCGGCCAGATCGATCGCGCAGGCGTGCTTCCACGTCAGGGGAATCCCGGCGCGGTTCGCGGCGATCATCGCGTTCACCACGTTCGGCACGCGCCCGCGGGCCAGGTAGTGCGTCTCGAGGTCGTTCGTCGAGATATCCGTCAGGCCCGCCTTCACCGCCTGGATCTTCGACAGCACGATCACCCGTGCATCGACCTTTCGCAGCCGCATCCCGATCAGGTCGAAGAGCGACACGCCCGCGTTGCTCATGAACGCCTGGAGCCAGAGCCCGAAGAATTGCGCGATGACGAAGATCACCGCCAGCAGGACGACGATCAGCGCGATCGCGATCACCCAACCCACGTCGAAAGCCCCCTGCGCCAGCACGGTCTGCCACGCACGCATTTGCGTCACCTTCCTTCGCTATGAGGCCGCCTTCTCGCCGCCGTCCAGCGGACGGACCACGAGCGTCATGTTCATGATCCCCACGGCCCGCACGACCACGCCGCGGTCGACCATGCCCGATTCCGACACGCACTCGACCTTCTCCTGCCCGAACCGACATTCTCCCACCGGGCGCAACGGCGTCAACGTCGTCCCGATCTGCCCGACGAACGGCCGGAGCAGATCGGGTCGGCCGCCCGCGTCCTCCGCCGTCAGCACCGGGTTCGGCGGCGAGATCCGTCGGCCGATCGGCGTCCGGTGCCACGTCCGAATCGCGACCAGGATCATCGTGGGCAGCAGTATCGCCACCAGCACCAGCGCCACATACCCCGCGGCCTCGCTGAGCAGGAACGTCTGATAGACCGCCCAGCACAGGATGCCGAATCCCAGGGCGGAAAGCACCGCGTGCGTCGGCAGAAAGATCTCCGCCACCAGCAGCAGGATCGCGACGGCATAGAGGATAATCAGCGAAAGCACGGGTTCCATCGCAACCTCGGAATCACGAAGCGAAAAAGTGGGAAACCGAAAACGAGAGAAACGGGCCGCCATGTCCCCGAACGCCCTTTCTCACTTTTCCGCTTCTTCACTTTTCCACGTTCTCAGTTCGCCCGGATTCGCCTCACGACCACCCGCGTTCCCTGCCGGTCGATCACCTCGACGGGTTCGCCGGGGGGGAGGAACTCGCCGTCGCTGACCACATCCAGGAGCGTCGAGCCGAAGCGCGCCTTGCCCGCCGGGCGCAGCGGGCCCTCGGTCCGGCCGACGTCGCCGACGCGCCCGACATCGTCCATCGAGTCCGCGAAGGCCACGCTCTCGGGCGTCGGGTTCGGCGGGATCAGCCGCCGGAAGTACGGCGTCCGCGGCATCACGCGGCTCAGGGCGATCATGCCCGCCACCGACGCCGAGAGGCCGATCGCGATCACCCACAGGCCGGTCTTCACGCCGCTGATCGTATAGTTGAACGTCGGCCGGTAGATCGGCCCCGGATCCTCGGGGACGAACGTCGCCATGAAGCCGATGATGATCAGCAGCACGCCCGCGACGCCGGTGATGCCGAACCCCGGGATGAGGAACAGCTCGACGAGCAGCAGCCCCACGCCGCAGATGACCACGAGGATTTCCCACGCCTTGGCCAGACCCGTCAGGTAGGGCGCGCCCAGGAAGATGAGCAGGCACACGAGCGCCACGATGCCGGGCACGCCGAAGCCGGGGTGGTTGAATTCCGCGTACGCCCCCAGCAGCATCAGAATGAACAGCACGCCGCGGACCATGGGCGAACTCAGCCAGCTCACGAACCGCTCGGTCCAACTGTACGAGAGGCGGGTGATCGGGCCGCGGATGCCGAAGAAATCGCGGAGCTCGGCCTCGGAGGCCACCCGCGCCTTGGCGAAGCCGAAGGCGATCGCCTCGTCCTGGCTCATCGTCAGCAGCTCGTTGCGCGAAACGACGGGCTGGTGAACCCGGTTCAGCGGCGGCGCGGACTTCACGTATCGCCAGGTCGTCGTGCTCTGTTCGTCGGGAACCGGCTCGATGATGCGCCGGTCCGCGCGCCGCTCGGACCGGGTCGGGGCGTCGCCCTTGCCGCCCTTGTCCGCGCCGGAGGAATCGTCCTTCTCCGCGCGGCGGTCCGCGAGGCCGAACAGTTCGTCCCGCTGGGTGGACGTGACGAAACGCCGTTCGCCCGTCTTCGTGTCCTCCACCCAGAAGAGCTCGATATCCGGCCGGATCATGGCCATGCACATGTTCAGGTCGTACCCGCGGAGGTGCGACGAGTCCCGAAGCTCCTTGATCAACGGGCTGCTGAACTTTGCCTCCACGTCCTCCGGGATCGCGCTGACCCCCTCCGGCCCCAGCATGATCGGCTGGCAGTCGCCGATCGTGCTGTTCGCGCTCATGACGATCTCATGGCAGGCCATCGCGATGATCGCGCCGGCGCTGTAGGCGTCCGGGTTGACCCAGGCGACGGTGTGGATCGGGTCGAGGTTCTTGATCAACGTGCAGATCTTCAACGCCGTCGTCG
>CAZTVU010000337.1:1555-3405 GCA_964617025.1 uncultured Planctomycetales bacterium | reverse complement strand
CGTCGAGCGACCGATCGCCGGCAGTCTGCGGGCCGCCGTCGAGGCCCGCGGGCGGCGATTCGTCGTCTTTCGCGTCGCCGGCACGATCGCGTTGAAGGCCGACCTGGCCGTGCGGGAGCCCTTCGTCACGATCGCGGGCCAGACGGCCCCCGGCGGGGGCGTCTGCCTGCGGGACTGGGCGTTCACGATCAACACGCACGACGTGATCGTCCGCCACCTCCGCATCCGGCCGGGCGATGCAATGAAGAAGGAGCATGACGGCATCAGTTGCGGGGGGCAGGACGTCATCCTCGATCACTGCTCGGTGAGCTGGGGCATCGACGAGACGCTCTCGGTAACCCGGCCGGCGGCGAACGTGACGGTGCAGTGGTGCATGATCACGGAGAGCCTGAACCGCTCGTACCACAAGAAGGGCCCGCACGGATACGGCTCACTCATCAACGGGCCCGGGCCGATCAGCTTCCATCACAACCTGTATGCGTTTCACCGCAGCCGCAGCCCGCGGCCGGGCGACGGCACAATCGACTTCCGGAACAATGTGATTTACGGCTGGGGCGACCGCGCCGGCTACTGCGGGGACAACCGGCTGGAACTCAATTACATCGCCAACTATCTCCGTCCGGGGCCCTTCTCCAAGGCCCGCGAATACGCATTCTTCGTCGGAGGTCCGCTGGTGCGTCTGTATGTCGACGGCAACGTCCTGGAGGGCGCCCCCGACGGATCGCGTGACAACACGCTCCTTCTGCACCCGCCGCGCGACGTCTCCGTGGCGGAAATGATCGCCAAAATGATCGTCCGAAAGCCGTTCGCGCACGCATCGGTCCGGACGGACGCCGCCGAGGCCGCCTGTCGCAAGGTGCTCGACGAATCCGGGGCCACCCTGCCGAAGCGCGATGCGGTCGACGCCCGCATCGTCGACCTGGTCCGCGCGGGCAAGGGGCGCATCATCGATTCGCAGGCGGACGTGGGGGGCTGGCCCATGCTGGAGGCGGCCTCGCCTCCCCCGGACGCCGACGCAGACGGCATGCCGGACGCCTGGGAGAAAACACACGGTCTGAATCCCGCCGACGACCGCGACGCCAACGAGGACACCGACGGCGACGGGTACGTCAACGTGGAGGAGTTCGCCAACGGCACGAATCCGAGGTCGCCCTCGCACGACACGCGAAAGGGAGATGCAGATGAGCCGACTCACTGACCGCCAGATTGCGGAGTACTTCCACCGCAGCTACACGGCCGTCGACGGCCTGTGGTTCGTCAAGACGGAGGAGGCCAACGGGTTCGAAGCGGCCCTCGACATCGACGATGCCGTATGGCAGGTGATGCCCAAGATCCAGGCCCGAAAGCTCAAGGAACTGACCGGGCTCGGCGACGGCCTGGAGGGCCTGTACGAGTGCTTCACGGCCAAGCTGGGGATCGAAGGCTTCGACTTCACGACGCAGAGGGAGCCGGACGGCAGCGGCTTCGAGGTGCTGCTGAGCCGGTGCCCCTGGTACGATCTCCTGCTGAAATCGAACCGCAAGCACCTTGCGGGGATCATCGGCGAGCGCATCTGCGGATCGGAGTACTCCGCATGGGCCGCCGAGTTCGGCGAGGGGATCGTATTCGAGCACGGCGACCGGTTGTGCAGCGGGCGATCGTGTTGCCGACTTCGCTTTCGCCGGCGGAGCCCGGCAGGCAAACCGGAAAAGACTGCTACCGAAGTTTGAGCGGGCGTTCGTCGGCCTCTTTCAGGGCCTTTTCGACGCGTTCCTCCTGGTCGGCGAGACGGCGGCTGAACTCCAGCTCGGGCAACCACTCCACACGAACCTTGCCGTCCTGGTAAATGGCGACCGGCCTTCCGTCCGGAC
>CAZTVU010000337.1:0-1533 GCA_964617025.1 uncultured Planctomycetales bacterium | reverse complement strand
GCTGTTCGTCCAGGCGATCATGGTCGGTCGGTCGCTGTTCTCCTGCGCATAGTCCCTCAGCGTTGCGTCATAGCGGCGAAAGAGTTCGAACGGCACGGGCGCGGACACGGCCGCGCGCGAGACATCCCACTGCGCCGGCAGCAGGAGGCGATCCCACTTCTGCTCCCGTTGCGATTCCAACCGGGCGTTCAGAACGGACACGTAAGCGCGGAGAGAGGTCATGTACTGCTCACGAACCCCGCGGTCCCTGCGAACGAGAATAAAGGCGATCACGACGAGGCCGAAGATCAGCAGACTTGTGAAGCTGCGGGCGGCCCAGGACCGGCGCTCCCGCTGCCGACGATCGAGAATACGCTCCGCCGGATCGACCGGGCCGGACCGCACCTCCGCGGGCGGGTTTGGCTTCTGTGAAAACGGCGACGGCATTCGCACGTCTCCTACCGGGCGACGCCGGCAGCATTCCGCGCAAGCTCGGCGATCGATTCGGCGGCGCAGGCGATATCATCTGCGGACACGAACGGCCCGAATGACAACCGCGTCGTTCCGCCGCCGTCGTACGTCCCGATCGTCTTATGGGCCAAGGGAGCACAGTGAAGCCCGCTTCGCGTGAGGATGCCGAAGCGCATCTCCAGTACGGCCGACAGCTCGGCCGGCTCGTAGCCGCCGACCCGGACGCTGAAGACGCCAACGCGGTCCGTGAGCGCGGCGGGGCCGTAAACCGTCACGTTCTCCATCTCGGCCAGGGCGGCCATGAACTGCCGCGCGAGGGCCTCCTCGTGTCGACGCAGATCGTCGATGCCGCGATCAAGGATGTACTCGATGCCGGCGGCAAGACCGGCGATCCCGATCGCGTTGTGGCTTCCGGGCTCGTATCGATCGGGAAGGAAGCCGGGCTGGTGGGGCTGCTCGCTGACGGAGCCTGTGCCGCCTTCCCGAAGGGTCTCCAGATGCTGCTCGACTCCCGGGCGGATGTAGAGAACGCCCGTCCCCAGGGGCCCCAGCAGCGCCTTGTGCCCCGGGAACGCCATCGCATCGACCGAAATCGCCTGCACGTCGATCGGCAGGTGACCGACGCTTTGAGCGGCGTCGACGAGGAAGAAGATGTCCCGGTCCCGCGCGATGCGTCCGATATCGCCCACGGGCTGCACGGTGCCCGTGACGTTGCTCGCATGAACGACGGCGATCAGGCGGGTCTGCGGACGGATGGCGCGGCGGATATCGTCCGGATCGACCAGCCCCGTCCGCGGATGACAGGGAACGAAGGTCGTCTCCACGCCGATCCGGTCGCGCAGCGCGTTGAGCGGGCGCAGGACCGAGTTGTGGTCCATCCAGGTGGTGATGGCGTGGTCGCCCGGGCGCAGCAACCCCTTGATCGCAAGGTTCAGCCCGTCGGTGGCGTTCAGCGTAAAGATGAACGAATCAGGACTGGCCGCGTGGAACAGGCGGGCGAGCAGCGCCCGGCAACGGCCGATGATTCCCGCACTCTCGACGGCCTCGCGATACGCCCCGCGCCGGTCGCTGCTCCGGCGGCGA
>CAZTVU010000336.1:703-3441 GCA_964617025.1 uncultured Planctomycetales bacterium | reverse complement strand
TCGGGGCGCAGTTTGATGATCTGGTCGTAGAGCTTCACACAGATGCGCCGGCTCATGCAGACGATCATTGCCTTGCCCGAGAGCGCCTGCACGCGCGCCTCGAAGTGCTGCACGATGTCCTGCGCCACCTGCGCCAGGCGCTTGTCGCTGCCCACCAGCGCCTCCACCGTCGCCCACTTTTGCTTCACGCGCTCGCGGGCGGGTTCCTCCTCGTCTTCCAGAATCGCCTCGATCTCGGCATCGATCTTCGGCTTTTCGTTTTCATCCAGTTCGATGCGCGCGAGCCGGGATTCGTAGTAGATCGGCACCGTCGCGCCGTCCTCCACCGCGCGGCTGATGTCATAGATGTCGATGTAGTGGCCGAACACCGCCGGGGTGTTCTTGTCGTCGGCCTCCACCGGCGTGCCGGTAAAGCCGATGAAAGAGGCATTGGGCAGCGCATCGCGCATGTACTTGGCAAAGCCGTAGGAGATTTCGCCGGTCTTGGCATCCACCTTGGCCTTGAAGCCATACTGGCTGCGGTGCGCCTCGTCGGCGATCACCACCACATTGCGCCGGGTTGAGAGCGGCCCGTCCACCTCGCCAAACTTCTGCAAGGTCGTGAAAATCACCCCACCCGATGCCCGGTTGAGCAGCGTCTGCAAGTGCTCGCGGCTTTCCGCCTGCACCGGCGTCTGGCGGATCAGGTCACGGCACATCGAGAAGGTGGCAAAGAGCTGGTCGTCCAGATCGTTTCGGTCGGTCAGCACCACCAGTGTTGGGTTGGCCATGGCCGGGTGTTTGATCAGCAGCCCCGCATAAAAGGCCATCAAAAGACTTTTGCCCGAGCCCTGGGTGTGCCATATCACCCCGGCCTTCTTGTCGCCCCCGTTCGATGCGGCCGTCACGGTGCGCTCGACCGCGTGCCGCACGGCGTGGAACTGGTGGTAGCCCGCGATGATCTTGACGAGCCCCGAGCCGGTCTCGCCAAACACCGTAAAGTCGCGGATGAGATCCAGCAGCCGCCGCTGCTCGAACACGCCCTCGATCAGCGTTGAGAGTTCCGGCGCTCCTTTCGGCGCAACCTGCGTACCGTCGGTGGTGCGCCACGGCATGAAGCGCTCCGGGTCGGCCGACAGCGACCCCACCCGGGCGGCGATGCCGTCCGAGGTGACCAGCAGCGCGTTGGTGTGAAAAAGCTGGGCAATCTCCCGCTTGTAGGTCTGCAACTGGTTGAATGCCCCGGCGAGCGTGGCCTGCTCCGCGCCCGGTGCTTTGAGTTCGATCACCGCCAGCGGCAGGCCGTTGACGAACACCACCACATCGGGCCGCCGGTTGTGCGGGCCGTTGATCACCACGAACTGGCCCACCGCCAGCCAGTCGTTCTGCTCCGGATGTTCGAAGTCGATCATCCGCACCCTGCCTGCGGTCAGCGTTCCGTCGTCGGCGTAGTACTCGACATCCACGCCTTCCGTCAGCAGCTTGTGCAGGCGGCGGTTTTCTTCGAGCAAGACGGGTAGTTCCGACTGCGTCACCTTGCGGATGGCATCCTGGCGGGCCTCCACTGGCAGGGCGGGGTTCAGGCGCGCTACGGCATCCGTCAGGCGCTTCTTGAGCACCACCTCATCGTGGCTGTCGCGCTCAGGGCGGCGTCCGTCGGGGCCGATATCCTCCTCGCGCTCGATGCGGTAGCCAAGGGCACCGAGCTGCTCCAGCAGCGCGCGCTCGATGTCGGCCTCCGGCAGAAACGCCATGCCTCAGTCCTCCCCGTGATGCGCTGGCGGCGCCAGCATGTTCTCGATCAGGCGGATCATCACATCCTTGTTCTTGGCATCCGACTCCGCCACGAGCAGGGCGAGTGCGGCCAGCCCCACATCGTTGATGACCGGCTCGCCCTCGCGCAGCAGCCGCCCGTTGCGCGCCAGAAAGTCCACAAACAGGAAAGCCCCGCTGCGCTTGTTGCCGTCGGCGAACGGGTGGTTCTTGATGACGAAGTACAACAGGTGCGCGGCCTTGGTCTCCACCGTCGGGTAGGCCGGCTCGCCGAACACCGTCTGCTCCAGATTGCCGAGAATGGCCGCGAAGGCGTCGCCGCGCTCGCGGCCGAACAGGTCGGAAGCCTCGCCACGCGCCATCAGATCGGCCTTCAGCCGCGCAATCGCCGCGCGTGCCTCATCGAGCGTGGGCAGTACCCCGCCCGGGCTGCCGGCCGGGGCGGTCAGCAGCCCCTCGTCGTAGCGCTGCAGCCAGAGGAAGGTCTGGGTGTAGCGGGCGATCACATCCACCAGCCCGCGGCCCACCTCGGCGGTCAAGGCCTCGCCCGCGGCGGCCTTCCTCACCAGCGAAAGCGCCGCCTCCAGCTCGGCGGCGTTGCGCTCGAAGCGCTGGCGGTCCAGCGTGTAGCCGCGCGTCAGGTGCTCGCGCAGCACCCGCGTGGCCCATTGGCGAAAGCGCGTGGCGCGGGTGGAGTTCACCCGGTAGCCGACGGAGATGATGGCATCGAGGTTGAAATACTCGACCCAGTAGGTCTTGCCATCGGCGGCAGTTGTTGCATTTTTTGCAACAACTGCGTTGCGTTCCAGCTCGCCACTCGCAAAGATATTTTTTAGATGCCGGGAGACCACGGACTTGTCACGCCCGAACAGCTCGGCCAGTTGCTGCAAGCTGAGCCAGACCGTCTCGCGCGCAAGCCGCACCTCCACCCGCGCCTCGCCGCCGTCGTAGATGATGATGTCGGAGGCGGGCTTCATAACCCGCGC
>CAZTVU010000336.1:0-667 GCA_964617025.1 uncultured Planctomycetales bacterium | reverse complement strand
CGCAGCTCGCCGGAGATGAGCTTGGGTAGCAGGGTGTCGCGCAGGGCGGCGAGGGTTATCGTTGCCTCAGCATTGGCTTTGATAGTCTGGAATACGGGCGAAATAACACGTGAGAAAGCGTCCCATACCGCCTCGAGCTTGGGTGCAGCGATCTTGAAAGCAGCCACAGAATCGGCCTGAACACGCTGCCGACCTGAAGTACCAGTCATGCTACGGATGGCCTGTTCACGAAAAGCCTCGTCGCGTGCCAGCAAGTAACCGAATTCGGGGGGCACGGGAGGTTTGGGACGCATCACGATGTATTCCGTGGAGCCCCAACCTACCACGTTGTTTGGCAAACACTGGACAAAAGCCGTCTTGCCATTCTCCAGACAAGGGGTGATGCGGGCCAGTAGGGTATCGCCGTTGCGAAAACGCATACCACTGCCGAAAGGTCGCAAAACCGGTGGTTCAGGCCAGCTTCCAGAAGTTGGCAATGCTGCCATCTCAATGTATGGTGCCTCAGTCCCCTTTTGCAGAGACTCTGGCGGATTGAACTCGATAAGTCTGTTTGCCGCTACGCAGTCCCACCCCTCCGGAATTTCCCCCAATTCCGATTCGACGAGGCGGTCGGGGAAAAGGTCGTAGAGGTGGGCGGGCAGGCCCGGCAGGGATTCGCCGCGCCGCC
>CAZTVU010000335.1:0-3468 GCA_964617025.1 uncultured Planctomycetales bacterium | reverse complement strand
CGACCACCGCGACGGCCACGGCGTCCTCCGGCGCGAGGGAACCCTTTATGTACAGGCAGATCGGAGGGTCGGGGATGTGCCGAAGCAACGCGGGAAAGCCGTCGTCGGCACGACAGACGATGCGCACGCCGGCGGCGGCGGCGAGGCCCAGCTCCGTCTCCCAGTCCCGGCTTCCGCGGGCCCAAAGGATCTCTTCAGCGGTGGTCGGGCCGATGCCCTCGACCTCCTGCAGATCGGCGCGCGACGCTGCGAAGACGGCCTCCGCGGTGCCGAACCGCTGCAGCAGTCGCCCGAAATGCACGGGACCGATGCCGCGGACCGCGCTGAGACGCAGATGGGCGATCGCCGCAGGCGACGCGACATCCGTTGGGACGGGCTCCGCCATCGCACGCTCCCGTTCAGTCCCTCGCTCGCATCTCCTCCACAACGCGCCGGATGTCGCCGTCGGTGATGTCGTTGCGGATCTCCGTCTGGCCGAGGCGCGGCACCAGGACGAATCGCACCTTGCCCTCGGCCACCTTCTTGTCCATCCGGGTGAGCGCGATGATCTCGTCCACCGCCAGCTTCGCGGGGATCTCGGTTGGCAGGCGGAACGACCGGAGAATCGACTCGATCCGCTGGAGGGTCTCGGGCGGCGCCACGCCGCGATGCACGGCGATGCGGGCGGCGGCCGCCATGCCGACGGCCACGCACTCGCCGTGCCGCCACTGATAGTCGACCAGGCTCTCCACGGCGTGGCCGATCGTATGCCCGAAGTTGAGCACCGCACGCAGGCCCGCTTCGCGCTCATCGGCGGCGACCACCGCCGCCTTGATCCGGACGTTTCGCTCCAGCAGCTCGGCGAGCAGTTCGCGGTCACGGGCGAGGATGCGACCGGCATTCGCCTCCTGCCAGTCGAGGAAGGCGGCGTCGCGAATCGCGCCGTGCTTGACGCTCTCGGCCAGGCCGGCGACGAAGTCCCGATCGGACAGCGTGTCCAGCGCGGCGATGTCCATCAGAACGAGCCGGGGCTGATAGAAGGCCCCGATGAGGTTCTTGCCGGAGGCGTGGTTCAGGCCGGTCTTGCCGCCGACGCTCGCGTCCACGTCGGCCTCGACGGTCGTCGGGCACTGGATGAAGGGCACGCCCCGCAGCCATGTCGCGGCCACGAAGCCGGTCAGGTCGCCTACCATGCCGCCGCCGAGCGCGACGATCGGCGAGCCGCGCTCGATGCGGGCCTCCGCCATTGAATCGTACAGGCGCGACGCCTGGGTCAGCGACTTGCTCGCATCGCCGGCGGGCACCGTGACCAGGTGTACGTGGTAGCCGGCCTGTCGGAGCGAATCCGACACCCGCTGGGCATACGCCGGCCCGACGTTTTCGTCGGTGACCACGGCGGCGGGGACTCCCTGTTTGTGGCCGAGCGTCTCGCGGACCAGACGTCCTGACTCTCCAAGCAGGCCCGCGCCGATGTGGACCGTATACGCGCGCGGGCCCAACTCGACACGAACACTTCTCGTCGCCGGTCTTGCCATGCCTAGAAGTTAACACGGCATGGCCGCCGCCGCCACCCCGCACGACGCCCCCTTGGACAGCCGACCGGGGGGCGGGCAAGATCTACGTGCCCGGGAGAGGAGCTCTCCCGGCGAGCCGGCATGCCGGCTCACGCGCGAAACGGTGCTCTCGCATGAAATGGGCCAGGAAACCCGGCTTCTCCGGCGGTCTTTATCTGCCGGCAGAAAAGGATCGTACGGCGGACCGGCCGATCGAGCTGCTGGCCCTGCCTCCGCGGCTGCAAATCCCGCTGCGGTCCTGCGCGGGACGTCCGGCCGTTCCCGCGGTGACGCCCGGACAGGCCGTGCGATGCGGTGAGATCGTCGGCCGCGGCCCCGGTGCCGACTGCGTCCACGCATCGGCGGACGGGACGGTCCGGGCGATCTCGACCTGCGATACGCCGCACGAGGTCGAGGTGCCGTGCGTCGACATCGAGGCCGCGCGGGCCCGGGTGCCCCACGTGGCCAGCGCCGGCCGCGCTGCGACGATCGACGAACTGATCGCTCACGCCGCTTCGGCAGGGATCGTCGAAACCGATTCCCTGACCGGAATCGGCAGGTCGTTGAGCGCGCGCCTGCTTCGCGCCAGGGACGCCCGATGCGAACACGTCCTCGTCAACGGCGTGGAGTCCGAGCCGTGCCTGACGGCCGAATGGCGGCTCCTCGTCGAGCGCACGCAGGACGTCATCGCCGGGGCCGAACGCCTGGGCCGGTTGTTGAACGCCGCGGACATCGTGCTTGCCGTCGATGCGGCCCGCCGAAAGTGGGTCGCGGCCCTGGCGTCGACGGCGGCCGCGTCGCGCGTTCGCGTCCTGCCGCTGGAGAACAAGTACCCGGCCGGCCATCCCGCCCTGCTGGTCAAAGCCCTGTTGCACCGTGAGATCCCGTACGGGGGCGACGACGTCGACGCCGGCGTGTTCGTCGTGCAGGTCGCCACCGTGGTCGCGGTCGAATCGTCGCTTCGCTCCGGCATGCCGATCACGCAGCGACTCGTGACCGTAACCGGCGACGCCGCCGCGCGGCCGGGCAACTACCTGATCGCCATCGGCACGCCGATCCGACACGTGCTTGAGCACGTCGGCCTGTCGCATCCCCCGTCGGTGATCATCGTGGGCAACCCCATGACGGGCGTCGCCATCCGAAACCTCGAAACGATCGTGGCGCGCTGCACGACGGGGATCCTGCTGCTGACGGACTCCGGCCCGGTCGAGCGCGGCATCCCCGACCTCCCGACGCGCTGCAATCGATGCGGCGGATGCATCGACGGCTGCCCGGTCGGGCTCGACCCGATCGCCCTCTTGAGCGCGGCGGAACGGCGAGCGGTCCGGCGGGCGGCCGATCTGCGTGTGCATGCGTGCATCGGCTGCGGCATTTGCTCGTACACATGCCCGGCAAGGCTTCCTCTGGCCGCGTCGATTCGCGCCCTCCAGGCCGAGGTGCCCCGGCCGGCTCCGACGGGGGCCCGTTCCGCAAGTTCCGCCCCGGCGGCGACGGAGGCCGTCCGATGACCCACGACGCGGCCCCGTCAACCACCGGACAGCCGTCCGCCCGGTCCCAAGGAGAGGCCCTGAAACTGCTCGCCCCGCGGTTGCTGCGGATGTCGCCGCCTCCCCACTGGCACGGGGCCGAGAGCGCCCGCGCCGCCACCTGGACGTGGGCGGTCGCCGCGTCGCTGCCGGCCGCGCTGGGCGTCATGCTCTTCGGCGCACAGGCGGTCAGGCTGCTGGCCATCTGTCTGACGACCGCGCTGCTGACCGAGACGGTCCTGCGAAGCATTCTGCGGCGGCTCACGCGGTGCGGCCCGGCCGTCGGCGAAATCGGCCCGGCCCTGCTGACCGGGCTTCTGGTCGCGCTGACGCTGCCCGCCGGCGGCCCGACGCCGGCGTGGCACATCCCGGCGACGGCGGTCCTGCTGGCGATACTCCTGGGCCACACG
>CAZTVU010000334.1:0-3489 GCA_964617025.1 uncultured Planctomycetales bacterium | reverse complement strand
CCGGCGAACAGGGCGATGAAGGCGTGGAGCGGGTCGCCGCCGTTGCGCTCGTCGAAGATCAGCCGTCGGGCGGCCTCACGCTGCGCCTCGTCGATCCTGAAAAGGGGTTCGATTCCGGAGGCATGTACGATGGCGGCGTCAAGCCCCCGTTCGCGGGCGTAGTGCAGGAAGACGCTGTTGAGCACGTGCCTGGCGGCGGGGTCGATGCCGAAACTGACGTTCGACACCCCCAGCAGGGTGTGGCATTCGGGCATCTCCGCCTTGATCCGCGCGACGGCGTCAAGCGTTTCGACGGCCAGCCGGCGGTCCTCCTCGTTGCCCGTGCAGATCGTGAAGGTCAGCGGGTCAAAGATCAGGTCGCCGGGCCGGATGCCGTACTTTCGCGTCGCCAGATCGAACAGGCGGCGGGCGATGGCCACCTTCCGGTCGGCCGTCTTGGCCATTCCCTCCTCGTCGATCGTCAGGGCGACCACCGCCGCCCCGAACCGCCGGCACATCGGCAGCACGTCGGCGCATCGCTTCTCGCCGTCCTCGAGGTTGACGCTGTTGACGATGCACTTGCCGCCGGCGAGCTTGAGTGACTCCTCGATGACGGGCGCCTCGGTCGAGTCGATCATCAGCGGCACGGTCACCTCGGTGGCGAACCGGCCGATGATCTCGCGCATGTCCTGAAGCTCGTCGCGGCCGACGTAGGCGCCGCACACGTCGATGACGTGGCTGCCGTCGCGGACCTGCTCCTTGGCCATGGCGACCATGCCGTCGTAATCGCCGGCCTCGAGCAGCTTGCGGAACTTGCGGGAGCCGTTCGCGTTCGTGCGCTCGCCAATGATCAGGAAACTGTTCTCCTGGCGGATGGGGCACGCCTGATAGAGGCTCGACACGCTCGGTTCGCTCGTCACCGTTCGCGGCTTCGGCGGGCGATCGCCGATCGCCTCGTAGACGGCCCGCAGGTGCTCCGGGGTCGTGCCGCAGCAGCCGCCGACGATGTTGACCCCGTCGACCTCGACGAATTCCTTCAGCCAGCGGGCCGTTTCGGCGGGCGAGAGCGGGTAGTGCGGCCGGCCGTCGACCAGTTGCGGCAGGCCCGCGTTCGGCAGGACGCTGATGCGGCGCGAGCAGTTCGCCCCGAGGTAGCGGACGTGTTCGCTCATCTCCTGCGGGCCGGTGGCGCAGTTCAGGCCGATGACGTGCACCTGCGGGTACGCCTCGAGGGCGACCAGGGCCGCGGCCATATCCGTGCCCACGAGCATGGTGCCGGTCGTCTCCATCGTGACCTGGACCATGACGGGCACGCGCCGGTCCGCCTCGCGCATCGCGATCTCCAGGCCGGACAGCGCCGCCTTGGCCTGCAGGATGTCCTGACACGTCTCGATGAGGAAAACATCCACGCCGCCGTCGAGCAGCCCCCGGGCCTGCTCCGCGTAGCTGTCCTCAAGCACGTCCCAGGTCGTGTGGCGCAGCGACGGAAGCCGGGTGCCCGGTCCGATCGAGCCGGCGACGAAGCGCGGCTTGTCCGGCGTCGAGTACGCGCGGGCGACGTCCCGCGCGAGTTCGGCGGCCCGGCGGTTGATTTCGCGGACCCGGTCCGTCAGTCCGAACTCGGCGAAGACGATCTTGTTCGCGCCGAAGGTGTTCGTCTCGATGGCGTCGCACCCGACCGCGAGGAACGAGGCGTGGATCTCGCGGATGACGTCGGGCCGCGTGAGGACGAGAATCTCGGTGCAGTTCTCCAGCCCGTTGTAGTCGCTCAGCGGGAGGTCGTAGCGATGGACGTTCGTGCCCATCGCCCCGTCGAAGATCAGGACGCGCCTGTCGAGGGTGCGCAGAAACTCGGATTCCATGGCAGACGATTGTATAGCCGGCGCCGTCGGCGGCCAGAACGTCCGGCGAGCGATCAGGCCGGGTTTCGCAGACGGAGGCGGCTCGGATCAAGCCGGGATGATGTGCAGACTTTCCCGGGCCGACACGGCCCGGCTCCGTTGACGCTACGGTCCGGTGGCCGGCCTATGCCGAGATATTCTCCCAGCCGATCCCCAGTTGCCGGATGGCGTAGCCGACCTCCTTGCAGCAGTCGCCGTACACCATCATCCAGTGGAAGCCGCGCATGTCCTCGAGCAGCCGCTGCCAGTTGCCGTCGATGGCGATGTCCGACTGCGACCGGCAGATGTCGAGGAACGGGTTGGCGATCACCTTGCCGGTGAAGCCGACCCACTTCTTCGAGGCGAAGTCGGGCACGACGTTGGTGACGACCTGGCCGATCTTCATGTCCACCTTCGGGGCCGCACCGTAGTCGGACTCGAAGTGCGTGAGGATCGTCGCCGGCTCGTAGTTCTTGCCGTCCATCTTCCGCGGGGCCGTGCAGTGGGCGATCGTCACGACGCCGTTGTGCGGCCACGTCGGGTCGTTCAGGAAGACCGGCAGCCCGGTGATGTGGTGCATCAGCATGCCCGACGGGATCACCACGAAGTCGGACTCGCAGAAGGCGAGGTACCCTTCGTCGTTCAGCAGGCTCAGCGGCAGGCACGCCGTCGTTTCGGAGATCGGCATGACCGTGCCCATGCAGTGCTGGATGGTCATCGCCCGCGCCCTGTTCTCCGTCATCAGGTCCTTGAAGACGCGGTAGAGGACGAAGGCGTTCTCGACGTACCTGCGGTCGGTCTCCAGCTTGATGTTCGGCTGCCCGAGGTACGCCTCCGCGGCCTGCTGCGCGTCGGCCACGGCCTTCCGGTCGTTTCGGAGGCTCCGGATTCGCCTGCCGAGGTCCTCGTAGGAGACGTCGCGGATATCGAGCTGCCAGGTGCTGCGGGCGTACGGCGGCGCCAGCCGGTGCCCATCGCCCCAGCCGCCGGGCCCGCCGACGGCGACGATCGGCTGGCCCATCGTCCGACGGAGCGCGGCCAGGGCCCGCAGCTTCCACGCGAGCTCGGCGTAGTCGTCCACGACGACGTCCGGCACGCCGACGTGCGGCTGGCGGTACTCGTCGGAGGCCTTGCGGAGCATGTGCGGGTGCATGATCTCGTACCAGAGCGAGACCGGCCCCGGGCTGTGCCGGAGAAAGTACAGGTTCGAACGGTCGGGGGCGACGAGGGCCTCGAGCGTGTCGCGCCCGCCGCCGGAGGCATAGACAAGCAGCGTGTCGCACGGCGTCTGTCGCACCTTGGCGGCCTCCGCGGGGTTGCGGGCCTCGGCCACCGGCAGGAGCTTGACGGCGAGGTTGTTCGACGCCACCAGGTCGCGCAACTCCGTGTCGATCCGCTGGAGCTCCTCGGCCGCCTGGGCCGGCGTCTGGATGCCGCCCCATGGGCGCCAACTGGTCTGCTCCTGCCGCTGCGGAATGTGGTAGGTCAGCACCGGCTGCACCACGAGCTGCGAGGCCGGCGCAAGCGCGCACTTCTACCCCCTCCGCAGGGAGAAGATGTCTGCAGGCGGATGAGCTATAAAGCAACTCTGGAGCCCCCATGTCCGCAGCCGTCTCCTTCTCGAAGGTCT
>CAZTVU010000333.1:0-3496 GCA_964617025.1 uncultured Planctomycetales bacterium | reverse complement strand
GTTCGGGCCGGGGTGTCAGTCGGCGGCCGGCGTGGCGCGGGCGGCCTTCCAGCGGTCCGGCAGGAACTGGTCGAGTTGGCTCACCGGCGTCGCCGCGATCCGCGTCAGCACATCCTTCAGGTACGCGAACGGGTCCACGCCGTGCCGCTTGCACGAGGCCACCAGGCTCGCCAGCATCGCGCCCGTCCGGCCGCCGTTGTCGCTCCCGGCGAACAGCCAGTTCTTGCGACCCAGCACGATCGGCCGGATCGCGTTCTCCGCTGCGTTGTTGTCCGGATCCAGATCGCCGTCGTTCACGTATTCCGTCAACGCCGCCCGGTTGCCCAGGCAGTACCCGATCGCCTCGCCCATTGCGCTCTTCGGCAATACCGGCGAGGCCCCGTCCCGAAGCTGCGCCTCCAGCCATGCCTTGATCTGCGCCAGCCGCGGCACGGCCGTCGACCATGACGGGTGCCGCCTCCACCGCCGTGATCAGACGCGAGAGCTCCTGGGCATCGAAGCGGCCGGGCACGCGGATCGACCGGCCGCGCGACAGGAGAACCTCATAGCCGATCGGCGTGGCTACGTGGCCGAGACCGATCTCGACGAATCCGGCATGCGCCTTCGCCGTCCTTCTCCGCACGCGGCGCTCCGCCCGGCCGGGCTGCCCGAGTTGCCGCTTCCACCAGGCCAGCGTCCCCGCGTTGATCCCTCGCTCTCGACAGAAGGCCGCCTGACTCCGCCCGCTGCCCTCCCACGCCCGCAGCACCTCTTGCCAATGCCTCGCCTTCTCCGTCCCGCCTCGGCCGATCTGCGACATCATGCACCTCCCACGTTCGCCACGGCGAATTCCGCCCCGGCGAATCTCACCTTTGGCCGACTCGCCACATGGGGCGGACTCGACGCACCCGCGCCGAGTCGCCGACCGCATCATCGCAAATCCGAGGCTACGAAAACAAGAAGCGGTTCACAGGACGCTTACCCATTTTTGGAGAGCCGCGCGGATCGATTTTGCCGGGATTCCGCGGGTTTCGGCGAAGGGCTCTGGAAACCTCCATCGGGAGCGGGGTGTTTCAAGACCCCGGCCCCTCAGAAGGTCCCAAGAATCGGCCATAAGTGCCGCCTCGAAACGGGCAAGAGTCGAGATCAGAGGTTGACCGTGAGGCCGGTCTCTTTCTCCTGAATGGCCGCAAGCTGGATGTAGTATCCAATCACCGTGCCCGCCAGGAGGCAGAACGGCAGAAAGATCGGATTGTTCTCAACCGCGTCGCGTACGAACCCCCACCAGTTCGTCAACCGGGCCACGAGGACCAGGCTTCCGAAAACGAAGAGCACGGTTCCCTGAACGCTGGTCACAAAGGCCACGCACGGCCGCTTCGCGGCGAAGGCCATCGACCCGACGGCGAGGAACGCGACCGCGCAGGCGATCATCGTGGCGCCGCTGCCCGCCTGGCTCCGCATCATCGCGCCGAGGATCAACGCCGCCGCCCAGCCGCCGGACACCAGGGCCGTGCTCAGCGTCGGCAGCCCCGCCCCCATCGCCGCCCCGACGGCCGCCCCACTCAGGAGGGCCGGGATAACCCATGGTCCCGGTGCCGTTGCATAGCCGGCGACGGCCGCCAGCATGACTGCCAGAGAGACTGCGACCATGAACCGCGACATCCGCCATCCGAGAATAAGAAACACGAGCCCGGCACCGATAAGCAGTGTTCCCAGACCGGGATCCTGTTCCGACAGCCACCCCAGTACCCTGCGGAGGTCGAACCAATCCGCCATACCCGCTACCCCGGGCCCGTATCCGATTATCGGACTCCACGTGCCAGAGCCGTACCTGCTCGGCAAGAATCCTACTCCTACATCGTTCAGGCTGGCGGGGGGCCAGAGGAAAAAACAGGGTCACCGGGAAGAAAACCCCGCTGACGCGCAACAATACAGGCAACGCGGCGCCGTCGGTGCCGAACGGGGCGCTCCAGGTGAGTGACGATCCCGCACTGGTGCGACAGATCGGTCGCGGCGACGCGGCGGCGTTCCGTGTGCTTGTGGAGCTTCACGGGCGATACCTGTACGGCATCGCGCACGCCCTCACGGGCAACACGGCCGACGCCGAGGACCTCGTGCAGGAGACGTTCGCCGCCGCCGCGAATGGTCGCTTTCGGGGCGAGTCGTCGATCCGAACGTGGCTCGTCCGCATCCTCGTTCGGCGGGCGGCGATGTGGCGGCGCTCGCTCCGGCGACGGGTCAGCCGGGAGCCGCTGGATGCAGGGCGATCCGAGTCGCCGACGGCCGAGGTCGTCGCACCGCCCGAGACCTCCGCGACGGACGCCCGCCTGGACCTGGCCGCGATGCTCGAATGCCTTTCGCCCGAGCATCGGGCGGTCATCGTGCTTCGGGAGCTGGAGGGGATGAGCTACGAGGAGATGGCGGCGGCCCTGGACGTACCGCGGGGGACCGTCGAGTCCCGGCTACACCGGGCACGCGAGGAGTTGCGAAGGCGGTTCGAAGGCTATCTGTAATCGGCGGCGTGTGAGCATCGATCAACGGCGAGCGGACGGATCGAGCATGGCCTGCAACGATACCGCCAATATTCATCGCTATCACGACGGCGAGCTGAGCGCGACGGAGCAGGAGGTCGTGGCGGCGCACCTCGGCCACTGCGCAGAGTGCCGCCGGTTGCTTGCCGATCTGCAGGGCCTTTCCGCGATGATCGCCGGGGCTCCCCTGACGGCAATGCCGTCGGGGCTGGAGCACCGGTTGCTTGAGCGGACCCGCGCCGTGGGAGAGCGCGGCGTGTTGCGTCTGGCGGGCTGGCTGACGGCCACCGCAGCCGCCGTCCTGATCGCGTCGCTGCTGACCCAGCGGACGGGCGTCGCCGAGGATGCCTTCCGCCCGTCCATCTGGGAGACCGTCGCCGTCATGCCGCCGGAGGCGCACGAGGGCACGAGCCCCGAACTGCTGGCCACGGCGCAGTGGATCGTGGACGAGCTGGAGCTTGGTCAGAACGGAAACCGCAAATGACCCGAACGATTGTCATCGTGGGCTTTCTCGTGGCGTTCGCGGCCGGTCTGGTCGTAGGGCTGGATTCGCGTCGAAAGGCGTCCTGGCCGACGACCCGGCCCGGAGGTCGCGGCGGCTGGCTGTCGGCCGAGCTGAATCTGACCCCGCAGCAGCAGGAGCAATTGAAGAGCATCTGGTCGGAGACGGCCTCGCGAGGCGGGGGCGATCGAGAGGACCGCCGCCGCCAGTTGTTTCGTCAGCGCGACGAGGCGATCGCCGCGCTGATCCGGCCCGAGGATAAGCCCCGCTATGACGCCATCCTCCGGGACTTCGCCGAGAAGATGGCGGCCCTGGACCGCGAGTGGCGCAGCGCCTTTGACAACGCCGTGGAGCGAACGAAGCAGATCCTCACCCCCGAGCAGCAGGCGAAGTATGAGGAGATGCTTCAGCGCCATCAGCGGGAGCGAGGGCCGCACGACCGCCGCCGCGGCGACCGCGAGTGGGACGGCGGTCGACCCGGCAA
>CAZTVU010000332.1:0-3504 GCA_964617025.1 uncultured Planctomycetales bacterium | reverse complement strand
AAGGCGCGGGCGATGCTCATGCCGAGCGAGGTCTTGCCGACGCCGGGCGGGCCGGCGAAGCAGAGGATGGGCCCGCGGCCGGCCGGCTTGAGCTTGCGGACGGCGAGGAACTCGAGGATCCGCTTCTTGATCTTCGCCAGGTCGTAGTGGTCGGCGTCGAGGATGCGCTGGGCCTTGTCGATGTCCAGTACGTCCTCCGTGGAGACGGCCCACGGCAGCTCGCAGAGCCAGGTGACGTAATCCATCGTCACCGAGTACTCGGGCGAGGCCTGCGGGATCTTCGCCATGCGATCGAGTTCGCGAACGGCCTCCTTCTCGACGGCCTCGGGCATCCGCGCCGCCTTGACCCGCCGGCGAAGCTCCTCGATCTCGGACGTGCGGCCGTCCTGCTGGCCCAGCTCATGCTGGATCGCCTTGAGCTGCTCGCGCAGGTAATACTCGCGCTGGTGCTTGTCGATCTCCGTCTTCACGTCGTTCTGGATCTTCTGCGAGAGCTCGAGGACCTCAAGCTGCGAGGCCAGCGCCCGGCTGACCTTCCGCAGCCGCTGCAGGACGTCGTAGGTCTCCAGCAGATCCTGCTTCTGGGCCGTATCGATCGACAGGTTCGCCGCCAGGAAGTCCGCCAGCCCGCCGGGCGTCTCGATGTTGTTCAGGACGACCAGCGCCTCGTCCGGCACGTTCGGCAGGAGCTGGATCACCTTCGTCGCCGTCTCCCGCACGCTGTGCACCAGGGCCTCCTGGTCCTTGGAGGGCGGCGGCGCGACGTCGTAATGCGTCCGGATCCGCGCCCGCAGGAACGGCTCCTCGGCGACGAACGACTCGACGGAGAACCGCACGATGCCGTGGGCGATGATGTTCTGCGTGCCGTCCGGCATGTTCAGCAGCTTGAGCACGAGGCAGACGGTGCCGGTCGCGTAGAGCTCGTCCGGACGGGGGTCCTCGGTGTCGGCCTGGCGCTGCGTGAGAATGCCCAGGAGCTTGTTGCCGGTGAGGACGGCGTCGACGACCCGCTTGGACTTCTCCCGGCCGATGGCCAGGGGCAGGATGGTCCCCGGAAACGCGACGGTGTTTCGCACCGTCAGGATGGGGATTTCCGCCGGCACCTCGATGCGCCCCTCGGGCGCGGCGGGGCCCCTGGGTTCGCCGGGGGCGGTGACGGGGACGGCTACGTCCTCGGGCGTCTTCGGCGCCTCGCCGCCGGGCGGAATGTCACTCGGATTGTCCTTCGGCTCGCTCATCGGGACGGCACCGGATCGCTCGCGGTTTCTGTCTGGGCATGTGGACCCACAACAACCCGTCGCGGTACGTCGCGCGGATCTTCTCGACCTCGATCAGGGCGGGCAGCCGGACCTCCCGCCCGAACGGCCCGACGTCGATCTCCATAATGTGCACGCCGAGCGTCTCCGGCTCGCCCGTCGGCTGCGGGTCGGCGCGGGTCCCGCGGATGACCACCCGGTCGGGCTCCGCCTGGACATCGATCTGGTCGCGCGGCATCCCGGCGAGGTCGGCGCACAGGATGAACTCGTCGTACGTTTCGTACAGGTTCACCGCGGGACGCCAGCACTCGCCGCCCGAAAACCGCACGTACGAGCTGCCCAGCATGTCGTCCATCATCCGGCCGAGCCGCCGGGCCATGGACGAGAACGAGTCTTCCATCGCATCAAGGCTGATCGGACTCATGATCGCACTCTCCGTCGGCGAACACGCACGGGTCGGGGCCCGAATCCAGCGTATCCCCCGCCGTCGCGGATCGCAACGGCGGCAAGGCGACCCGGCGCCGCCGTTGGCCGCAACCCCAAGATGCGCGGGGTTTGCGCGTTGGTCGCGACGGAAGACTCTGACCCGACCTCAACGCGGGCAGTGGTCGTCCCGCATGTCTCATGCGGCGCGACCCGCGCTTTTTGGACTGCGGCGGCTTTGCCGCCGCTTTCCCTGGGACGCGCCGGCGTGCAACAGACCGTCCGAGGTACAGCGGTGGCGTTGCCACCGCAATCCACAGGCGACGATGGACGACGGATGGCGTAAACCGGATCGCCGGGAACGCCCGAACGCGGCCGGATCGTCGTCGGAAAAGCATGTTGGACGAACCGGAAAGCACGGAATGTCATCCAAGAACGGCGCGGCGGACCGATGCCGGGCCGAAGGCGAAGCGTGGACGCGCCGACGACGCGCTCAATCGGGCGTTCGCCGTACGCGGTATGAGCGGCCGCCGCCCGAACAGTAGAGCCAGCCCCCCGCGCTCAGCGCCCGAGACTCCGCGGCGAAGCCCTTGTCGTACGGCCCCGATGACGGCTCCGTCTCGATCAGCTTCTGCCACGTCGTCCCCTGATCGGTCGAGGCCAGCAGCGCCGCCCGCTCGCCGCCGCTCCTGGCGGAGGGGGCCGTGCCGACATAGACCTGCTGCCGCTCGTCGGTGACGGCGAACCACATGAACTGCGACCGGCCCATGAGCGAGTCGACCGCGCCCGTCTCGCGGCGGACGCGAAAGACCCGCCCGCTCTGGTCGTCGCTGGCCCAGATCACGTAGTCCGACGTGAACGCGACGTCGGTGTGGCCGTCGCGCCGGCTTTCCGCGAGGACCGTCCACGTAGCCCCGCGGTCGTCGGAGCAGGCCTGTCCGCGGGCGTTGCGGCTGTCGCCGTAGGCGATGTACAGCCGTTTGGCCCGGTCGTCCCATCGGACCGTGTGGATGTGATCGTTGGCCTCGTTGCGGTACGTTTCGGCCCAGGTGAGACCGCCGTCGACGCTCTTGTAGAGCGTCGCGACGTGCCGGTCGTCCTTGATGTAGTTGCCCGCGTAGAGGTTTCCCAGCTCGTCCTCATCCATCCGCCAGACCGGGGCGCCGAGGCACACGGCCCCCGTCGCGCCGCCGTCGGCCGTCCGCCACATCGGCCGGTTGTTCGCCGACGCGAAGAGCACGCCGCGGCTGGAGGCGAAGACCATCCGGGGCCCCTCCTCCAACGGGCTGTTCAGATCGACCCACGGCCCGGCCGGGTCGCGGTCGTCGGTCTTGTAGATCCTGCCGTCCACGCCGCCGAGGTACACGTCGTTTCCGCGGGCGTACGAAGCAGAAATCGGGATCGGCAACTCCTCGATCGCGTAGCCGGCCGGATCGACGGGCCACCCCGCGAAGTCCGGCAGCCACAGCGGCGGCACGTTGCACCCGCCCGTCGCCGGCCAGAAGAGCACCGCCGCACAGAAGGCTGCCGCCCGCCATCCCCTCCACGAATCCGCGTTCATCGCGAGAGGCCCCGCAGCAGATCCCGCAGCGCGCCGGTCATGGCCTCGTCGTACCGCCGCCCCTCGATCCGGCGGAAGACCATGATGTCGAGATCGCCCCCGGCGGGATCGACGCGCGTCGTGCCGTCGGGCTCCAGCCGGACCCGCGCCCGCTCGAACCACGTCATCCTCGCCGGCGCGGCGGGCCGCTCGGCGGCCCCGGTCGGCGTGGGCGACGTTGCCGCAGCCCCGGCGACCTCCCGCCCAGCCGCGTGCAGGAACGCC
>CAZTVU010000331.1:0-3506 GCA_964617025.1 uncultured Planctomycetales bacterium | reverse complement strand
GCAAACCTCCAGGATCTCCCGGGTGGCCCGCCGCACCTCGTCGGGGGCCGCCCGGGCCAGGAGATCCACGTCCACGCCGCCCAGCACGGCGACCCGCCCGCCCCAGCGCTTCTTGAACTCCGTGACGGGCACGGCGGCGTTCTCGAAGCTGTGCTTGGCGTCGATGCGTACGTCGTCGAGCAGATCCGGCATGATCGCCTCGACGTGGCCGCAACTGTGTAGCAGGAAGAAACGCCCGTGACGGTGGGCAAGCTCCGCATACTTTTTGTGCCAGGGCAGGATGTACTCCCGCAGATGATCCGGGCTCAGCAGCGTCGCGGTCTTGAAGCCCATGTCGTCGCCGAGCCAGATGGCGAAGACCCGCTCCATTTGGCAGAACGCCTCGAAGGCGGCGTAGAGTATCCGCCCGACCCGGTCCACCACTTCGCGCACCAGCGCCGGATCGTCGTAGAGCAGCATGGAGAATCGCTCGAGGCCGGTGAGGCTGCTCGCCCACTCGAGGACGCCGCCGGAGAAACCGATGATGCCCATCTCCGCGGGCGTGGAGGCGATGGCCGCCTCCGCCGGGGCGAAGTTGATCGCCGCCGCCGTCGGCCAAGGATACCGCTCGACGTCCTGCCACGATCGTATGAGGCCGTCGTGCTCATTCACCCACTCCCGCCGGCCGGCAAGCGACGGGGCCGTGTCGTCCGCGGGCAGCCGGTCCACCACGAACGGCACCTCCGCGCGGACGCGGTAATAGTCGTAGCCCAAGAGCCGCCACAACTCGACGCGATCCGCCGCCCAGCGCCGCAGGTCGCCCTTGTCGGGCTGCGCCGGCAGCGGCACGAGCGGCCGCCCGGCCAGCGCGGACAATACCTCGTCGGAGATCATCAACTCCGCGAGCGGAACGCGATCCGGCCGGCCCCGCCGCAGGACCGTCTTCAGCCGCTCCACGTCGGGCGAAGGTTTCGGCAAATGCCCCAGGCGATCACCCATCAAGACCTCCGCTCGCCGCGTCGGACGCGGGGCAACGCATCACTTCAGATCGAAGCTGCAAAGGCTAGCATGCCGAAGCCGAAACTCGAAACGCACGGGCGTGCCCTTCAGACCGCCCGCCACACCCCGCCGGCGCCCCGGCGGCCTGCTCACCACCCGCGCCGATCCGGATGCCCGGCACCACCAGCCAATACTGCCCGGAAAGCATCGTCTTCACACGTCCGGCGAAATCGCCGGGTCGAGTTCGCCCATGCCATCCTGCCGGCAAAGCTAGCGCCGGGCCGCCCGGTTCGGCACGGGCGCCAATATGGCCTTGACAGCCGCGTCGAGACGCTTCATCTGGACATCCGGCGGGCTTGAGTCGTCCAGCCTCGCCTGGGCCGACCCACGCCAGATGAGTTTCTGGTCCGCGGGATTCAGGATGTAGATTCCCAAAGCGCCTTCGGTGTAGTCGGCGTAAACGGCGGCATTCGGATCCCCGCGCACCGTGCGCCCGACGCGATAATCGACCCAGCAGTCGGGCGTCTCGGTAGCGACCCGGGTGTATCCCTTTTCGCCCAGGTGTTTCTCGATCGCCTCACGAATGAGCCGGTCGCCCTGCGGATTCTTCGGACGCCCTTCCCCCGTGGCATGCCGGCCGTCCGGCCACCAGTCATACGTCGAGGTCGCCTCGGAGAAGCGCACGCCGGGCCCCCACTCGGAATAGACGTCCATCGGCCCGATCTCGCCGCAGCCGGGCAACACCGATACCCACGAGAGGATTGCCGCTGCCAAGGTCCACTCTGTGTACGACCGCAATGATTTCATACGCGCAACCTCCTGCTCTCTGACACGTCCAACCGCAACGTCTCGCACAGTGTAGCCGCACTCCGCCGGAAAACCATCACTTCTTTGATGCACCGTCCCGACTTGGCGCGGCGCCGAGATAGTCGTCTCGCATTTCCCAGAAGTTGTCGTATCGTCGCAGCAGCGGACGGCCGTGCTCGGCCCCGGGGGCTCGGTTGTCACGAAGGACAAGGATCACATCCGAGCTTACGGCCGGGCTGCCGTAGAAGTAGCTGTGGCCCAGCCAATCCGTCTTGACCTTGACGTCAACCAGTTGCAGTTGCGCCAGCGTGCCCAGCGCCTTCCGCTGCGACGGCGTTAGGTCCGTTCCGCGCAACTGCCCGAGTCGTCGCGAACTGCCGAAAAGCCAGTCGGCGATCCCGATCGCGCGATCGTGCTCCGAGATATACACCGTCAGCCGCTCGGGGATCAGGTGAAGGCGCTCGGCGGCGATCCGCTGCTGCATCACCTCGATGTCGAGGTCGGGGGCGGCGAGGATCATGTTGCCGATCTTGAGCTCGGAGCGGGTGTCCTTTCCGGCGGCACGGAATCCCGAGTGGAGTTCCCGAAGCGCGGAGGTGAGCACATCCGTGCCCCGGCTGTGCGCGATCAGATGCATCCGGCGGAGTTCCGGACACGATGCCAGGGCCCGCAGGAACTGCTTGAGATGGTAGATGGTGAACTCGCCGGACTCCCGGTCGTGGTTGTACCCGCGAAGCAACCCGAACGGCGAACCCGCCGGCCACGTATAAACGACCGGCACGCCGGTTCGGCCCAGGAAGTGCCAGAGCTGGGCCATGACAAGGATCCCGTCCGGGAACTCGTTGTTGTAGCCGTGAACGAAGAGGTAGACTTCGCGATGCGGGGTTCCTCGCAGGCGATCGGCAAACAACGCAACGAGCTGTCGAACGCTTTCGGCCTCCTGCGCAAGCGCCTCGGGATTCTCCACCAGTTTGCCCCCGTCTTCCACCATCGGAGTCGGCACGGGTGGGAAGCGCAACCGCTCGCGCGTCTCCACAACCGTCAGGGGCAGCCCCCTCCTGCGGCGGTTCGTGCGGCTGTCGCGAACCAGCTCGTCCCAGGACACGCCGCGGCCGATCTCGACGGTGCACAAGCCCATCGCCAGCGACGGGGAACGTTGAAACCCGTAGCAGAGTCCCCCTTTCCGGTCGGTGAACGGCGCGCGGTCGGTGGCATAGACCACCTCCACACGATTGCTGCGCGCGTCCGGCGGAACGTCCGGAAACGGGTCGCGGCCGGCCGTCGCGTAGAGGTTGGGCGTGGGCATCAACTCCGGCTGACATCCCGCGGAGAGCGCAGACGCCGCAAAGACCATGGCAACCACGCCTCTTACCCGCGCACTCGTTCGTGAAACGTTGGACATGGCGATCCCTCATGGAGCCCCGTCGCTGCACACCGCAACGCGCGTAAACGAAAACGACGGATTTCGAAAACCGCGTCTGCACGGCACCGGCGGACTGACGCGAGACAACCGATCCGCCGGCGCCTGCCTTACCGTGTCGTCTTCTCGCTCGCCGGCAATGCACCCTGCAACGCCGGGAAAGACTTCCGTCCGTCAGGGAGCACTGCGGCGGTCGCCCGACGTCAGCGCGCCGATCCGCGCCTGAAGCTGATGTCGAACTGCATTGGGAAGCCCGGGAATCGCCACAGCCTGACGATAGGCCTGAAGCGCCTCCGGCGAT
>CAZTVU010000330.1:0-3540 GCA_964617025.1 uncultured Planctomycetales bacterium | reverse complement strand
TATGCCCCGCTGGGCGGCCTCAAGGTCGTAGTCGGCGTTCTGCAGCAGGCGCAGCAGAATGTTCTCGACGTCCTCGCCGACGTAGCCGGCCTCCGTCAGCGTCGTCGCGTCGCCGATGGCGAACGGCACGTTCAGGACCCGCGCGAGCGTCCGGGCCAGCAGCGTCTTGCCCGAGCCGGTCGGTCCGATGAGCAGCACGTTCGATTTGTCGATCTCGATGTCGTCGCTGTCGGCGGTGTCGGTATGGCTGAGCCGCTTGTAATGATTGTGAACGGCGACGGACAGCGCCTTCTTGGCGCTCTCCTGGCCGATGACGTACTGGTCGAGATACTCCTTCATCTGCCGCGGTGAAGGAATGGCGCCGACCCGCGCGCGAGCCGACGACACCTTTCGCTTTTCCTGCTTGATGATGTTGTGGCAGAGTTCGACGCACGAGGAGCAGATGTAGACGTCGTTGGGGCCCTCGACCATCGGGCCAACGTCGCGCTGCATCTTCCCGCAGAAGCTGCAGGCGGTCGGACGACGCCCCCGCGAACCTGTTGACCCCGGTCCTCCGCCTTGCGTACCGCGTGAATTCGCCATGTACCTACCCAGCTACAGGCGCCGGCTCGGCCCGACCGAGCGAATCGCCCTTTCCATTTGCCGTAGTATCGTCAGCCCCACCGACGCATCTTCACCACAAAATCCCTCCGAATGGGCCTTCGCCCCCATGCCCCTCACTCCCCGTCGGAAGGCGGACCCGAACGCCGCCCGGCGCTCCCCGCGGTCCCGGCCTTGCCTTCGGCCGCGCCCAAGGCGCCGATCATCGAGGCCCGAATCCTCTGGTACTCCTCCTCGGTGAGGTTCCCGCTGTCCCTCAGTCTCCGGATGTCGGCAAGCGTCCAGGGGGCTGCATCCGGCTGCCGTTCGGCGAACAGCCAGCGACGTCGATAATACCAGAGGCCCAGCCCCAACACAATAATCGACCCCATCAGGACCAGGAGCCAGGTAATGAGCTCTGCGTAACCGTCGGCGAGGGCCAAAAAGTCAAACATCCCAGTCACCAGGTCTGAGTATGTCCTTCACGGGGCGTACCCACATCATCATATGCGGCAAAACTTTAGGAATCAATTGGGCCACAAGGCTGCGGCCGGTGAGGACAAACGTCGGCGAGAGCGTCCTCAACCCGCGGAAGCGTCGCCGGACGGTCCCGAACCCCGGACGCGCGGGCGGATGAGGGCGAGAAACTCCCGATTGCCCGCGTCGCCGGTGATCGGGCTTTCGATCCATCGAGTCACCTCGAACCCGCGGCGGACGAGATCGTCGAGGGTTCTCTGCAGGACCTCCGGCGCGTCGGCCGGGTCGAGCACGCCCCCCTTCAATCGCCGAGGCCCCGCCTCGTAGTGCGGCTTGAGAAGACTCACGATACGGCCGTCGGGCTTCAACAGCGTCGCGGCGGCGGGGACGATGTACCGCTGTCGCGTCCAGCCGACGTCGATGGCGACGAGGTCGACCGACTGCGGCAGACGGACGTGGAGGGCATCGACGCCCTCCATCACCACGACGCGCTCGTCACGGCGAAGCCGCGCGTCGAGTTGCCCTTTGCCCTTGTCAATCGCATACACGCATCGCGCACCGCGCCGCAGAAGGCAATCGGTGAATCCGCCCGCATTGCAGCCGAGATCCGCGCAAACCAGGCCGCGAGGGTTGATTTGAAAGGCGTCGAGGGCCGCGGCCAGCTTCAGGCCGCCGCGCGAAACATAGGCCGGCGGGGGATCATCGTTACTCGGCGGTTTGCCGAAAGGGGCGATCGATTCGTGTGGAATGGTTCCGCCCCGGCGCGGCAGGGGCGGGTCGTTCTTTCGTCGCTTTGACACGGGCCACAGGGACCGGTCGTCACTTGGCGAGGATCGCGTTGAGTCGCCTTTGCAGGCGCGATTTTCGGCGCGCCGCGGTGTTCTTGTGCAACGTGCCCTTCGCGGCGATCTGGTCGATCTTCTTGACCGCGACGCGCAACTCAGCCTTGGCCTTTTCGATGTTGCGTTCGGCCAGAGCCTCGTTGACGGCGCGGATTTGCGCTTTCACCTGTTTCGTCCGAGCGCGGTTGCGCAGCTTGCGCGTCAGGTTCTGTCGAATGCGTTTCTTGGAGGAAAGCGAGTGTGCCACGTCGATTGCGTCTCCTGCTTCGTCATCCGTTCCGTCGCGTCCGAGGCCGCAGGCGCGACGAGAAATCCATCAGGGCTTCAACGGCCGCCCGTCGTGGTTAGACCAAGCACATAGTCTAACGGTTCTGGCGCAGCTTGTCCACCCGCTCCCGCACATCGCGGTAGTTGTAGTCCCAGGTCAGGAGCTGGCCGTAGACCTTCAGGGCCTCGGCGGCGTGCCCGGCGGCCTCGTGGGCGCGCCCCAGCCAGTAGTGCATGTCCCGGCTGACATCGTCGCCCTGCATCTCGTAGCCGCCGATCGCCTGCGTGAGCACGTCGATCGCCTGCTCGTGATAGCCGCGTTCGTAGAAGCACCGGCCGATGAACAGGCCGCACTGGGTGCGGACCTTGGGATCGTTGCGGGCCTCCTGAAACACGGGAATCGCATGGTCGAAGTCGCGGGCCGCGAAGAGCCGCTTGCCGTACTCGAATCGCCACCGGAGGTCGGTCGGATACTGCTTGACCCGCTCGTGGAAGATGCCCAGCTCGAGCTTGAGCTGCTCGCGACCGAGCCTCTTCGCGGCCTCGGCGTCGCCGCTCGCCTTGGCGGCCCGGCGCTTGCGGTTCGCCTGGCGGATGCGGATGTCGTCGGCCCGCAGCTTGAACTGGTAGTTGCCGCTCTTGCGATAGGCGGCCAGCAGCGTCTCGATCGCCTCGTTCTCGCAGTCGTCCGCCTCGCGCTTGCAGAGCAGATCGACCAGCCGGAAGACCTTGCCCGCCACGTCGGGGCTTTCGGCCAGCTCGCGGCGGGCCTTGTCGATCAGCTCGTTCAGCCGCGCGTCGTCCTGCACCAGTCGCTCGGCGTCGTGCAGGTCGCGCTGGCTGTCCACGTCCTGCACCGATTCGCGGAACGTCGTCGCGGTCTGATACTTGCCCTTGAGGATCGTCAGCTTCGTCGCCAGGTCGGTCTGTTCCTTGCCAAGCTCCAGGTTCTTTGTGTCGATCTGGCGAAGCCGGAGGATGGCGTCAATCGCCCGTTCCAGCGCCTCCTTGGCGCGGTCGAGGTTGCCCCGGGCGGTCTGCCTCTCGCTGATTTCGTGGTACAGATCCACCAGCAGCCGGAATCGCGCGGCGCTGGGCTTTTTCTCGGCAGCCGCCGCATCGAAGAACAGCGGCCCGACCCACATCGCCGTCTCGTCCAACTGCGCGCGGACCGCGTTCTTGAAGACCGCCTCGGCGTACTGCGGGTTTTTCGGGTCCTTCGCCAGGAGGAACTCGGCGTTGAGCATCGCCTTGCGCGGGTCCTTGCAGTTCACCGGATACTTGAAGCTGTCCATGGTGCCCGGCTTCTTCCCGCCGGACGCCGCACGGAACATGGCGGCGGCGTAGAGCGGCTTGTGCCCTTCCTCCACCGCCT
>CAZTVU010000329.1:0-3563 GCA_964617025.1 uncultured Planctomycetales bacterium | reverse complement strand
CCCCGCGCGGCGTGCCGCAGATCGAGGTGACGTTCGACATCGACGCGAACGGCATTCTGAACGTCTCGGCAAAGGACAAGGCGACCGGCAAGGAGCAGAAGATCCGGATCGAGAGCAGCAGCGGGCTGAACAAGGAGGAGATCGAGCGGATGAAGCGCGACGCGGAGTCGCACGCCGCGGAGGACCGCAAGAAGCGCGAACTCGTCGAGAGCCGCAATCGCGCCGACCAGCTCGTCTACCAGACGGAGCAGACGCTCAAGGAGCACGGCGACAAGGTGCCGGCGGAGGAGCGCGGCCGGATCGAGTCTGCGATGAACCAGCTCAAGGACGTGATGAAGGGCGACGACGCCGACGCGATCAAGAAGAGCATGGAGCAGCTCATGAGCGCCTCGCAGACGATCGGTCGGATCCTTTACGAGCAGGCCGCGAAGAAGGCCGGCCCCGCCCCGGGCGCTGCGACCGGCGCCGCCCCTGCCGGCGAGAAGAAGAAGGACGACGACGTCATCGACGCCGAGTACGAGGTGAAGGAGTAAGCGGCGAGGGAACGGGGAACGGTGAATGCTGAACGAAGGCCGCGTCGCACCGGCGCGGTTGGATGAATCCCTCGAACGGCCGGCCCGCGCCGGCCGTTTTCGTTGGACCTGTCGCCCGCGCGGTACTTGCGTGATCAACTCGCCGCGGTAGCTGATGCGCCCTGTCGCGACACGGCCCGGTCGGCGCCCGGGCGCGGCGTTCGATCAGGGCCGCGATTGCACGCGGATCGCGAATACTTCGGTCCGACGCAACGGGCAGTTCGTCCGGAACGATGTGCAGCGGGTGTTCGCGAATCCGGAGGGACTGCCGCACCCCAATTCTCCGTGTCGAGTACGAGCAACCCGTCGTACAGAACCGATCGCCGGTGTTCGTAATCTCCGGCACCGAGCTCTACCGTCGCGTGAAGGCCGACGGGATCCTCAAGGAAGAGCAGCAGGACCTCTACCAGCGGTCGTACACGAGCATTGCCAAGCGCCGGTTCGACTGGCTGGGATATCACGTGCTTCTGAAGGCGTTCGTCCGCCCGTCTCGGAACCGCCCGAAAACGCCGGTATCAAGCGACTCCGAAGCGTGAGAACGGACGAACCTCGGACGACGCGGTTGCGGTTGAGCGAAGCCTGCATCGGTGGGGCCATGCGTCGGCGGTCGCGCAGGGATCAACCGGCCCGGCGTGTACATCGCCGCATAACGAAACGGCCGGCGCGAGGCCGGCTTGACGTCCGCCAAACGCCCTGCAACGATGTGATGCGTGCGAGTCTACCTCGACGTCTGTTGCCTTCAACGCCCCCTGGTGATCAGTCGCAGGAACGAATTCGTATGGAGGCCCTGGCTGTCGAGTTCGCGTTCGGTCAGTTCCGACAGGGCACTCACGTCCGGGTCATCAGCGAGGCGATTGAGGAGGAGATCGAACGACGCCCGGATGCCCGACGGCGCGGGACCGTGCGCGCGTTGCTCGCCGGCGCGCAGGAGCGCCTGGGCCTCGATGACAAAGCGATCGCGCTCGCTCATCGGTTCTCGGCCGAAGGCGTCGGTGTGATGGATGCCGTGCACTTGGCCGTGGCGAAGGCCGGCAAGTGCGATATACTACTGACGACGGACGATCAGTTCCTGCGCCGGGCAAGAATGTTGAACGCGCCGCTGCAGGTACGGGTCAAAAACCCCGTCGAATGGGCCCTGGAGGTTACCGGACCATGACGCCCGGCAGGAGCATGACACTCCCGGAGATCTGGCGGGCCGGGATCGAGGCCCTGATGGAGCGGCTGGGGCCGGCCGGAATGCTCCAGTTCCTTCAGTTGATCGATCCGGGACACGGGGATTACACGAAGGACCGCCACGCGTGGCTGGACGACCTGACGATCGATGACGTCGCCCGGTCCGTCGAGGCCCGGCGAAAGAAGCCGTAGGCCTTTTCCGCGGTCGGGTCGGTTGTGCCTTTCGCGGACGCTGCTTCGGTTTCCTCTTCTCACCGTGGCGGGGGTTTGCTCGACCGCGGGCCTGCTCGCGCAGCGGATCGGCCGTTTGCGCCGGCGCATCGCTTGCGGGTGTTGCCGCGTTCGATAGCATGCGTTCCGCGGGCGTCGCGTCCGCTGCCGGGGGCGAACGCGGGGCCGTTCAGCGGATGGCGATCCGCTTGCGGGTCTGAGCGCCCTTGACCTCGGCCAGGGCGATGGCGACGGCGTCGCGGCTCTCCTTGGGCGTGCTCGTCCGCGGATTCTTCCCGTTTTCGATGCAGTCGAGGAAGTACTTGATCTCGCCAAGGTAGCCGTCGTCCGGCCCCATTGGCGGCGTCTCGGGCGGGCCGTCCCACCTGTACACGGTCAGCGGCTGGCCGCCCCGCAGGTCGAACGAAATCGCGCCCTTCTCGAACACCGCCGTGAACCCCATGTTGAAGCCGAAGCCCGGCGGCATGTCCCAGTAGCCCTCGAGCTGTACGACCGCCTTCGACGGGTACTCCCAGAGCGCGTGGATCCGGTCGAAGCCGCCGCCCGTCCGCCGGTAGCCCTGGGCGTACACGGCCTTCGGCTTGCCCAGCAGCCACAGCGCGAAGTCGACGTCGTGCACGTGCAGGTCGAGGCTGGCGCCGCCGGACAGCTTCGGATTGACGATCCAGTTGTCGCACGAATAGTCGGGCACCGACGCCTGCCGCCGCAGGTGCAGCGCCTTGAGCCGGCCGAGTCGGCGGTCGTCGATCGTTTGCTTCAGAAACACGCACTCCGGCCAGAATCGGATGCACTGCGCGATCATGAAGCGGCCCTTGGCCTTCTTCGCCGCGGCCAGCATCTCGTCGCACTGGGCGGCCGTCAGCGCCATCGGCTTCTCGCAGAGGACGTGCTTGCCGGCCTTCAGCGCCGCGATGCTGACGTCGCGGTGCAGGAACGTCGGCACGCAGATGTCCACCATGTCGACATCGCCGTCGGCGATCAGGTCGCGCCAGTCCGCATATTGCCGGATGTCGCCGAGGTCCTGCATGCGACCCTGCGCGTCGGCGATGTTGCCGCCGACCTTCGTCCAGTCGCCCGCGCGCCGGTCCGGCTCCTTGTCGCACAGCGCCACGACCCGGGCGCGGTCCCCCAGCTTCTGATACTGGTTGAAGTGGTTCCGCCCGATGAAGCCCGCTCCGATGAGACCCACGCGAATCATGATTGATCTCCGAGTGCCTGCGGCGGCGTCGCTGCCGACCGGGCTCCGTCGCGCCGCCGGACGTCGAGATGGTACCGCCATCGGGCTCGGGGCAAAAGGGGCATGCCCGCCGGGCCGCCCGCCGCGAAATCACCTTGCGAAAACCGGCCGCGGGCGGTACTTTGGCCGCCGTTGGCCCGGTTCGGTCCGGGCGCGTCCGCAAGGGACGCATGGACTTACCCGAAAGGAGTGCACGCCGATGAATCCCGTCAGATCCGTCGTCGGAATCAGTGTGTTGTGCGCGGCCGTCTGCATCGCGCTGACCGGTCTTGGCTGCTCGAAATCGGAGCCGCCGTCCGCGCCGTCAACCGCTGCGCCGGCCACGCCGGCCGCCCCGGCCGCGCCGGCTG
>CAZTVU010000328.1:3201-3604 GCA_964617025.1 uncultured Planctomycetales bacterium | reverse complement strand
GGCGGCGATGCTGGGCCTCTTCCTCGGCTGGGCCGGGGCGCATCGGTTCTATCTCGGCTACACGCGGATCGGCGTGGCCCAGTTGCTGGTGACGATCTTCACGGGGTTTGGCGCTCTATGGGGAATTATTGACGGCATCCTCCTGCTGGTGGGCACGTGGCAGCAGGACGTGTACGGCCGGCCGCTGGTCGGCCCGGAGCCGTGGGGCGGCCGGCGCTGGAGGCCGGTCCTGCGGGAGCGATGGCCCGAGCGGATCCTCGCCGGTCTCCTTGTCGCCACCGCGCTGTCGGGCGGGGTGGTCCTCGTCTACGGCGGCCCGAACCGGTGGGAATCAACGTTTCCCACGGTGCTGACGTTCGTGTGCGCGGTGACCGTTGCGGCGCTGGCGGCCTCGGTGCTCGCG
>CAZTVU010000328.1:886-3174 GCA_964617025.1 uncultured Planctomycetales bacterium | reverse complement strand
CACCCGGGGCGCCGGCGCTCCTGGGGCGGATCGTGGTCTTCGGCGCCGGCCTGCCGGCGTTGCTCGCGGCGTCGGCCTTCTGCGAGGAGGCGTGGACGCCGCCGAGGAGTTTCTCCTACATCGTCTACCAAGGGAATCAGCAGCAGGCGGAATTGCGCCGGCAACAGCAGACGTGGGAGATCGAGCGACGGAAGTATTCGAGCATGCTCGAGACGCTTGTGGGCGGGCTGGCCGTCGCGATGGTGCTGTGCGACTGGCCGCGGCGCGTGCGGCGCGGCAGCGAAGGCCGCGTCGACCTGTCCGCTGCGGTCTGGGCGGGCGTCGTCGCGGGCGCAGCAAGCCTTGTCTGGAATGACGACTATTACGTGCTCGCGGCCGGCATTGCCGCGACGGCATCACTGACCGTGCAGTCGGCGATGATCTTCCGGCTCCGCGACCCCGACGGCGAGGGGCCGCCCGCCGGAGGATACGGCTCGGCCGGGCCGCAGACCCGCCGGGATGAGGCCCCCTGCGAGAGTCACTTGTTTGCTACGCCGCCCTCGGTGCCGTTGGAAGCGCAGCCGACGTGCGGGCAGCCGATCCGGGCGGCCGCCGCTGCGATGCGCCATTCCGTTTTTGCCGCCGACGGGGCACGGCATACGTCGCCGAGCTTCGGCCGGATCCTCGTCGCCGGTGTCGCCGCTCCGCTGGTGGCAAGTTTGGGTGCCGTGACGGTGTGTGTCATACTCGGCGTGCATCGGAACAGCATCGCCCCGGCGGCGGTTCTGGCCGCTGCGGTAGCGGCAAGCGCGGCGTGGTGGCCGCTCGCCGCGGCGAGCCGACGGCGCAGGGAAGCGATGGCCGCGCAGTCTCGCGAAGCCGGTGTCACGCCTGCCGAAGCCGGGGCCCACAACGCGCCGCAGTCCCCGTGGTGGGAGCAAGTCGCCGAATCGGCCTCTCAGGCCGTCGAGTCCGCCGCGGCGGTGATCCACCCGGCCCAACCCTCGGGCCCGCAGCCGGCCGCCGGCGACGGTCGCCGGAAACCGTGGGACACACCTCAGCGGATGCTTGCGTCGCTGGGAGTGGGCGTCGCTATCGCCGCCGTGATGGCCGTAATCCTGAGCGCCGTGTTCAACGGCGACGTGACGGTGGCAGTCCCGATCGCCGTTTCGTCCGCGCTGATCACCGGAATCGTGCTGATGGCGATCGTCAGCATTTCGCGCCGACGATCGGCGGCGCGGAAGGCGGCCGTGGGCGCATCCGCCCGGCCCTCCGATGCCGACGTTCCGCCGCGAACCGGCGCGTCCGACTTTGTCCTGCGCCCGGATGCCGCATCGGCCGCCGGATACGTTCGTCCGTGGCGGTCGGACGTCGAGCGGCTTGCGTGGGGCGTGATCGCCGCCGCCTTGCTGTGCGGGGCGATCATCGCCTTCGTGGCGGCGGGGATGGTTCGCAACGGCTCGGAGGAACGGGTCGTCGCCCTCGGGTTCGGCGCGGCCTGCCTGGCGCTGGAGATCATGCCGCTGAGCAATGTAACGCGCCGGCGACGATACGGGGTCTATCGCGAGACACTGCGGCCGCTGTTCGTCGGGGTATGTCTCGCGACCGCCGGCGTGGCGGCCGTGGTGCTTGGGGCGGTGCCGCTGCACACGGACGAAAGCCTGGTCACCATCGGCTTCATCGTCGTCGGCATCGTCTTCGCGATGTTCTTTCTCGTTGTGCGCGGCCCCGCCGGCCCGCCGGGGTTCGCAGTCTGGCGGCCGGGTTCGCAGCCCACTTCCCGACCGCGGGCCGAGCGTTACCATGTGGCCGAGCCATGCAGCGCCGAAGCAACGCATGAACGGACGAACGGAATAGCGGAAGAACGGACTGACGGACGAACGGTAGAACGGACTAACGGACTAACGGAATAACGGGCTAACGGACCTCACTACCCATCAACGCCGACGAATTCCTGGTCTCGCGGATTCGTGCCGGCGACGAGGAGGCGTGGCGGCAGTTGATCGCACGCTTCGAGGGTCGCCTGAGGGCCTTCGCGCGCGCGCGGATCGACGGTGCCGATGCCGATGATGCCGTCCAGGAGACCTTCCTCGGCTTCCTGCAGAGCCTGGTGCACTACGACACCGCGCGGTCGCTCGAGACCTACCTCTTCGCCATCCTCCGCTACAAGGTCGGCGACATCTGCCGGCGCAAACGCCTGCCGACGCCCGCCGACTTCACCGCCGGCGACACCGAGGGCGGCGACTTCGCCGACCTTCCCGGGCCGCCCGAGCCCCCCAGCGGCCACCTGCGGCACAGGGAGTCGGTGG
>CAZTVU010000328.1:0-874 GCA_964617025.1 uncultured Planctomycetales bacterium | reverse complement strand
AGCGGGCCTTGATCGCCGACGGCCTGCGGCGCCTGATCCGTGAATACGGCGAGAAGGAGTCGTTTCGCGACCTCCAGGTCGTCGAGCTGTCGTTCTACGCCGGCCTGCGGAACAAGGACATCGCCGCCCAGCTCGCCATGGATGAGAAGCACGTCGCGGGCGTCAAGTTCCGCGCGATCGCCCGGCTTCGCGAGTTGATCCAGGCCGCCAATGCCGGCCATGAAGCCGTCGCGGTCGAGGAGCCGTCCGACGAAGCCGGCGTCGCGAACATCTGGCGCGAGCGCCGCCTCTCCTGTCTGAAGCGGAGCACGCTGGGCGCGTACCTGCTGGGGGTGCTCGAGGAACCCTGGCGGGGCTACACACGGTTTCATCTCGACGTGATCGGTTGCCCCATCTGCCGCGCGAACGTCGCCGATCTCGAGGCCGAGTCGCAGGGCGACGAGCATCAAACCGCCCGCCGCGACCAGCTCTTCGTCTCCAGCGTAGGCTTCCTGCGGACCGCCCGGCCGGGCTAAGCCGGGGGAGAAGCTGCGGCGCGCGGACGGCAGAGCCGGGCCGTGTCGGCCCGGGCGAGGGGCGTGGGGCTGAGGGTTTGGGGTTGAGGGTTTTGGGGTTTGGTGTCCGAACCCGCAGTGGCCGCGTAACCCACGAACCGAACAGGCAAGCACCTCTCGCCCGGACTAATGGAACAACGGACCCCGAGTAACCGGCTCGCGTTTGCCCCCCCTTGTGCCCGGCGGTAGATTGCAGCCGTCTTATCCGGAGGATCCGGCCGTATGAACCCACGAAACGCAACCATCAGCAGGCGGCAGTTCGTCAGGGCGATCGGGGCGGCCGTCGCGTTCCTCCTGGTCGCGCTGGCGATGCCGTGGGC
>CAZTVU010000327.1:3284-3629 GCA_964617025.1 uncultured Planctomycetales bacterium | reverse complement strand
GCGTGGGCTGCTGCGGCAGGACGCGCCTGGGCCGCAGCCCGCTGGAGGCGGTGCTCCCGCCCGAGCTGCGCGACCGCGCGCCCGAGATCGGGGAGCGCCTGGCCGGCGGCGAAACGCTCGAGGGCCTCGTGCCGGCCCACTACCTCGAGTCCGACGCCGACCGGTGGCGCAAGCGGCTCGCGAGCGGCCCGCTGGGGATGCTCGCCGGCGCGGCGGTGATCTTCTTCGCCTACATCGGCTTCGACTCCGTCTCCACGCACGCCGAGGAGGCCCGCAATCCCCGGCGGGACGTCCCCATTGGGATCATCGCGTCGCTGGTCCTGTGCACCTTCCTCTACATCGGGG
>CAZTVU010000327.1:0-3274 GCA_964617025.1 uncultured Planctomycetales bacterium | reverse complement strand
CGTGATCACAGGCATGGTGCCCTACGACCGGATCAACCCCCATGCCCCCGTGGCGGACGCGTTCCGGCACATCGGCCTGCCGTGGGCCCAGTTCATCATTTCGCTCGGCGCGGTCGCGGGCATCACGTCGGTGCTGCTCGTGCTGATGCTCAGCCAGCCGCGCGTCCTGCTGGCGATGGCCCGCGACGGCCTGCTGCCCACGAGCTTCTTCGGCGCCGTGCACGATCGCTTCCGCACGCCCTGGAAGTCCACCATCCTCACCGGCGTCTTCGTCGGTCTGATGGCGGCGCTGCTGCCGTTGAGGGTCCTCGCGGAGCTGGTGAACATCGGCACCCTGCTGGCGTTTGTGATCGTTTGCGCGGCCGTCCTCATCATGCGACGGACGCACCCGGAGGCCGAGCGGCCGTTCCGCGTGCCGTTTGTGCCGCTCGTGCCGATCCTCGGGATGGGCCTCTGCCTGCTGCTGATGTTCTCGCTGCCCTGGCAGAGCTGGGCCCGCCTGGGGGCGTGGCTGTTCGCCGGTTTCGTCATCTACTTCACGTACAGCCGTCGTCACAGCCGCCTTGCCCGGCACCTTTCCCGGGAGATCGGCGCGCACGGCGTCTCGCCCGGCGGGGCGCTCGCGACCGGCGTCGACGACCCGCCCGCGACCGGCAGCCCGTGACGCCGGCGGTCGGGGTGCGCGGGGTCACGGCGGCAAACGACCCACCACCCCGTTCGCGAGGGACCGCCCATGCAGTACTTCGTAAGTCTTTCCCCGCTGCCGGTGCTGTTCGCCGCGATCCTGGCGCCCGGCCGTGCATGGCCGGCCGAGCCGGTGTTTGAGCCGGTCCGGCGGGCCGCGATGCATCCGATCGAGATGAACAAGCCGGCCCAGGACTTTTTTGAGGGGGCGGTCCTCGGCAACGGCGGCATGGGCGTCATCGTCTGCACGCGGCCGGACTCGCTGCTGATTCACTTCGGCCACAACGACATCTGGGACGTCCGCGTCGCCGAGAACAACCGTGAGAAGCTCGTCCCGTTCGAGGAGCTCTGGGCGCGAGTCAAGCGGGATACGCCGGAGGACCGCGCGTGGTTTGCCGCCTACTGCAAGACGGCCCGCGAGAACTACGCCCGGCCGTACCCGCGGCCGTGGCCGTGCGGGTCGCTCCTGCTGGCGTTCGACCGACGCGAGGCCGAGGTCCTCGGCCACCGCGTGCGGATCGACGACGGCCTGTGCGAGGTCCGCTTCCTGATCGGCGGCCGCCCGGCGGTGCTGGAGGTCTTCGCCGACATGCAGGCGGACCGGCTGTGGATGCGGATGGTCGACGCCGCCGGGCGGCCGATCCGCGCGCCGTTCCACCGCGTGCGGCTGATGCCCGAGCCCGGAATGGCCACCGCCACGGCGACGGGCCCCGGCACGCTCTCGTTCCGGCAGGTGCTCCCCGTGCTGGGCGAGGAGCGGGCGAAGGACCGCGCCGTGCGGCTGTCGTTTCGCGTGAACGGCGACGTCGAGCCGCGGCTCGAGACCCGCGATCCGTTCGTCGCCGTGGCGGAGCTGAACCACGGCCCGGCGTCGACGGCGGGCGAGGCGATCCCTCCGCTGCCGGAGCCGTCGGCCGGCGTATACGATGCGGGCCGCACGGCGGCCGCCCGGGCGTGGCGTGCCTGGTGGGGCCTGGGCGGCGTGGAACTGGCCGACGCATTCCTCGAGCGGATCTGGTATCACAATATGTACTTCCTGAATTGCGCCGTGCGGCCGGGGTCGGCCTGCCCGGGCCTGTTCGCGAACTGGAGCTACCGTACGATCGGCACGGCGTGGCACGGCGACTATCACATGAACTACAACACCCAGCAGCCGTTCTGGGTGACGTTCTCGTCGAACCGCGTCGAGAAGAATCTGCCGTATGTGGACCTCGTGCACTTTTTGTTGCCGATCAGCCGCGCGTGGGCGCGCGAGCACTATCGGCTGCCGGGGGCGTTCTTTCCGCACTCGGCGTATCCCGTCGAGATGACGATGATGCCGTACCCCGTGCCGACGTGGGGCGCGGAGGTGTGCGAGACGCCCTGGACGGTGCAGGGCCTCTGGTGGCACTACCGGTACACGATGGATCACGAGTTCCTCCGCACCCGGGCGTTCGAGCCGATCCGCGAGGCGGTGCGGTTCCTCAATGCGTACATGCGCCGACCGGAGGCCCGCGGCCCGCAATGGAACGACGACAAGTACCACATCTACCCGACCGTCGTGCCCGAGCTGCACGGCCTCAAGCCCGACCCGCGGTTCTGCGCGGACTGCAACGTGGACCTGACGCTCACGAAGTTCGCGTTCCGGGCGTATCTCGAGGCGTGCCGCGTGCTGGGGCTCGAGCCGCGGGAGGCGGACCTCATCCGCGATGTGCGCGATATCCTCGATCACTTCCCCGAGTATCCGACGGCGGAAAGCCCGCGCGGCAGGGTCTTTGTGTCGGTGGCCGGCGAGAGCACGGAACAGGTCTACAACACGCCTAACCCGCTGATGTCGGTCTTCCCCGGCGAGGACATCGGCCTGCATTCGCCGCCGGAGGTGCTTCAGATCGCGTTGAACACGTGGCGGAACCACCGCAACGAGGGCGGCAACGACCTGGTCTTCCTCAACCTGCAAGGCGCCCGCCTGGGCGTGCTGGACCTCGAGCGGTTCAAGCGGCAGGTCCGCTACTGCCTGATGCCCAACGGGACGTGCACCGACATGGTCCTGGAGGCCGGCGGGCGGTACGCCGACGATACCGACCGCGCGTTCATGGCACGGATGGGCATCTGGTTCGAGAACTTCGCGCTGCCGGTCGTGATCAACGAGTGCCTGCTGCAGAGCTACACGGGGGCGCTCCGCCTGTTCCCCAACTGGCCCCAAGGGACGGATGCGTCGTTCCACGACCTGCGGGCGGTGGGGGCGTTCCTGGTCAGCGCACGGCAGACGCAGGGGCGGGTCGAATGGATCCGCGTGCGTGCCGAGGCCGGCGGGCCGCTCCGCATCCACAACCCGTGGCCGGGTCGCGTGGCCGTCCGGCGCTGCGGTGCGGAAAAGCACCTGGACGGCGCGATGCTCACAATCGACACCAAGCCGGGCGAGACGATCGTCCTGAAGGCGTTGCCGTAGAAGGCGAGCTCACAACCCCGAGACGCCACGAGCCGGCACGCAGCGTATTCGCGAAACCGGCGGCAGGATACGCTCCGTGCCGTTGGCTGCGACAAGTCGCGCGCAACATCCGCCAACACGCGTTCACCCCCACGCCTTCGGAGCCGGGGCGTGTCGGCCCGG
>CAZTVU010000326.1:0-3652 GCA_964617025.1 uncultured Planctomycetales bacterium | reverse complement strand
GTTCGCCCGGGCGTGCTGGATCGTGTCCGTGTCCGACCACGGGAACCGCCGGCCGACCGCGCCGCCCCGCGCGGCCTTCTCCCACTCTGCCTCGGTCGGCAGCCGATAGCCTGGCTGACGAAAATCGCAGCTCCACGTCGGCAGATCGTAGCAGAGCGGCCGGCCCTCCATCGCGCTGCGCCAGTTGCAATAGGCCGCCGCCCCGTACCAGCTCACCCGGACCATCGGGTGGTCCGCCTTGCCTGAGGCCACGCCGAATACACTCCCGTCCCACGTGATCCGGCTCTCATAGGTAATCGCGGCCGTGTCGCAGTATGGATAATCGGTCCCGCTGTTGTGCTTGTAGACCACGCCGCCAATGACGGTGATCAGGTTGCCCTGGGCGTGGGCCCAGTTCAACGCGTCGGCGTACTGCTGGTTGGTCACCTCCGTCCGGCCCATGTAGAAGGCACCCACGTACACCGCGTGCCGGGGTCGCTCGTCGCTCTCCCCCTCGCCGAACGAATCACCCATCTGGAACTCGCCGGCGGGGATCAGAACCATGCCGGGCGGCGCGTGCCCGTCGTCCGCGCAGACGCGGACCTTCAGCATGGCCGCCTGGCGCGGCAGGTCCACGCGGCAGTTCCAGACGATCAGCTTGCCGACACCCGGCGTGACGCCCGGACCGACCGCGCCGCTGAGCGCCGTGATCGGCACCGTCCACGTCGCGCCGCCGTCGCTGCTCGCCTGCACGCCGACCGTGCAGGCGTCGCCGTCGGCGTCGATCAGGTCGTAGCGAATCTCCACCATCCGCGTCACGTCCGCCCGCTGCGCGGCCGTGACGTTGCCCACCTCCGGGGCCGAGTTGGCCCAAACGGCGTCAACAGCCCCCGCCATCGCCAGGGCCGCAAGCCACAAACCACCCATCGTCGCGTGTTTCATTCCATGTCCTCCAGAATCTGGCGGGGGGAACCGCCCCGCGCCGGGCCCGACAAAGCAACTCAACCGGATAGCAACCATCGGAGCTGACGCAAAGCGCAACCAACCGTCTCCGGGCCGATCGCGAATCTCGGCCAAACGGCTTCGCACTCGCATCGAGGGTTGACGCGCAAAGCCGGCAGCGCCGGCCGGACGCCGTGCCCATCGGTACGTAAAGCGTGGACCGTTACGTGTAGGGCGTAGAGCGTGGAGCGCGGAACGTCTTACCCTTCATGGCCTGTGTCTCGCCGAGGAACGAAACCAACGATCGCTTTTAGCGCGGCCGACACAGCGCGTCAAGCGTTAATCGTCCCAATTGCCACGATGCCGCGCCCCGATGCGAAACGCCGGCGAGGGCGTCGGCACCCCTGTAGCGCCGGCGCGATAGTAGGGCCGGCGCCCTCGGCGGCCTCCTTCCCCGCGCGATCTTCGCTCTGTCCTCCCGCGCCGACGAGGGCGTCGGCACCACACATGCCCGCTGCCTGCGTGACGCGCACCCCGCCTTTCCCCTCGCCGCCGCGTCGCTTCGTCGCCGTGTAGCCCTTCCCACCACACTCGCCACTCGCACCTCCCAACCCGCAACTCCGTCCGTCGGCGTCACGGCTTCTGCGGACGCGGCTCGCGGCGTTTCGAGCGGAGCTCGGCCAGGAGTTCGAGCGTGCGGCGAAGGCTGCGGAGCGAGGTGGTCTGGACCCTGGGGGCGTCGAGCGGACCGGTGACGTGGACCTCCATCAGCTCGCGGGCGGCACCCTCGGCCAGCTCGGAGAGCAGCCCGAGGCGGGGGATGCGCTGCGGGGGGCCGGCGAGGAGGCGGATGTCCATCTGCTGCGTGGAGGTCGTGAGCCGGCCGGCGCCCACGAGCGAGAGGCTGCCGCCACGGAGGTCGATCTCATCCAGCGTCAGGTCGTCGCCCTGCAGGACGAACTCGGCGGAGCCGGCGTCGAAGGCGTTCTCATCCCGCAGGCCCGCGGCGAGCGAGCCCACCACCGACAGGAACAGCGGGATCCGGACGACCTCGGCGTCCCGGATCTCCAGCGTGCCGCCCCCGCGCCGGGCCTGCCGGTCGCCCAGGGGCCCGCTGAGGAAGAACGTGCCGTCGATCGTGCCGCGGGCGCGGATGGGCCCGGCCCCCTCCCTGACAGCGCCCTCCAGGAACTGAGCAAGCGAGAGGTCACGGATGGCCAGCGACAGGCCGAAGACGGGCTCGGCCTCGAATCGCAGCTCCGCGAAGCCGGTGGCCAGCCCGCCGTATATGTCCGCCCGCAGGTCCTCGAACCGCAGTGTGCTCTCGTCGGCGCGCTTGGCGAGGCGGCTCCGCAGGTTCGTCACGAGCCGGCCGCCGAACCGGAGGCGGGCGAGGTCGCATTCGCCGTCGACGCGAATCCCGGCCCCGCCGCCGGCCACCGCACCGCGGGCCGCGATCCAGCCCTCCGTGTCGGACAACGTGCCGGCGCTGGTCAAGGTGACCGAATGCAGGTCGACCCGCCCGTCGAAGGCGGCCTGCGCCGGCCGGCCGGCGTCGCGCCGAAACGCGACCTCGCGAAGTGCCAGATCGAACGTGCCCACGGGCTTCGCGGCGTTCCACGCTCGACGCACGCGCCAGGGCAGGGCCTTGCGGAGCTCTTCGCAAAAGGCCAACCCGGTCGCCCGGATGGCCAGCTTCCCGGCCAGGGCATCGGCAGCCCACATGACTTCGCCGTCGACGGCGATTGCCCCCCCCGCCGTCCGGGCGGTTACCTCGCGAATCCGAACGCCGTTGGCATCGATGCGAAACGCCCCGTGCACGTCCGCGAACGCGATTGGAAACGCCGTGGGGAGGACGCCAATGCCCAACGGCCGAACCTCCGCCTGCAGGCCCGATGCGTCACGGCCGGAGAACTGCACATCGGCGTCGATGCGCCCTGTTGGGCGCAGTTCGGCCCACACCTGCGCGGCCTTCGGGGGAAGCACCCGAAGAAGCTCCTCGCCCAGCAGGATCCCCTCCGCTGCAATGGCCAGCGAAAGCCCCTCGTCCGCACCACCCGCGGGAATGATGCCGCCGCCGCTGACGCGACCGCCGAGGCACTTCGCCGAGAGCTGCGTGATCTCCGTGCCCCCCGGCGCAGCGCGGACGGTGGCGACGACGTCCGTGAAGGCCACCGGCGGCCACGCGGGCCGGGCGGAGTCGAGCCGGACATCCGCGCGCAGGTCGTATTGCAGGGCCCCGGACGCGCCCGTAAAGACGGCTCCATCGAGGTCCGCCCGACCCCGAGCGCCGAGCATACCCAGCGCCTCCGCTCCGTCGAGCGGCGACGCGAACACCTCCGCAGGACGCGTGGTCGGCCCCTCCGGCCCCGTGCGCGGGATCGCCGCCACAAGCTCCGCATCGATCGGCACGTTGCTCGCCCGCAGGGCAAGGTGGACGTCCGGCTCGGCCGCGACGGGCGTTCGCACGATCCCGTCGAGCGACCATGTCGAATCGCGGTACCGACCGCGGACGTTATCCACGTAGAACTGGTCGTGGGTGATCTGAACCTGACCCCGAACATTCGACGCCGGCAACGGCAGCGACGCGTAGCACCCGTCAATGCCCAGCAGATCCGCCGTCACGTGCGTGTCCCAGGGCCGCGGGTCCCACCGCCCGCCCGCCGGGCGACGCAGGTCGACGACGACGTTGGCGATGCCGCGCGGGTCGAAGCGCTCCCACACCGCCCGG
>CAZTVU010000325.1:0-3687 GCA_964617025.1 uncultured Planctomycetales bacterium | reverse complement strand
GCGGCGCCGGCCCGGCGCGGTTTGCCGACGGCCGCGACCGCGCCGGCGGCGAGCGCGGCGGCACCGGCGAGAAAGTCGCGTCGGTTATGCACGTGACCGGCCATGGTCGAATCGCGGTCTGTCCACACAAATTGCGCTTTCCGCCCGCCCTGCTTGCCGCGTGCGAACGCGTGTCAAAAGCCCCGTAAACCCAGTTCCCGGGCGACGGCGCTGAAGTACCGCATGCACGCCGCGACGTCGGCAACGTTGTTCTCCATGTTGTGCTCGTATTCGACGGCGAACACGCCGGAGAAGTTCTGGCGCCGAAGCTCGGCGAGCACGCCCTTCACATTGCCGACGCCGGTGCCCCAGACGACGTCGTGGGCCTCGGGGCCCGTCGTATTGGTGTCTTTCAGATGAAGCGTGAGCGTCCGCCCCCGATACTTGCGGATGCACTCGACGGGATCGAGGCCGGAGCGAAGCCAGTGGCCGGTGTCGGCGCACATGCCGATTCGTTTGCCGCGGCCCTGAACGGTCTTGAGCACCTCATCCGGGTTCCAGTTGAGGTACTCGGGGTGCTTGGGATCCCTCGGATGGTTATGAATCGCCACGTTGATGCCGTATTCGTCGGCGAGCCTTTCGCAGAGGTCCAGATTGCGCGGCTCCGGCTCGCAAACGATATACTCGACGCCCACGTCGCGGCAGAAGGCACAGACAGCGCGGGCCTCCGCCTCGTTGCGGTCCAGCGCGTGGAAATAGTATCCGATGAGCTTGACGCCGGAATCGACGAGCCTGGCCTTGACCCTGGCGATCGCCTCGGGCGGGGCCTTGGGGTTCAGCTCCACGTCGGGCATGTCGGGGCTGACCTTCTGCCAGGAGAAGCCCTCGATGTAGCGACCGCCCACCGAGCGGGTCTTTTCGACCGCCTCGAAAAAGGTGAAGCGGTTGAACGTATAGGCCATGACGGCGAGCCGCCATTCGGGGGTTTGGGCGAATGTCGAGTCGACCGGTCCGCCGGCCGACGTGCAGCCGGATGCGGCGAGGGTCGCGCTCGCAGTGAGCGCGGCGACCGGCAGCAGGTTGAACCTCGGCATGGGGCACGTCCTTTCCGTCACTCGCACGTGACGCCGAGTTCCTTGGCCATCTTGCGGAACGCCTCGAGGCACTGCTTGATCTCGGGGACGGAGTTCTCCCAGTTGTGTTCGTACTCGACCGAGAAGACGCCGCGGAAGTTCTGGCGCTTCAGCTCGGCCAGGAGGGCGGGGACGTCGCACTTGCCCGTGCCCCAGACGACGTCGTGGGCCTCGGGCTTGTTGAGTTCATTGAGATCCTTGAAGTGCAACGAGATAATGCGGCCCTCCAGCTTCTTGAGGCACTCGAGCGGGCTGAGGCCCGAACGCGGCCAATGGCCGGTGTCGGCACAGGCACCGATCATCTTGCTGCGATTCTTGACGGCGTCGAGCACGGTCTGGGGATCCCAGTAGCGGGAATGGGGACCCTTGGGATGGTTGTGGATCGCCACTCGGATCTTGTACTCCTTGGTGAGCTTTTCGAGGGCGTCGAAGACCGCCGGGTCCGGCTCGGCGACGATGGTCCGGATGCCCATCTTCTTGGCGAATTCGAAGACCTTCCGCGCGGAGGCCTCGTCCTTGCCCAGATCGACGACGCCGTAGTTGACGAGCTTGATGCCGGCGTCGTTCAGCTTCTGTTGAACCTCCTTCATGATCTCGGGCGAGATGTTGTGATCGAACCGGACGTCGGACTTTTCCTTGCTGAGCTTCTGGCCGGGATAGGCCTCGATGTACTTGAGGCCGATGCTCTTGGCCTTGTCGATGGCCTCGAAGAACGTGAATCGGTTGAACGTGTAGGCCTGCACGGCCAGTCGCCACTGCGGCCCCTTGGCCGGCTTCGGGGCCTTGGCCGCAGCCGCGAGGTTGGGAAGCGCTATCAGGGCCAGCAGCCCGGCCACCGCGACGATCGACAGCTTGCACATGGAATCAACCTCCATCTGAAGGCACTCGAGCAGGAAACGACTCCGCCAAACACACGGGGGATGATTCTATCGGTGTGCGGCGGCGGCTACAACAGGGCGGGGCGTCGGTCCGCGGCGATCAATTCTCGGATTTCGGCTTTCGGGGCCCGTCCGCCGGCAGACCGGGCGGGGCAGCAAGCGGAAGAGGACCGGGATACGGTGTCTCGCCGCACTGAGCCCCGTGCGGTCTGGGGGGACCATTCGCCGAGACGGACGCCGGAGCGAGCCGGTCCCGAGCGTCCGGGACCGGTTCGCTGCCCGCCGCGACTGCCGGCGAGCAAGGTCTCGTACCGGAAAACGCCCACCCCGAATCTGTCCCGTTCGTTCCGGCCGGCAAGCGGCCCGCTGCACCCCGATCCCGGACCGCATCGGCGAAACGCGGCACTCAGAACTTCGTCCACACCAGCGCCGCCAGGTCCAGCAGGAAGAGCCCCACGATCGCCGTCTCGAGGATCACCATCATTCGGTTGGTCCGCTCCTGCTGGAGGAGGTTGTACATGGACTCCAGCGTGCGCAGCTTCTGATTGACGCTGTCCGCCCACTGGGCGAGGTGGAACCGCTTCGCCACGCCCTCGTAGATGCGGGCGATGTGCCAGTCGCCGAAGAACTTGGTCGTGTTGCCCAGTTCGTCGCTCAGGCGGGCCAGGTCAATGCGGATCTCGCGAAGCTCCCGCTGGATGAGCGAGCGCCTTCGCGGGGGCCGCGGCGGCGCGGGGAGCAGGTCGTCATACGCCTGCTGGAGGGCGACGTCGAGAAGCCGGTCGTACTCCGTGAGCTCCTCCTGCTGGACGTTCGCCAGCCCGAACACGTTCAGCACCTCGTCATGCGCCCGCGGCTCGTCGACGACGAGCGCCGCATCCCAGTCGACCACCACGACGTCGGCGTTGCTGTAGCTGTAGTGGTACTGCGTCGACTCGCGGACTTCCTGGTCGCTGAGCCGCGCCGGGTCCGCCTCCTGCGTCAGCAGCGCGGCGATCCGCCGCCGCTCCTTCTCGAACCACGATGCGACCTTGCCCGGTTCGTCCGCCGGCGGGTACAGGCAGAACACGGTGTATGTCTCCGGCTCCACGACGTTCGGCGACGGCTTGATCGCGTACGGCCGGATGGCCGCCACCACGCGCGTGGCGAGCGTCTGCACCTCCTCGTCCAGCGTGCCGTTCGTGAACCGCAGCGTGTGGTAGTCGAGCAGGTCCTCGAGCTGCGTGAACTCAACGGTCGTTCGCGCGACGATCGAGATCGCCCCGACGCTGAACAGGTGGATCGTCAGGCGAACGTCCAGCGGGCCCGCCGCAGTGGTCTTCGTGACGGCATCCAGGGTCACGCTGAGCGGGCGATAGAAGAACAGCCCCGTCGGAGCCCGCTTGTACTGTTCCACCGCCAGCGGCTTGAGCGGCCGGCCGAACAGCTCCGTCATCTGCTCCGTCCGCAGGTCGCCCGCGACGTCGTACGCGTAGAAATAGACGATTTCCGCCTTCATGGATTCCTCCTTCTTCTACGACGGCCGGCAGCGGCGGAGCTTCGGCCGGCACGCGAAGCACGCGCGGCCCTTCCCGTCGACGGCCGCGAACCTGCCGTCCTCGCTTGCCGCGATCCCGACGCCGGCGCCATCCTTGCCGAGACGCGCAGTCCGACGCGTAACCCCAGGACGGGAAAGCGAGAAAGCGAAAAACCGAAAA
>CAZTVU010000324.1:0-3714 GCA_964617025.1 uncultured Planctomycetales bacterium | reverse complement strand
ACCCCCAACCCCCGGCGGCTGTTCAGGCTGCGCGCAGGGGATGGGCCGGGCAGATGAAGAATGAAGGATGTGGCACATGCAACGGTCCGGCGGGTGCCTCCCGCGACAAATCCTGAGGAGACAGACCGATGAGAGCGAGAGCCCTTTGCGTGATGGCGGCTTTAGGGTGTATCGGGGTCCTTGGCGTCCACGCCCCGGCGACGCCCCAGCCGGTCAAGGCGGCGGTGTTGCGGTCGACGGGCACCTTGTACCTCAACCAGACGATCTGGAGCGACCTCAACAACGGCTGGTGGCAGTTCGGCGAGACGCCCGTGCAGATCGACTACACGAGTCTGGCGGGCTCCGGGTGGACGAGCGAACGGATCGCGGCCACCGGCGCGGACGTGCTGATCTTCAGCGTTCCCGGATACATGCAATACACCGATGCCGAGATCAACGCCGTGATCCAATACGTCCAGGAAGGCCACGGGCTCATCATCACGTACGATGACTTTCTCTGGAACCGCCGCGCCCTCGCGCCACTCGTCGGGCTGAGCACGGCGAACGTGCTGGGCACAGTGACGACCACGGACCCGATAGAGCTCGAGGTCTTGTTCCCGAAACATCCGTTGTTCAATGGGCTTACCGCCCCCTACGTAAGCGGTGTCCGCTTCCGAGCACGTCCCTGGTTTCCCGGTGACCCCTGGATACTCGATGGGGGAACCGTCCTGGCGAACCTGTACACGCGCGTGATTGCGCCCGGCCCGGGGATTATCGCGAAGGAGACAGAGGCCTTCCGGGGGCTTTATTTCTCCTATTACATCGAAGACAAGGCCGACGGGGCGAACCTGCAGGACATGCAGGTGTTCTACAACGCCCTGGTGTGGGCTGGAACGCCCGAGCCGGCGACGGCCGCGCTGTTTCTGGGCGGCTCACTCGCCTGGTTCAGGCATCGAAGGAGGTGGTTTGTATGAAGGGCTGATCGCCCCCAGGCGCGGCGGGGGACGAGGCGGTAACGGTGCGCATGTTTCAGTCAGCGGTTCCGCGATAAGTCTCGGTATTTGATTGGCGAAGGAGATAGCCATGTCTCTTCGGAGAATCCCTGCGCTGATCGCCGCCCTGGCGGTCACCCTGGCGTGTATCGTTCCGATGACGCGGTTGCTCGGACAGAGTTCGCCCCCGCCTCGGTCGGCGCCCGCGCCGGCAACGCCCGCCAAGGAATCCGGCCTGGTGCTGGATTCCAACTGCACATCCGATCCCCCGGGGTTCGTCGTGACCTGGGAGACGGACGCGGAGACGCTCAAGGACAAGCTCCTGGCGGGCACACCGTCGGCCGGCGTGACCATCACCGGCTGGAGCATCACGCCGGACCCCGACGACGTCGGGACGAACGAGACCATCGGCTACTACGAGGACTTCGACGTGACCGACGGCACGAACTCGCTCTCGGTCCCGGACGGCGTCATCCTGACGACGGGCACGTTTGTCGACGGCAACGACAACCACGCCAACTATTGCAATGACGTCGACCAGTTCACCGGCACGAGTGGGGACTACGGCGACGAGGACGTCGCGGCGATGTACCGGCAGGACATCCGCCCCGATGTGTACGACGGCGCATCGCTCACGATCAGCTTCACTTCGGGTCCGTTGATCGGCGGGCTGCGGCTCAACGTGCTTCTGGCTTCGGACGAGTTCGCCTACTATGCCGCCCCGGCGCCGACTCCGGCCGATCCGGAGCAGCAGAGCCCGGTGAGCTGCTACCCGGACACGTTCGGGGCGTTCCTGGACGGGCGCCCATTCGGCTTCGCGAAGGACAATGCGGGCAACGCCGTGCTCATCAGCGTTGCCGAGCAGGTCATCAACCTCAACAACAACACCTGGCCCGGGGCGGACCACAACGTGGCGAACGGTTGCGGCGAGTTGACAACGGAGAATTACACGAACGTCGATTTCAACATCGAGTACGACGGGATCGCGGCGCGGCAGCTCTCGTCCGGGAACTGGGGGCCGCTGAAGCTGAGTGCGCCGTTGGCACCGGCAGGTCAGGGCGAGGAGCACACGCTCAAGCTCGCGCTGACGGACGTGACGGACAACCTGTTGGACACGGCGGCGTTTATCTCGGGCCTGGAGTTCATCGAATGTCATTGCCCGCCGTCGGACGCGGACGGCGACGGGGATGTAGATCTGGCGGACTACAACAATGCCTTCCAACCGTGTTTCAACGGGCCGAACCGGCCGTACCCGCACGAGGCCGATGTGTGTTTCTGCATGGATGCGGACCACGACGGCGATGTCGATCTGGGCGACTTCCTGGCCTTTCAGGCGTGTTTCAATGGGCCGAACCGGCCGCCGGGGTGCGACCCATCGTGGTGCCAGGACGACGCCTCCGAACAAACGGTGCGGTCGGCCGAGCGGTCCGATGTCGTCTTCGACCTGTACAGCCCGTCGAGCGGAGAGGCCGTCGCCGCCGGTACGCCGGTCGAGTGGAGCGTGACGGTCCGCGCCGCAGGGCTGGATGCCGCCGTGGCGGGCTGCGCGTTCGATCTCGAGCTGCGCCAGGACGGCGAGGCCGGCGCGTTGGCGAAGGTGGCGATCCCGCCGCCGACATTCGCGATGCCGTTCTCCGACGGCTCGGCCGTCTGGTCGGTCAGCGGCCCGAGCCACCGCCCGCTGGGGACGCTCGGCGGCCTCGGCGACGCTTTCCCAATACCATGGAGTGCGGATTCCGCAACGCGGCTCGCCGAGCTGTCGGCCCAAACGTCCGCGCAACTCGCCACTCCGCCCTGGCAAACGGCCGTGATGCCTGACGCCGGCTATGTGGTCAGTGCCGGCACGATCGATACGTCGGGCCTGGAGCCCGGGCGATATGTATTGGTCCTTCGGCCGATCACCGCGAACGTGCTGCGGCGCGAGGCGGACCTGACCGGTGCGCAGATCGGCAACTTCGCCGTGGCGGCCCACGCCGTCGCCGGGACGCGCGCGGTGACGTTCGACGTGGCCGAGTAGCCCCGCGGGCCTTGGGAGCGGGGCGCCTGCCGGCAGTGCGCGTCAGGACGAAGGGTGCTCCCTCTCGCTCGGCAATCGGTGGGGGCGTCCCGGGTTGGGCGGCGTGGCCGATCCGGGACGCATTGCATTTGGGTGTGCCCCGCAGCCCGCGAACCTCGCGCCGTCATAGAGCGGGTTCCCGTTCGGACGAACTCGGAACGCCCTCCCGCGCCGGGCAAGGAGGGGGCAACGGTTCGTCCTCGGCTCACCCACGCTCCGCTATGCCCCTACTCGGTATGCCCTCCGATGCCGGGTGCGCCAAGCAGCGAAGGGCCGGGCGCCGAGCTTGACCGGCCGGGCGTCCGGCCGTATCTTCCGACCGGAGACTTTCATGCGATTATTGCTCGATGCCAACGATATTCGCGACGCCCTGGAGCGGCTCGCCCGTCAGATCGCGAAAAGCATCCCGCCCGGCGCCTCGATCGCCCTCGTCGGCATCCGCAGCCGCGGCGACATTCTCGCGGCGCGGCTGATCGAGCTGCTCCGACGCGACGGACTTGCCGACGTCGCCCACGGCGCCCTGGACATCACGCTCTACCGCGACGACCTCGCCGAGAAGGGGCCCGCCGCCATCCTTCAGAAGACCGAGATCGACTTTGACATCGACGGTCGGTACATCATCCTGGTGGATGACGTGCTGTTCACCGGGCGATCCGTCCGCGCCGCCCTCGACGCGCTCGCGGACCT
>CAZTVU010000323.1:0-3789 GCA_964617025.1 uncultured Planctomycetales bacterium | reverse complement strand
GATCTGGTAGTCGATGTCGTTGGCGTGGGCCGTGTTGCTGGGGTGGCCGCTGAGCGGAGGCAGGATGCCCTTGCGGACGTTCTCGCGGCCGAAATGGTTGGCGTGGGCGAGACCGAACCGCGTCGCGGCGAAGTCGCGCCCGGCCTGCTCGGGCGTCACGTCGAGGCCGTGGTCCTCGATGGACATCAGCCACGTCATCTCGACGTAAAGGTCGTCCTGGCCGATGGCGTTGGCGATGTACTCGGGTTTCCACGGGCGGATCTCGCCCTCGTCGATGCGGCCCTGGACGCGGAACTCGTACGGCGCCCCGTACGACACGCCGACCATCTGGCCGACCCACGCGCCTTTCAGCTTGTCGAGATACACGCATTGGGGCAGCCGCTGCACGCGGCCCTCGCCGCAGCCGAGCAGGACCAGGCAGGCGGCGACGATCAACAGCGAACGGGCATGTCTCACGTGCGAACCTCCTTGCGACGCGTCCGACGGGGCGCGTGGCGCGGTCGATTGTACCCGACTCCGAAGCCCGGGTCAGGCGGGCGCCGTCGGGTCCGACGCTTGCGACCGGTCGACGCGACGGCGATACTCGGCGCCCGGACCCTCGTCTCGATGAGAGGTGCCTCGATGATCGTCTCGCCCCCCGTGGATCAGCGTACCCTGAAGACCGAGCGGCTCGCGTGCGACCTGGCCGTCATCGGCGGCGGGCTTGCCGGGACGTGCTGCGCCATCACGGCCGCGCGCGCGGGCGCCCGCGTCGTGCTGATCCACGACCGCCCCGTGCCCGGCGGCAACGCCTCCAGCGAAGTCCGCCTCTGGATCCTCGGCGCCACCGCCCACATGGGCAACAACAACCGCTGGGCCCGCGAGGGCGGCGTCACGGACGAAATCCTCGTCGAGAACCTCTACCGGAACCCCGAGGGCAACCCGCTCATCGTCGACACCATCCTGCTCGAGAAGATCACCGGCGAGCCGAACATCACGCTCCTGCTCAACACCGCCGCCTTCGAGGTGGCCAAGCGCGACCCCGAGACGATCGAGGCCGTCCGGGCGTTCTGCCCGCAGAACTCCACGATGTACGAGGTCCGCGCCCCGCTCTTCTGCGACGCCTCCGGCGACGGCATCGTCGGCTTCCTCGCCGGCGCGGCGTTCCGCATGGGAGCCGAGACGGCCGACGAATTCGGCGAGAAGCTCGCCCCGTCGAAGGACTACGGCGAGCTGCTCGGCCACTCGATCTACTTCTACTCGAAGGACGTCGGCCGGCCGGTGCGATTCGTCCCGCCGAGCTTCGCCCTGACCGACATCACGAAGATCCCGCGCTTCCGCCAGTTCAACGCCTCGACGTACGGCTGCCGGCTCTGGTGGATCGAGTGGGGCGGGCGGCTTGATACCGTCCACGACACCGAGGCGATCAAGTGGGAGCTCTGGAGGGTCGTCTACGGCGTGTGGAACTACATCAAGAACAGCGGCAAGTTCCCCGAGGCGGCGAACCTCGCGCTGGAGTGGGTCGGCCACATCCCCGGCAAGCGCGAGAGTCGCCGCTTCGAGGGTGACGCCATGCTCACGCAGCGGGACATTATCGAGCAGCGCCGCCACCTCGACGCCGTCTCGTTCGGCGGCTGGTCGATCGACCTGCACCCGGCCGACGGCATCTACAGCGAGCGGCCCGGCTGCAACCAGTGGCATGCCAGGGGCGTCTACCAGATCCCCTACCGGTGCCTCTACAGCCGCAACATCCGCAACCTGTTCCTCGCCGGCCGGATCATCAGCGCCTCCCACGTCGCCTTCGGCTCGACGCGCGTCATGGCCACCTGCGCCAGCGCCGCGCAGGCCTGCGGCATGGCCGCCGCCCTCTGCACGCGCCACAAGCTGCTGCCGAACGACCTCGCGAAGGCGTGCTGCATCGGACGCCTCCAGCGCGAGCTGATCCGCGTCGGGCAGTACATCCCCGGCGTCCCGCTCGACGACCCCGACGACCTCGCCCAACACGCGACGATCTCGGCCTCCTCGTCGCTGAGGCTCGGCGACCTTCCCGACGGCGCGCCGCCGTTGCCGCTCAAGCAGTCGTGGGCGATGATGCTCCCCGTCGTCGCCGGGCCGATGCCCCGCGTCGTCCTCACGCTCGACGCGAGCGCCGAGACCTCCGTCGTAGTCGATCTGCTCGCCGGCAGCCGCCCCGAGAACCACACGCCGGATGTCACCCTCGCCTCCACGACCGTCCACCTCGACGCGGGCAAGGACCAGCGCATCCCCATGCGGTTCGATGTCGCCGTGGATCGGCCGCGATACGTCTTCCTCTGCCTGCGGGCGAACGAACGCGTCGCCGTGCATTGCAGCGAGCATCGCATCACGGGCATCCTCGCCCTGGCCCATCGCGGCCGCCAGAAGCCGCCCGGCGACATCGGCGTCGAGGAGTTCGACTTCTGGTGTCCGCAGCGCCGGCCCGACGGCCGGAACTTCGCGATCGCCCTGGACCCGCCGCTCGACGTCTTCCGCCCCGAGAACCTGCGAAACGGCTTCGCCCGGCCGACGACCCATCCCAATGCGTGGGTGGCCGACCCGGCCGACGCGCATCCGCGCGTGACGCTGCGGTGGCCCGCCCCGCAGGCCGTTCGCCGGATCGAGCTGGGCTTCGATACGGACTTCGACCACCCCGCCGAGTCGGTGCTGCACGGCCACCCGGAGTCGGTGATGCCGTTCTGCATTCGCCGCTATCGCGTGCTGGGCCCCGACGGCCGCGTCCTGGCCGAGCGGAGCGACAATCACCAGACGCGAAACACGATCGCGCTGCCGCAGGCCGTCGAGACACGGGAACTGACGATCGAGGTGGACCACCCCGGCCCGCACGTCCCGGCGGCGCTCTTCGAGGTCCGCGTCTACGGGACGTGACGCTCGCCGGCCGTGGCCGCCGCCGGCCCCGCGCGCGACACGATCTCAAACGGAATCGCCGGCAGGACGCCGAGGGGCATGCGCTGCCGCCCCTTGGGCCCGCCGCCGGCCTCCACAAAGGCCTCGACGATCAGGTTGTCGGCGAGCCCGACCGTGGCCGTCTCGCGATCGGCCTTCAACGTGAAGGCCAGGCCCTCGGGCGCCGGGCCCGCATCCTGAATCGTCACGCCCGCGGGGGGTTCGCGCAGCTCCAGCCGCAGCACCCGCTGCATCGGCCCCTGGGGGGCACGCATGCGGATGCGTACGGTGCCGCCGGCAGGGATACGGACCCGCTCGTCGCCGATTCGCTCGATCCCGGGCCCGCCGCGCCCTCCCGTCACCGCCGCCATCAACTGCTGCGCAGGCACCAGGTGGTGGAAGAAGAACGCCTGCATCCGGTCGTCCGCGGCCACGGCCGGGTGGATCACGACCCGCCCGCCGATCTCGGCGCGGCCCTCCAGGTGCAGCACCGTCGGACCCTCGGGCGGATCCCGGGGCGCCGCCAGGGTCATCCAGACGCGGTCGCGCCCGGCGGGGATCCGCGCCCCGCTCAATCGAAAGCCGGAGGGGGCGTCCTTCAGCGTCAGCGTGACGTCGCCGGCAAAGCCGTCCTGCCGCAGCACATGCACGCACAGCGGCACGTGAAGGCCCGCACGAACGTTGAGGCTCGACGGCGTCACGCGAAGCGCGAAGTCGGGCTGCGGCGGGCCGAGGCGGAGACGATATCCATAGGCCGGCCCTCCCTGATGCTGGGCGTCGGACAGACGAACGCAATAGGCGCCGTCCTTCGGGAGGCGGGCGCGGATGTACGAGTCGGCGTGGTGCGTGAGCAGGCCCATTCCCGGGTCGCTGTGGTCGTCGTTCCAG
>CAZTVU010000322.1:0-3917 GCA_964617025.1 uncultured Planctomycetales bacterium | reverse complement strand
CGAAAGCCTCCCGTCGTCGCCCGCGAGGACGTTCGTGCCGAGCTTGACCACGATGCTGCGGGCGGCGCGGATGATCCGGTTGCGCAGGTCAGTGCTGGGCACGTTTCACCCGATCAATCAACGCGGTCACGGTGCGCTGGGTCACGCCGAGATTCTCCTGAACGATCCGGCGGCCCGCAAGGCCCATCGCGGCGGCGCGGCCGTCGGTGAGCAGCCGGCGGACCTCGGCGGCGAGCTTGTCGGGCGCGGCGGGGTCATCGACGGTCGTCTCGCAGACCGCCAGGGCGCCGGCGGCCTGAAGCTCGGCGACCGAGTCGGCGAAGTTGTCCGTGTGGGGCCCGATGAGGATCGGGCGGGCGAGCGCAGCCACCTCGATGACGTCCGAGCCGCCCATCGGGACGAGCGTGCGGCCGACGAAGACCACATCGGCAAGACAGTAGAACTTGCGCAGCTCGCCCATCGTGTCGCCGAGGATGATGTCGGGCTGCACCGCCGGCGGCGCGGATCCGTCGGGATGGCGGCTGCGGCGAAGCACGGGCAGGCCCGCCTTCGAGAGCAGCTCGGCCACCTCATCGAACCGCTCGGGCTTTCGCGGAATGACCGCGAGCTGGAGATCGGCGAAGTCGCGCCGAAGCCGCTCATAGGCCCGCAGGACGACGACCTCCTCGCCCGGGCCGGTCTGGCCGCAGACCCACAGCCGCCGGGGCCGCTCCGGTGACGGCCCGCCGACGGCTTCGCACAGCGCGTCGGTGCCGGGCACCCGGTCGGTCACCTGGGCGGTGTCCCATTTGAGCATTCCGGTCACGTGCACGCGGTCGGCCGGAACGCCGAGCTCGCGGAACCGCTCCGCGTAGGTGCGGTTCTGCGCGCCGACCCAGGCAAGCCGCCGGAACGTGCGGCGCGCCATGGACCGGATGACCGGCTTGCGGAAGCGACGCATCGACTTCTTCTCGGTCAGTCGGCCGTTGACGACGACGACCGCGATTCCCCGCCGGTCGGCAAGGTCCACCAAGTTGGGCCAGACCTCAAGCTCCATCAGGACGATCAGCGACGGCCGGACGGTGCGGAGGGCACGGCGGACGGCGCAGGAAAAATCGAGCGGGTACCGAAAGACGTAAAGATCCGGGTAGAGTTCCTTCGCACGGGCATAGCCGGTGTCGGTGGTCGCCGAGATGACGACGTCGTGACCGTCGAGTTGTTTTCGCAGGGCGTCGACGATGCCGCGCGTGGCGTTCGCCTCGCCGAGCGACACGGCGTGGATCCAGACGCAGGGCCGGTCGCTCGGGCGCGGCGGCAGGAACCCGAGCCGCTCGGCCCATCCGCCGCGGCGCTTGCCGCCGACGAAACGCTGGTAGAGGAGCACGGGCACGGCCACCAGGGCCGCGAGGAAGTAGATGCAATCCATCAACAACCACATCGGGCGAAATGATAGGAAGACGCGGTCGCCTTCGCCAGTCGGTCGCGGCGACGGCGAACGGTCCGCCCCCGCACCGGGCGACGGCGCACCCTTGGCGGTACGATAGTGTGGATGGGAGAACGACGATGATCGATTTCGATTCGCCGCGTCCACCGGAGGTCGAGCCGGGCGACGCATTGGAGAGCCTTTCGCCGATTCGCCCGGGCGATATCGTCTGCATCGAGCGGGTCGGCCCCGGCCGGGTGACGGTTCGGGCGCTGTCGCCGGACGAAGCCGCCGCCTTTCCCGGCCGGACCTATCGCATCGAACGCTCGGGCACAACGGGGCGTGTGCGATTCTCACCGGTCCGGTCGGCGTAGGGCCGTCGGCGCGCGGACGATGCGCCTCGCCGCACGGGCACGAATGAGACAGGTTGGACAGGCGGTGGCGGATCGGCGGAAGGCCCTGCCGACACGGCACGGTGTGCGAGAGTCGCGCGTCGAGGGCGAACCCGTTCCCGCGGGCTCGGGGTGAAGTTCACGCCGGCTGAGCCGATTGAGCAAAGGCGGCGCGGAGTTTGGCGACGCGGTCGCTGATCTGCGGGACGAAGCCGAATCGCTCGGCATCCCGGGGCGCCTGGATCTGGGCCATCCGCTTCCAACCCTTGTTCATGCCGTGGATGAAGAGGGCGGTGGTCAGGCTGCGCGTCCGCCAGAGGGTGCGAAGCGTCCGCCGCCAGACCCACGGAACCGTGGCCGCCGTATGGCGGAGCTCGTAGATCATCTCGTCCAGCCGCTGGGCGCTCATCTGCCGCGGGTGATAGACCGTCTCGACGAACGTGTAGCGCTCCCAGTCCCGGGGATAGTTTGTGGCGAAGATGCGGCCCTCGTCCATGAACCGTTTGTACATCTTCGTGCCGGGCAGCGGCGTGAGGTTGGTGATCTGGATGGTATCGATGCCGAGCTGGACGGCGCCCAGGGCGGTATCGGCGACGGTGTCCTCGGTGTCCTGGTCGGCGCCGATGATGAAGGCGCCGAAGACGCTGATGCCGGCCCTGTGAAAGCCGGCGACGAGCTCCTTGTAGCGGTCGAGGTTCTTGCGGTTGATGCCCTTGTGATAGTCCTTGAGCGACTCGCGGTTGAGCGTCTCGAAACCGATGAGCATGCCGCGGCAGCCGGCCTTGTAGGCCAGGCGGAGGCCCTCGGCGTCGTCGCCCATGTTGATCGTCGTCTGGCTGAACCAGAGCTTCTTCTTCCCGCGCCGGATGATCTGCCGGAGGAGTTCCTTGGCCCAGACCGCGTGCTTCTCTCCGACGCCGAAGAAGTTGTCGTCGACGACGAAGATGAACGGCCGAGGCGTGGCGTTCCACTCATCGATGATCTCGTCGATGTCGCGGCGGCGGATCGCGGCGCCGTTGAAAAGCGTCACACCGCAGTACTCGCAACCGACGGGGCAGCCGCGCGACGTCTGAATGGCGGCGACGTCGTACCGCCCGTTGACCGGCTGAAGCTCCTGCCTCGCCCGACCGCCGCCGTGCTCGAAGTTCGCGAGGCGGCCCTCGTAGCGCGGCCGCAGGCGCCCGGCGGCGGCGTCCTCGAGGATCACGGGCCAGATCTCGTCGCATTCGCCGAGGGCGATGGCGTCGAAGTGCTGCGCGGCCTCGTCCGGAACGGCCGACGCATGAGGGCCGCCCATGATCGTCGGAATGCCCTCGCGGCGGCACTGCGCGGCGATCTCGTAGGCCCGCGTCGCGCCGCTGCTGTAGGAGGTGACGCCGACGAGGTCGTAGTTGCCGCGGCGCAGGAGCCGGTCGCTGGCCTCGAAGCCGAAGATCTCGTCGATCAGGTCGACGCTGTGCGCCGGCGGCGTGAGCTGCGCGAGCACCTGGAGGCCGAGCTGAGGGATCTTGCTGCCGATTGTGTGATAGCCCTGCGTTCGCCGGGCTATGGGGTTCACCAGTGCAATTCGCATGGGAGGTCTTTCATCGCATCCGCGGTCGCGCGGAGGCGCAATCGACAAATCACCAGGAACGCCGCTTCCCACGGCCGGGACGGCGTCGCCTCGGCGTTCGCTCTCGTCTTGGCTGCTCTCGGCGGTGCGGCAGGGCACACGCAGTCCGTGCCGGCGCCACCGCCTCCGTCGCCCGCCTGGGACGATGACCGCGCCTGTCAACAGACTATGGTAGGGGATCGTCTCGCCCGAGGCAAGCACGACACGGGAGGAATGTGCCGCGATTCGCAGGGCGAACGCCTCCCCGACTGCGCCCTCCGCGGAGCACCGCTCAGGTCGAGGCGACGGCAACGGCCTCCCGGGCCGGTGTCGCGTGCGGAGCGAGGTCGGCGGCACGGGGGGGCCCCGACACGATCTCGAGCGGACGCGCGCTGTCGTGGGCGAGCGTCATCACCCTTCGGTCGACCGCCCAGGACACGTCCTGCCCGGTGCGGGCATCGACGAGACGCACGGGGTGATACGGCCACCGCGTCAGCTTCTCGATCGGCCCGCGCCAGAGCTGCCAGATCCA
>CAZTVU010000321.1:0-4138 GCA_964617025.1 uncultured Planctomycetales bacterium | reverse complement strand
CGATCCCGGTGCCGATGATCTCCCGTCGCGTCGGTCGCATATGTCTATTCTCCTTCCGGTTCCCGCGAAAGCCGCCGGAGCATTCGCCAGACGTCGAACCAGCCGCCGATGGTGATGATCACGCCGAGGCCGAAGTAGGAGAAGACGGCGGCAAGCATCACGAAGGTCCAGAAATCCCCGGCAGTCATGACGACACCTCCGATCCCGCGGGGGCACGGCGCCCGCCGCGAAGCCCCTCGTAGACGATCGACCCGACGATCATGCCGACGACCGCCAGAGGGTAACTGATCAGCCCGATGAGCGCTTCATTGAGAAAGTCGCTGATCCGCGAGACGAGGTACACCGGCACGTGGGTCTTGTCGGCGATCTCCGGCTCGACGATCAGCGACGCGATGTACGTGACCATCTGGAAGAGGCCCGGGGCGGCGCCGCCGAGGATCGCGGCAAAGGCCCCGCCGACGTTCGCCCGCTTCCAGTAGAGGCCGGCGGCCAGGACCGTCGCCGCGCCGGCGAAGTACATGCTGCCCGTCATCGCGAGGAATGTCCACACGTCGCTCTTGGTCTTGTACCAGAGCCCGAACGTCATCAGGTAGGCGCCGAGGCAGAGGATGAAGAACCGCGTGATCCACAGCCGCGTGCGGTCGTTCAGCGTGACGCCGAACGCGCGGAGGACGGGGGCCAGCAGGTCCTCCGTCAGCACGCCGCTCCAGGAGAGCAGGTAGCTGCTGTGCGTCGACATCAGGGCGGCCAGCATGCCGGCCAGCAGAAGGCCCACGATGCCGCTCGGCAGGACCAGCGAGAGGTACGTGGGCATGGCCTTCAGCGAGTCGAGCTTGGCGACGTCGGCGCCCGTGTGGGAGAAGTACGCCAGCGCGGCCACCCCCCAGAGCATCGGGATGATCGCGCGGCCGAAGTAGTTCACGGCCGTCAGCGACCACATGATCTTGGCCGTTCGCGGCGAATCGGCCGCGGCCGTCCGAAATGCGGACGTCTGCCAGCAGGAGCAGGCGGTCCAGTGCAGGACCTGCCAGGCAACGAAGATCCCGCCCAGGCCGAGGACGACGCGCCCCCTGGAGACCGTCTCGAAGGGGTTGAGCCCGTATCCGGGCCGATGCCTCTGCACGGCCTCGACGATACCCGCGGCCCCCCCCGTGTTGTGCTCCGTGAGCACCAGCCAGGTCGCGACCCCCATGCCCGCCGTCAGCACAACGAACTGGATGTAGTCCGTCACGACCACCGAGACCATGCCGCCGAGGAACGTGTAGCCGAGCACGAGGACGATCAGGACGCTCATCACGAGCTTGAGCGACGGGATCGAGACGGATCCCAGCGTGATGTCCGGCACGGCCGTGATGATCTGCACGAAGTCGGCCTCGATCTTGAGGAACACCCCGTAGTTCAGAATGCCGGCGGCGGCGAGGATCAGGCCGCCGAGGAGCCGGACGCCGCGGCTGTAGCGCTTCTCGTAGAACTCGGCGAACGTCGTCACCCCCGAGGCTCGGAAGCCGGCGACGAGGAAGCCGGTCAACCCGACGAAGAGCGTGGTGAACAGGGCAATCACGCCGATGACGAATGCGGAGAGGCCGTTGTTGAAGCCCGCCTGGGCGAAGTACATGACGGTGATCAGGCCCAGTTCCGTCGCCGTCAGCGTTGCCGTGGCCAGAAAGACCGAGAGGCTCCGGCCGGCGACGAGGAACTCAGATTGCCCGCGGATGTACTTGCGAAGGAGGAAGCCCGGGATCGTCCCCACGATGATGTAGACGATGACGATCGCCCAGTCGAACCCGGTGAAGGCTGCGAGCATGGGGGTCCTCCGACCGGCCGGTGCAGGATCCCATCGCCCGCCACCGACGCTCGCGGCCATTGTGCGGGGGGAGTACGATCTTGTCCAGATCACGCGGGACGCCGCCGCATGAAGACCACCATATCCCCGTTGGCCATGCTCCGCCTCCTGTACCTGCGCCGCGTCGTCGGGACGGCGATCGGGGCCGCCGGCTTTGCGCGAGCGACGGCGATGGCGTGCCGGCTGGCGCGCGGCGTTTACGGGCTCGCCCCGCCGGCCCGGCAACGGATCGAGGCAAACCTGCTCGATGCATACGGGCATGCGCTGTCCGCGCGGAGCCGCGAGGCCCTGGCTCGAAACGTCTTTGAACACATCGCACGCTTCTGGGTCGAGACGGCATTTGCCCCGCGCTTTCTGCGCCCGGGGTCCTGGCGGCGGTTCGTCACGGTGGCGGAGCCGGAGGTGTGGTCGGCTGCGGCGAAGGACGGCCGTCCGGCCATCCTGGTGTCCACCTACTTCGGCAACGTCGCCGTGGGGGCCTACGTGCTGGGGCAGATCTTCCGCCCCGTGCACGTCGTCATCGATCGGATCGAGGCCCCGGTGCTCCGGCAGTGGCAGGACGACCTGTGCCGGCAGCCCCACGTTCGGCTGATCGCGCGGGAGGACGCCCTGGACGCGCTGCCGCGCATCCTGAACGTCGGCGGCCGCATCATGGTCCTCGGCGAGCACATCCGGCCGCACGGCCCGGCGATCGAGGTGCCGTTTCTCGGCCGGCCGCGCCGGCTGTATCGGACGATCGGCATCCTGGCCGCCCGGCACAACGCCCGTGTTGTCGTGTTCTCGTGCGAGCGGGAGGGCGGCGGGCGTGCACCGCGCTTTACGCTGCGATGCCATGATCGGATCGACCCCGCCGCGCCGTCCGCCGATATTCCCCATGCGGTCATCGCACGGTATGCGGCCGCCCTGGAGGGGATGATTCGCGATCGGCCGGAGCAGTACCTGTGGACGCGTCACTGGGATCGGCAGCGGTAGAGGATCGCATGGAACGGGCGGCACCGATGGAGTAAAATGCCCGCCATGAGCGAATTCGTCATCAAACCCTCGGAGCGGATGGCGCGGCTGCCGCCGTACCTGTTCGCCCGGATCAACGCACTGAAGCACAAGAAGCGCCAGCAGGGCATCGATATCATCGACCTGGGCATGGGCAACCCGAGCGACCCGACGCCCGAGCCGATCGTCAAGAAGCTCTGCGAGGCGGCCATGGACTCGCGGAACCACCGCTACAGCGTGTCGCGGGGGTTGTTCAACCTCCGGCGGGACGTCGCCCGGAAGTACAAGAACAAGTACGGCGTGACGCTCGATCCGGAGACGGAGATCATCGCCTGCATCGGCAGCAAGGAAGGCATCAGCCACATGTGCCTGGCCATGCTGGGGCCGGGCGACACGGCGGTCGTCGGCGACCCGGCGTTTCCGATCCACGTGTACGGCGTGGCGATGGCCGGGGCAAACGTCATCAGCGTGCCGCTGGGCAACGACGACGCCTTCCTCGACCGGATCGCCTATGTGGTGGAGCACCTGTTTCCGCGGCCGAAGCTGGTCATCCTGAACTACCCGCACAACCCGACGGCCATGACGGTCGAGCCGCCGTTCTACGACAAGGTCGTGGCGATGGCGAAGCGGTTCGGCGTCGCGATCATAAGCGACTTCGCGTACGGCGAGACGTGCTTCGACAACTACCGGGCCCCGAGCTTCCTCTCGGCGGCCGGGGCGAAGGACGTCGGCGTCGAGTTCACGACGATGAGCAAGCCGTACAACATGGCCGGCTGGCGGATCGGCTTCTGCGCGGGCAACGCGACGATGGTCAACGCCCTCGCGACGATCAAGGGCTACTACGATTACGGGATCTTCCAGCCGGTGCAGATCGCCTCGATCATCGCGATGCGCGAGTGCGACGCGGACGTGAAGCGCCAGGCCCGGGTGTACCAGGCCCGGCGCGACGTGGTGATCGAGGGGTGCCGGCGGCTGGGGTGGGAGGCGGAGGTTCCGCGGGCGAGCATGTTCGTCTGGGCGAAGGTCGCCCCGGAACACCTCGGCGGCCAGGGGACGATCGACCTGTGCATGCGGCTGATGGACGAGGCGGAGGTCGCACTGGCCCCCGGCCGAGCCTTCGGCGAGAACGGCGAAGGCTACGTCCGCATCGCCCTGGTCGAGAACGAGCAGCGTCTCCGTCAGGCCTTTCGCCAGATGGCCCGCGCCCTGCAGCGGACGCGGCCGTCGCACGCCGCCGCGCCGGAGTCGAAGCCGCCGCCGCTGAGGGTGGATCGCCCGGCGGCGCCGGAACCGTCGGAGGCGGGG
>CAZTVU010000320.1:0-4147 GCA_964617025.1 uncultured Planctomycetales bacterium | reverse complement strand
TCCACAATCACCCCGTTCCGCCTCTGCTGCCCTCCGGACCGTGAACGGTTACCCGTCCGCCGAGGCGACGCAGATCAGGTCGCGCGACAGGTTCAGGATGCGGTCGCGCTCCTCCTCGCTCTGCCGGCGGGCGGTGACGTCGCGGACCAGAACGATCACGCCGACAATCTCGCCGGCGGCATTCCGGTGGGGGCCGCACGTCGTCTGTGCCCAGCCCTGCCTGGCGGTCTCGGGCAGGCGGTAGGGGAGATCGCCGGACGAAACGACCTCCCCGGCGAGGGCGGCCCGCAGCGTCTTCTCGGCGCCCTGCTCGCAGAGAAACGGAAACACCTCCAAAGCATCGCGGCCGAGGACGCGGTCGGCCGGGATGCCCGTCAGCTCCTCCATGAACCGGTTCCAGACGACGCACCGCAGGTCGCGGTCGCAGACGACGATCCCCTCTCGCGCGTTGGAGATGATCTCCCGATTGAACTGAAGGGCCTCTCGCAGCGCCTCCTCGGCGCAGGCCCGCTCGAGCGTCGGACCGATCCGGTCCGCCGCGCCCTGCACAAGGCGCAGATGGCCTTCGTCGTAGCGGAACGGCGTGTAGGACTGGACCGACAGGATGCCAATGACCCCCCGCGCGCTGCGAACCGGGGCGAACAGCAGGCTTGCCGACGGCAGGGACGTATCGCCGAACCGACAAAACGCGGGCCCCGACTCACCCGACGCACGGTTGATCAGCACCGGTGTGCCGTCCAGCAGCGGCCGCAGGGGCTCGCTGATCTCGTCAAACGACCAGTCCTCCGACGGAAACACCCGCTTTTCGCCGTCGATCGTGTCCACGAAGAACAGGACACGGAACACGTCCTCCCCGGCGCGCCGCCAAGCGAAATAGAAGGCATCCCAGGCCAGCAGCGGCTCCGTAATCTCCCGCACGGCCGCGACGGTATCGTGGACCCCGGTGCACGCGGCGAGGCGCTCCGTGAGCTGCGCAAACGCGCGATCCGCCTCCTCGGCCCGCTTGCGCGCGGTGATGTCGCCGACGACATGGACGGCGCCGCTCAATTCGCCGTCTTCGTCGAGGATCGGGTCGACCGTCACCTCGTACCAGCGATCGGCGATGCGCATCTCGCCGACTTCGCGGCTCCGAGACCGGCGCGCCCGCTCCAGGGGGCAGTCCGGACGCGGCGAAGGCGTTCCGTGCACCACCTCTTGGCACAATCGGCCGCACACCTCCGCCGGCGAGCGGCCGAGCCACTCGGCGGCGGCCCGATTGCACCGGACGATCCGGCCGTCGGCGTCCAGGATGCAAATGGCCTCGCGGAGGGCATCAAACATCGTCTCCCACTCGCGCGCGGCGCGGGTGGCGGCCTTCTCGCTCGCCCGGCACCGGGCCAGTTGAGCTTCCCACTGGCGAAGCGTCGCCTGGAAGAAGTCCGGCCCCAGCACCGCGCCGGGGGGGACGCAGTAGATGTTCTCGTAGACCTCGGCGTTCAGGACGGCGATCGGGTGCGTCCGGAGCACATCCAGCAGGACGGACGGCTCGAAGCGCCGCCGGTCGAACTGACAGAGGGCCAGGCAGCTCATGGCCGGGACGTGCTCGTTCAACCTCGCGAGGTATTCCACGAGGCGGTGTGAGCCGGGGGTGCCGCGCAACGCCCACGTCATCTCGCCCGTGATCCGCAGGGCGGCGTAGCCCTCATCCAGCGCTCGCCGGGCTTCCTGACGGAGCAGGGAAATCACCCGGTCCGGGTCGAACGCGCCGCCCTGGGCGTACACGTCGTCGCGGGTTCGTATGACCAGTTGACCTCGGCCCCGATAAGCATCCGGATCGACTCCCGCGTCGCGCAGGTAGCCGAGCACGGTCTCCGGCGTGTGGTCATCGACGATGTACACGACCTTCTCATTCCGCTCGAGGCCGCGGAGCAGGAACGGCGTGAGCACGTCCCGGTGCTCCTCCTCCGTCCCGTAAATGCAGCAGACGTAGTGGCCCGGCTTCAGCGTATCCAGGGAAAGCCGAGATGCCGGGCCCCCGAGAGCGCGGACGATCTCGTCCCGTTCTGCTACCGACATCCGTAGCTCCTTCAGACGTGCAACGTCCCGACCAAAGCGCCGCCCGTTCACCGACGCGACAACGACCTGCGCGATCCCGCGGCCAAAGGCGAAACCCGGGAGGCGCACCCGGTCGGCTGGCCGGGCGACCACAGCTCCAGTGAAACATGATCACCGGGCGCGTCGACCGTCAATACGATCCTCCGGCACGACCGGGCGGGCGTCATCGTGATTTGCCCACCAAACAAAGCCATATTCTTGCGCCACGCAGGCGTCGCCCGAGGTTACCGAATCAATTATCGACCAGAAAGACGTTCGTTCATAACCGATCGGCTTGGAAAAAATGCATTTCAATTGGTTATTATGAACCGTGAATATTCGCCGTCGTTGCATAACGTGACGACGAGAAAGCGAAAAAGCGAAAAAACACGCTCCGAGGGCCGTATCGGGAATACACCTGTGGTGCGGTAGTGAATGCACCACATCATCCGATGTTTTTCGCCTTCTCGTTTGTTCGTTTTCCGGCGTTGGCGTATGCAACGCCGGGGTGATGATAATACTCGGCTACTCGCCCATTAATTGTATGGCAAATCGGCACGAGCGAGCTCCTTGCTCGCTGAATATCGGCGAGCAAGCCGCGCACGCTTGTGGATCGCAACGGACGACCTCCGCCGGTATTGTGCGGGGCCGCGGATCCTCGACCATTTATTCGTAGCGTAGCGCCTCGACGGGGTCGAGTGTGGAGGCCTTGTACGCGGGGTAGATGCCGCTCAGCACGCCGGTGGCCACGGCCATGCCCAGCGCCCAGAAAACGACCGTCATCGGCGTGTAGACCTCGATCACCCGCGTGATCTTCATCAGCAGGTCGGACATCGCGTAGCCGAGGAACACGCCGAGCACGCCGCCGAGGAGGCTGACGGTGCCGGCCTCGATCAGGAACTGGCGCAGGATGTCCCACCGCTGGGCGCCGACGGCCATGCGGACGCCGATCTCGCGCGTCCGCTCGGTCACCGAGACGAGCATGATATTCATGATGCCGATGCCGCCGACGACGAGGCTGATGCCGGCGATGCTGTAGAGAACGACGGCAAAGATCCGGGTGACCTCGCGGAACTGCTTCCGCTGCTCCTCCTGGTTGAACACGTTGAAGTCGTCCGGGTCGCCGGGGCGGACGCCGTGGCGCTGGCGGAGGATGCGCTTCACCTGCTGCGTGGCCTGCTCGACCCGCGAGGGGTCGCGGGCCTTGACCGTGATGGCCGAGACGATCTTGATGCCGAAAAGGCGGTCCATCGCGGTAGAGATGGGGATGATCACCTGCGAGTCGACGTTGCGGAAGCCGATGTTGCCCTTCTTCTCCATCACGCCGACGACGCGGAAGCCCATGCCGCGGATCTTGACCGGGGCGTTGATCGCCGGGCGGTTGCCGAAGAGGTCGCGGGTCGCCTTGTGGCCGAGGACGACGACCTTCGCCTTGGCCATGATGTCTTCCTTGGTGATGAAGCGGCCCTCGACGACGTTGTAGTTGTTCATCTCGGCGTAGTTCTGGTTGGTGCCCAGGACGGTGAGGTTGGAGTTGCGGTTGAAGTACTTGACCTGCGCCCCGGCGAGGACCTCCGGCGCGGCGGCATCGACGTCCGGGCAGGCGCCCGGCTGCGCGATGGCGTCGGCGTCCTCCGGCTTGAGCGTCTGCACGACACCGATCTCGCGGCCCTCGCGGCGGGCGGAGGCCGGGTACACCGTGATCTGGTCGGAGCCGAGCGTCTTGAACCGGTCCATGATGTCGCGCTTCGTGCCCTCCAGGATCGACATGGCGGCGATGACGGCCGCCACGCCGATGATCACGCCCAGCGTGGCCAGCAGCGAGCGCAGCAGGTTCGCACACAGCCCGCGCCACGCCATGATGCAGATGCGAAGGAAGAACATCGGTTCGTCGTTAGACCGTTATTCCGTTATTCCGTTAGTCCGTTGGTCCGTTGGTCCGTTAGCCGCGGTGGGTGGTTCCGCCGCGACAGCTCGCCTTCGCGGCCGGCGGGCGAACCTGCGGCTGCACCGCAGAACCGCCCCGCCCACGACTGAATAGCTCCGTACAAAAGGGAAAGTGGTCGCCTGCCGC
>CAZTVU010000319.1:0-4190 GCA_964617025.1 uncultured Planctomycetales bacterium | reverse complement strand
CTCGAAGATCTGCTGCATGTACACGGCCAAGCACGCGATGCTCTACAAGCACAAGATGCACCGCGGCAAGGCGTACGTCTTCTACATGGACATCCGCGCCGGCGGCAAGATGTACGAGGAGTTCGTCCGCCGCGCCATCGAGGAGGACGACGTCAAGTACATCCGCGGCCGCGTCTCGCGCATCTACGAGGAGGACGGCAAGCTCGTCGTGAAGGGCGCCGACACGCTCCTCGGCCACCAGCCGATCGAGATCAAGGCCGATATGGTCGTCCTGGCGACGGCGATGGTCGCCGGCCGGGGAGCGGAAAGGCTGGCCCAGACGCTCAAGATCAGCTACGACCCCTACTGCTTCCTCTCCGAGTCGCACCCGAAGCTGCGGCCCGTGGAGACGAATACCGCCGGCATCATGGTCGCCGGCGCCTGCCAGGCGCCCAAGGACATCCCCGAAAGCGTCGCCCAGGCCTCGGCCGCCGCCAGCAAGGTGATCGGCCTCTTCTCGCAGTCGGAGCTCTCGCGAGAACCGGTCATCGCCGTGGTCAACCGATGCGCCCCGCCGTTGCACTCGACCTGCGTCGGCTGCTTCCTGTGCGAGCAGGCGTGTCCGTACCAGGCGATCGAGCGCGAGGAGATCCGCGACCGCGCCGGAAGTCTGATCCGAACGGTCGCCCGGGTCAACGCCGGCGTGTGCCAGGGGTGCGGGACGTGCGTCGCCCTGTGCCGGTCGAAGTCGATCGACCTCCAGGGCTTCTCCAACGAACAGGTCTACGCGGAGCTGATGGCCGTGTAGCCGCGAGGGCAGGACGTGGCGGAATTCGAACCGAAGATCATCGCTTTCGTGTGCAACTGGTGCACGTACGCCGGGGCCGACCTGACCGGCACCAGCCGGATCAAGTACGCGACGAACGTCCGGGCGATCCGGCTGCCGTGCACGGGCCGCATCGATTTCATGCTGATCCTCAAGGCGTTTGCCCAGGGGGCCGACGGCGTCATCGTCTCCGGCTGTCATCCGGGCGACTGCCATTACACCTCCGGCAACTATCGCGCCCGGCGGCGATGGATGCTCTTCCGCAAGCTGCTGGATTTCGTGGGGATCGACGTCCGCCGGATCCACTTCGCCTGGGTCTCGGCGGCGGAGGGGGCCAAGTGGGCCGACCTCGTCAACTCGGTCACCGACGAGGTCCGCAGGCTCGGGCCGTATGACGACTACAAGAAGCTGCTTCCGATCGGCAACGAGCCGTTGGAGGTCGCATGATGCAGGAACTGCGGGACAAGGCGCGAGATCTCTTGAGCACCGGGGCGGCGCAGGTCGTCATCGGCTACGGGAGGGGTTCCACGGCGGGCCGCGTTCGGGCCGTCTTCGTGTGCAGGCCCGAGCAGGCGGACCAGCTTGTCTTCAACGAACACTGCCGCCAGAACCTCGGCGTCTATCTGCAGAAGCCCGAGGTCAGGCACCTCGGCAAGCCCGCGGTCGTCGCAACGCTGCCGACGCTGCGGACGGTCCTGCAACTGGCGGCGGAAGGCCAGATCGCCGACGGCCAGGTGACCGTGCTGGCCGTCTCGGCCGACGGTCACGTGGCGGCCCTGGCCGACCTGCCGGCGATTGAGCAGTACCTTTCGGGCCTGTCGCTCGCCCCGACGCCGCAGGAGCAGGAGTGGATCGCGAAGATCGAGGCGATGCCCCGTGAACAGCGATGGGCCTTCTGGCGGGAACAGTTCGCCAAGTGCCTCAAGTGCTATGCCTGCCGGTCGGCCTGCCCGCTCTGCTACTGCACCCGCTGCGTGGTCGATGCGAACCAGCCGCAGTGGCTGCCCGTCGCCCCGCACGCATTGGGCAACCTCGAGTGGCACCTCGTGCGGGCCATGCATCTGGCCGGGCGCTGCATCGACTGCGGCCACTGTGCGGAGGCCTGCCCGGTGGGCATCCCGCTGAACCTGCTGACGCAGGTCCTCGCCCGCGAGGTGCTGGCGAACTTCAACCTGACCGCCGGGGCGCACGCCAAACGGGAGTACGCCCTCTCGACGTTCCGGACCGACGACAAGGACGGCTTCATCCGCTAAACGCGACGGGGAGATCCCAGGACTCATTGAGCACGACGATGCCAGAGAAGAGAATCCTTCAGAAGCAGTCGCTTGGGACGCTGTTCGACAGGCTCCGGTCCGCCGGCCGGCGGATCATCGCCCCCCGTACCCAGGACGACCAGGTCGCCTTCGGCGAGGTCGCCTCCCCCGGCGAGATGGCGCCGGAGTATATCCAGACCACCCTGTCGGCAAAGTCGTTCGTCCTGCCCCGGTGCGAGGAGCTGTTCCGCTACCGATTCGAGGGCAAGGACGTCCGGATCGAGGAGCGGCCGTTCGAGCCCCGACCCACGGTCATCTTCGGCATCCGGCCGTGCGATGCCCGCAGCTTCGCCGTGCTCGAATCCGTCTTCACGTGGGACTACCAGGACCGCTTCTTCAAGCAGCGGCTCGCCGCCACGACGCTGGTCGGCCTGAGCTGCACAACGGCCGACGACTACTGCTTCTGCACGTCGATCGGCGGCGGACCCGGCGACACCCAGGGCAGCGACGTCCTGCTGACGCCGCTCGCCTCGGGCGACTACCTGGCCGAGGTCGTCACGGACAAGGGCCGCGAACTCGTCGCCCTGGCGCCCGAGCTTTTCGGGCCGGCCGACGGTCGGGAGAAGAACGGCACGCTGGCGAACGTCCCCGTGAAGTTCGATTTCGCCGCCCTGCAGAAGAAGCTGCCGGCCCTGTTCGGGAAGGACGCACTCTGGGTCGAGCAGTCCCTGCGGTGCATCGGCTGCGGGGCGTGCGCGTTCCTCTGCCCGTGCTGCGTCTGCTTCGACATCCAGGATGAGGCCGGCCGACAGGGTGGCGTCCGGCTGCGGTGCTGGGACTCGTGCGCGTTCGCCCAGTTCACGGTGCACACCTCCGGCCACAACCCGCGCGAGCACCAGAGCCAGCGGTGGCGTCAGCGGATGATGCACAAGTTCTCGTACTTCGAGGACCGGCTGAAGTACGTCGGCTGCGTGGGGTGCGGGCGGTGCTCGCGTTCCTGCCCGGCCGACATGAACATCGTGGAGCACATTCAGCAGCTCGCGGAGGCGGCGGTATGACGGGTGTCGACAACGTCTACAAACCCTACCTGATGCGAATCGAAAAGGTGGTCGACGAGGCCCCGCAGATCAAGACCTTCCGCCTGACGTTCGTCGACGAGGCGGTCGGTCGGAGCTTCCGGTTTCGCGTCGGCCAGTTCGGCGAGTACTCCGTCTTCGGCGAGGGCGAATGCACGTTCTGCATCGCCAGCTCCCCGACGCGAACCGGCTACATCGAGTGCACGTTCCGGCAGGTCGGCCGCGTCACCAACGCCCTGGCGGCCAAGGACGAGGGCGACGTCATCGGCTTTCGCGGCCCGTACGGCAACATCTTTCCGATCCACGAGTGGCACGGCAAGAACCTGATCTTCGTCGCCGGCGGCATCGCCCTGCCGCCCCTGCGCTGCGTGATCTGGAACGTCCTCGACCTCCGCGACAAGTACAAGGACGTCACAATTCTCTACGGCGCGCGGACCGCCGCCGACCTCGTCTACAAATACGAGCTCGACGAGTGGGACCGGCGCGACGACGTCCGGCTCGTCCGCACGGTCGATCCCGGCGGCCAGACGCCCGACTGGAAGGGCGAGGTCGGCTTCGTTCCCACGATCCTCGACAAGATGGCCCCGTCGCCCGAGAACACCATCGCCCTCGTCTGCGGCCCGCCGATCATGATCACCAAGACCATGCCGGTCCTGGCAAAGCTGGGCTTCACCCCCGACCAGATCTACACCACGCTCGAAAACCGCATGAAGTGCGGCATCGGCAAGTGCGGTCGCTGCAACGTCGGCCCGGTGTACGTGTGCAAGGACGGCCCCGTCTTCACCTATTCTCAGCTCCAGCAGCTCCCGCCGGAGTACTGAGCCCGCCCGGTCGTCGCCGGGGCGTGGACGCCGGCGCGTCGTGCGCGAATAATCAAGGGCGTCGCGCAGCGGGTGCCGACCGGCCGGTCGTCCCTGGCGACGTCCTGCGGGCGGCATTGGCCGGCGCGAACAGGCCGGGGAGGATCGCGCATGGATCGCGGAAGAACACGGCGGGAGCTGCTGCGGCAAGCGGCGGCGGCCGGCGCGGCGGCGGCATGGGCGGCCGAGGCGCGGC
>CAZTVU010000318.1:0-4299 GCA_964617025.1 uncultured Planctomycetales bacterium | reverse complement strand
GTGGCGCCCCCCCGCGAGCCTCGCCGATGACGCCCGGCTCGTCCGCGCGATGGCCCTGCTCGACGCCGACCGGGCCGACGAGGCTCGCCGGCTCACCGAGGGCCGGCCGCGAAAGGACGCCAACTGGCAGTACGTCCGGGCGGAGTGCCTCTTCCGAGATCGCGCGTATCGGGACGCGCTGCCGATGTTCCATCAGGTCTGGCAGGCCGCCGAGCCGGGGTCGCCGCTCTGGTGGCGGGCCCTCCTGCGGAACCTGCAATGCCACACCGAGATCGGCACGGACCCCGACGAGGTGCTCCAGGCGATCCGTCAGCACGCGCATCGGCGGCCGGACATGGGCGGCGCCGCCCTCAAGCGGGCGTTTGATGAACTCCGAACGCGGAACGAGCAGCGTCGCTCGGGATCATCCGCCGCCCCGTGACCGTCGGCGGGCCTCGTCGAGGCGCTGCCGGATCGGCGCGGATGCCGGGTTCAGCCGCTGGGCCGTCTCCAGCGCCTCCACCGCTGCGGCAAAGTCGCCCTGCGCCATCCGCACCAGCCCGAGCGAGAAGAACACATCCGCCGACTCGGGCGCCAGCCGGGCGGCCGTCCGCAGCGCCTCGGCGGCGCCGGGCAGGTCGCCCTGCAGGGACAGGACGCGCCCGAGCTCCTGGTGCGCCGCCGGGTGGGTCGGGTCGGCCCGGATGGCCGCGCGAAGGTGGCCCTCGGCTTCGGCCAGTTGACCCTCCTCGATGCTCATCTGCGCCAGGGCCGTATGCGCCATCCCGGCGGAGTCGGGCCGCGTGGCGGCCTTGAGCAGCCACGCCCGCGCCTCTGCCGCCTTGCCCTGCTGCAACAGCGTGCAACCGATCCCGAGCTGTGCCCGGCCGTCGTTCGGGTCGATCTTCAATGCCTCGTGGAAGAGGGCGAGGCCGCGATCGACATCCCCCATGTCCAGATACCGAACGGCCGTATTGCCGAGGGCCGCCGCGCCGTTTCCCCTCGCCGCCGGATAGGGGGCGCTCGCGACCGCCGTCGCACAGACCGGGGCAAGCAGCGCAAGCGCCGCCCGCCCGCCCGCGCGTTCCCTGAGGAACCCGATCGTGCGAACCACCCCATACCCCGCGAATATGGCCAGGGCCGGCACGGCCGGCAGCCGATACCGCGACGACATGTAGAAGACAAGCAGGACAAGCGCACACCCCGCCACATACAGCCCCAGCAGGTCCACGCCCGCCCCCGCCGATCTGCGCCCGCAGACGTACCCGACCACGGCGAACCCGAAGAGGACGGAGAAGGGCATCACGAGGCATCGCATCGCCGCGATGCGATCGGTCTCATAGTAGGTCTCGTAGCTGTCCTGCTCCTCGCGGTTGTTCAGCGAATAGAGCGCCTTGCGGAGCAGGAGCAGGGCGTAGTCGCCGGGCTGCGTGCGGATGTACTCCAGCCCCCGGCGGAACCACCAGGCGGAAGACTCCGACGGCTTCACGGGCCGCCCCAGGGCCCGCGAGGCGATGGCCATCTCCTCGGCCTGCTGGCCGACGATCCCCGACGACGCCCCGGGCGCCGGGGAGAACAGGCCCACGGCGGTCTCGTTGTTGCCCTGGGCGAACGTCATGCCGGCGTTGGTCTGAATGAGGACCGTGTCGCCGCCGACGACCCGGTTGCGCACCGTCACCGGGAGAATTGCCGCGGCGATGCCGCACACGAGGGCCGCCAGCCGCGGCAGCCGCGACCCGTCGCGCCGATGAATCATCGCCGCCGCGAGCCACGCGAGCAGAAGCAGCACGAAGAACAGATTCCCCGACCGGCATATCACGCTGATCCCCGCCGCACCCCCGGCCAGCAGCCAGAGGAGCTTGCGTTTCGTACCGAGGGCCGTCAGCAGTGCGTGGAGCGCGACAAGGTTCAGGAACAGCCCCAGCGTCTCGGACAGCGGCTTGCTTTCCATGAACAGCGCCGGCGCGTAGAGCGTGAACAGCAGCATCGCCGCCAGGCCGGCCCAGTGACCGAACAGCCGCCGGCCCAGGAGGTAGACCAGCAGCAGCGTCATGACGCCCATGGTGCTCTGAACGGCGTGTACCGCAGCGAGCTGATGCCCGAAGGCCCGATAGACCAGCGACAGCCAATAGGGATAGAGCGGCGCGAGGTAGAACGGCGACGGCCCGTACCCGTGCCCCTCCACGACGCGCTGCGCCCACTGGTCGTAGTACAAGGCATCCATCAGCGGCACGTCCGCGTAGGGGACGGCCGCCCGATACTGGATGAAGTATGCCGCGCGGACGCCGATCGCCAGGGCCAGCACGGCGGCGAGCGTGCCGATCTCCAGCCGCCGGACCCTTCGCGTCAATGCCGAGTCGCCGGCCACGGGCTACACGTGCTCCCACGCGATGCCGTACATCTGGCCGTACGCTTGGAAGTCCCGCACGTGGTCGCCGTAGATGAACAACTGGTGGAACCCCTTCGTGTCGCGCACGTCGGCGGGGGCGTCGATCGCCAGCTCGACCGACGTCCGGCAGCCGCCGGCCGGGGGCGTCTCGAAGTTCCGCAGCACCTTGCCCTTGCCGAGCATCATCTTGCCCGGGCCGGCGAATTGCATGATCGTGATCTCCTGACCCGGCTTGAAGAGCACCTGGAGCGATACCCCGATGTCCGACTCGGCGTGGCTCCGCAGGATGAACGGCTCGCCGGGCTTGTCGAACCCGTTGAGCTTCGTCGGGCAGACGCAGTGCGCCCCGATGAAGGTGTTGCGGACCGTCTCGGGGACGGGGTCCTGCTGGAATCCGGGCTTATCGAGCAGCTTGCAGCAGAGCGTGTGCGACATGACGGCGTTGATGTCCGCCTCGCAGACGGCGGGGATGCCCACATCGAGGAACTTGCACCAGGCCAGGCACGGCGGCGTCGGGATCTTGCGGTCGTGCACGAGGCCGAGGCAGTCCATCGTGATGCCGGTGCAGCCCTCCTCGTCCAGGATCTTCCTGGCCGCGTAGTAGTTCCTCGCTGCGTTGATCATGTCGGCCCGGGTGGGCTCGACGCACTTCTGCGCGGCCTTTCGGTACTCCTCCGCCATGGCGAGGACCTCGGGCGTCTCGCCGATGCTGTTGAAGGCGTCGGGGAATCGCTGCCGGGGCACGTAGCGAATCTTCAGGCCGAAGGGGTCAAGCACGGCGTCCTTCGACTCGGTGCCGGCGATGACGGCGATCTTCGTCCGCCGCACGTCGTGCGCCGCGCGGATCAGCTTCAGCCCGAACCGCAGCGGCGTGAATTCCGCGTCCGCCGTCGAGATCAGATACACGCCCGGCATCCGCGAAATGCCCAGCACGTGGCCCGTGAAGCACATGCCGAGCGCGGCGTACACGATCGTCGGGACGCCCGCCTGCGCGATGGTCTTCACCCGCTCCCACACGTTCATGTGCAGCGGGAACAGGACGACGCCCCTGGGCTTCTCCTGCCTGATCTTCGCGATGAATCGCTCCACCGCCGCATCGTCGTACAGCGGCTCCGGCTCGAAGCCGACGCGGACCTTGACCTCCCTGCCGAACTCCTCCAACCGGCTGCGGCTCTTCGCCAGGAATTCCTGATGGGCCCCGGCCTCCCACGCCGTCCCGGGCCAGCCGAGCCAGTACTTCTCCTTCGGCCGAATATACGCGACGACTACGTCCGGCCATTCGCTGACCGGCTCCGGCGCGGCGGCCGCAGCCGCCTCCGCGGCCGTCGCCCCGCGCAGCAGGAAGCCGCCCCCCAGCACCGTCCCCGTTGCCGCAGCGAGAAGCTCTCGTCGGGAAATCCCATCGCCCGATTCATGGCAATGATGACACATGGCTCTGCCTCCGCGGCGGGTTTGGCTTCCGCCGGCTCAAGTGCGCCTGCGTATTCCCCTCGCGCCGGACGCTCCCAGTATGACGCCTCGACTCTGCCGCGCCAAGCTGCGAAAAGAAAGCCCGGCACCGCCTTTGGCCGCAACCGGGAGAAGCGATTCCTGCTCGCGGGTTGCGCTGGAAGACGCTGTGCCGACTTCGACTCGGACAGCGGTCGCCCCGTCCGTCTTGTACGGTGCGGCCCGTGCGTTTTGGACTGCGGCGGCCGTGCCGCCGCTTTTCCCAAGGTGCGCCGAGACGCGCCGGCGCGCCGCAGACCGTCCGAGCCAAAGCGGTGGCGTTGCCACCGCAGTCCATAAGCGCCGGCGAACGACGGATCGCGCGAGGCAGTAGGCTGGCGAGGGCGCGAAGCAAAAAGGCCGGCGAGGGCGCGAAGCAAAAGGCCGGCGAGGGCGCCGGCCCTACTGTGGTGCCGACGCCCTCGTCGGCGCGGTCCGCGCGT
>CAZTVU010000317.1:3604-4313 GCA_964617025.1 uncultured Planctomycetales bacterium | reverse complement strand
TACACTCTTTCCCTACACGACGCTCTTCCGACACCATGGCGGCACCCGAAACGTGCGCGCGCCTTACGCGCCTGTTGTCATGGAAGACTCTGCCCCGACCTCGACGCGGGCGGCGGTCGCCCCACCCGTCTTATCGGGCGCGGCCCGTGGATTTTGGACTGCGGCGGCCCTGCCGCCGCTTTTCACGAGGCGCGCCGGGACGCGCCGGCGATCGGCGGATCGTTCGAGGGAAACGGTGGCTTCGCCACCGCCCTGCTCAGACGCCGACGGACGATGGACAGCGCGAAGCGAATAGTCGGAAACGCACAAAGTCGGCCGGATCGTCTTCGGAAAAGCCGGCCGGGAAAACCGGGAATCGAAGGACACCGTCACGGGAGCACGGCAGACGGCGACGGGGAACGATTCGCTTGTAACGGCGGGAGGCGATCCCGAACGCGATTCTCGGAGCGAGACACTCAGTCGCGCACGAAGAGAATGTAGTATGAGGCCGGCCGGCGCGAGGCCAGCGCGATCGTGGTGGGACGCCCTTCACGCACGCGGAGCTCTACCTCCTCCACCGTGCCGGCCGGTGCACCCTGGGCGTCAAAGAACTCGCAGCGCATCTCCAGCGTGGCCTTGCCGCGCCGACACAGCAGGACCAGGCGAACGCTGATCTCGCCGCCGGCCAGGGTGGCGGTGCGCTCCTCCAGCAGCCCGATGCGCTCCGCGA
>CAZTVU010000317.1:0-3594 GCA_964617025.1 uncultured Planctomycetales bacterium | reverse complement strand
TAGATCGCACCGCGAGCCAGCGCGATCACCGGCGACGGACCGGACGGCGCCGCGCGGCGACCGCGATCGGCCGGCAACCGATCCGAAGGGGCCGGGCCCTCGACCCGCGCGGACCGACGTACCGCGGCCTGCGGAGGCGCGGCGACCGATCGTTTCCGCTCCGCGCGAGCCTTCGCCGGTCGCATGGGTTTCGCCACAGGCGGGGCGGAGGCCGTCCGCGTCTCGACATCCTTGGACGCCTCCGCGCGATCCGCTGCCCGGGCGACCGAAGCGGGAGCCGGCGCCGATGACGCCGCCTGAACGCCCGCCGAATCCACGCTGAACACCGTTCGCCCGGTGCGGGGGTCGACGACCTCCAGCGTCAAACGCGGCTGACGCTGTCGGCCGACGCGCACCGACGGCTCCCAGATCGCTCGCGAGTCGAAAATCGTCGCCGTGGCGCCGAGATCCTCCGGCGTCGGCGTACCCGGCAACAGGAAACGAACCTCCGAGCCCGCCTCGTCGTTGAGTGCGCGGCCGAGCTCCTCGCCCAGAGACGTTGCCTCACCGGCCGTCGCCCCATCGAGACCGACGAACATCGGCCCCCGCACGATCAGTTGCCGGTCCGAATGCTCGCGCGACCGCCATTCGCCGAGCGCGCGGGCCAGCGACGGCGCCGCCGCCTTCACCTGCTCCACCGTCGGGCCGGTAGATCCTGCCTTCTGCGTCTCCGCACCGGCGCCCGATTCCGTTCGGGGCGTCCCCGCACAGCCTGCGAACAAGCATGTCAATACAGCCGCTCGCGCGATGCGTGTCGATACGGATGAAGCAACGGAAGGGGTGCGGCAGACGACGAATTGGGCAGCGAACGTCAAAGACTCCGCAGCGGACCGCCCACTTGCGGGTCTTTCGAAGTCATGCCGCCGTACACACCCCGCGTCGGCAACGCGGCCGGCTCTTGAACACAAACGCATTGCGGCATCTTCATTCACCCGGGGCGTCGACGCAAGCTTATGGGGCGCGGTCGCGCATCTCCTTGTATTGCCGGAAGAGCTCCGGGGCCTTCTTCTCGAACTGCTCCTCGTTCTCGAACTCCATGCGAATTTCCGACCGGTCGCGCCGCACGGTCACCGTAACGCGCCCGGCCGCGTCCACCGCGAATGATACGGACTTCGCCGGATCACGGGCGGGCCTCTCAACGCCTTCGCCGACGCGATCGGCCTCCGATTTGCGCCGCTGCTCCTCGAATCGCTTCGCGAGATCGCGATACTCCTTCGACAGCCGGTCCATCTCCTGCCGGTACTTCCGCATCGACTCGCCCCACTGCCGGAGCCGCTCCGGCAGGACGCCGCTCGGCGGAGGCGACGGCTTGCCGAAGAGATACGCCTCCCACTCCGGCCACTCGCCTAGGTCTTCGAGGATATAGCCGCCGTGCGGACCCGGTCGGAGGATCTTGCCGCGGACGTTGAACGACTGCCGAAGCAGCTCGTCGCGATCGTCCGGGTACTTGTATTCGATGCGGCCGCCCCGCGGGGCGCCCGCCAGCTTCACGCGAACCTCCCGCTCGCTCGCCCGACGCATCAGGGTGATCGTGATCTCCGAACCGGCCTCCTTGGACCGCAGAAGCTCCGTGAACCCCGGCACGTCGCCGGGCGCCGCCATCCCGTCGAGCTTGACGATCACGTCATACTGCGCGATTCCGGCGCGGTCCGCGGGGCTGTCCTTGGCCACGTTGCGCACCATGATCGCCGGCCCGTCCAGCGAAAGGTGCGCCGCCAGCGCCCGCGGCACGGGACCGATCTGCACGCCCAGCCAGCCCGGCTCCGCCGCCTTCGCCGCCCGGTCCGCCGGCTCCCGCGTCGCCTCCCCCGCCGCAACGACCCCGGCCGCGACCAGCGGAATCAAACCCAACCCGCATGTGCGAAGCATACTTGGATCCTCCCTACAGGTCGGCGCCGACCGGCTCGCTCGCCGTCTGCGTCCTGTTGATCTCCATCAGGTAAAGCGTCTTTCCGTCATCACCCAGCACGCCGAGAATGTCTCGATCGACCGCCTGTCGCCGATACACGGGCTCGTGACCGCCCGCTCCGGAATCGACCGGCGTCACGGCGGGCGGGTTCGCGGCGATGATGACATGCGGCGGCGACGCATGACCGTCGGCCGCACCCGCGCGTGACCAGAGGTCGGCAGCAAAGTAGGCCCCCAGGCCCGCCACCAGCCCGATCGAAGCCGCCACGGCCAACGGGCGCAGCCACGGCATGCGCTTCGGCTGACTCGCCCCGCAAGGCCCGTCTGCGAGGGGGACCATCGACGGCGCACCACTCAACGTCTCCCGCAGCGCCGCCGTCACAAGCGCATCCTGCCGTTGATAGTCCTCCAGCAGCCGGCGGGCCTCCGGCGAGCGAATGAGCAGCTTGTTGAGCTCCAGCTCCTCCGCTTCCGTCAGTTCGCCGTCCAGCCGGCGAGTGATCAGTCGCTCCAGCCTGTCGTCCATCCGCACCATCGCTCACACCTTGCCCCGCAACGCCTCCCGCAACAGCCGCCTGGCCCGGACGAGCCGCGTCTCGACCGTATCCACCGGGATCCCCAGCGCGTCGGCGATCTCCGGATAGCTCCAGTTCTCCAACTGCCGCAGCACCAGCGGCTCGCGGTAGATCGCCCCCAACCCGCGAATCGCGTCGAGCACCAGCCGACGCTGCTCCCGCGACGCCATCTCGTGATCCGGGCGGCGGTCATCCTCCATCGCCGGCGGTTGCGCGGCGACGGCCCGCGTCATCGCTTCCCGACGGCTCCTCCGTGCCCGCGCCTCGTCGTACGCCGCGTTGCGGGCCAGTCGGCACAACCACGCCCGCCACGTTCGCACATCGCGAAGCGACCCCGCCTGCTGCCAGACTCGAAGCCAAACCTGCTGAAGCACATCCTCGGTCGCACTCGCGTCGCCAAGCTGCGCGTACACGATCCCGCGGACCCACCGGCCATGGCGCTGCATGAGTTCCTCCAGCGCGTACCGGTCGCCCTGCTGGATGGCCTGAAACACGGCGGCCTCGCCGTCCTGCTCAAGCGGCATTGCCATGGCGTACATCAACCATATAGACGTCCGCGCCGCCGCCATCCTGTCAGGAAACCGGCGGCTCCGTGCGTCGACTACGCTTCGTTACGTCCGCTGGGGCGGTGGGGGTCGCGGAACGAACTGAATCAGATGCAAGTCTCTTAAAGATAGATAGTTATGGCGCCTTGGCGACGGGCCGTGTCGTCAGCTTCGGGAGAACCTCCACCGTCTCGCTGACGCGGATCTCCCGGTCGTCCGCCGTGATGATCAGCGCCTCGATTCGGTGCGTCCCGGCATCGCGCAGCACCGTAAAGCCTCGCATCGCCGTACTGATGGGCTTGCCGTTGTCCGTCCAGAGTATGCTGGCACCGCGGCTGAGGCTCTCCGCCATCTCGACGCGGTAGCTCACCCAGAGCGGGGCGACACCGATCGTCGTGTTGAGCCGCACCTCGGCCTGCCCCGCCTCCGTGTTGCTCGCCGTCCGAAGCGGCACCACGCGGGGCGGCGTGCGGCGGGGGGCTGGCGGCACCGGCTTGTACGTCGGCGAGTACTTCTGGGGCGGCGGA
>CAZTVU010000316.1:1507-4331 GCA_964617025.1 uncultured Planctomycetales bacterium | reverse complement strand
GCGTCGGCGGGGGCGGAGGCGGCGGCGGCTTCTTATACTCCATCAGGACGCGAACCGGGTGCTTCGCCCGCTGCTGATCGAGGAACTTCTCGTGCGCCTCGCCGGTCAGCACGTTCTGAATCGTCTGCCGCGCCTGTTCGAGCGTCTGCGGCTCGCCGGGGTCGCGGCTGACGAGCTGAATGATGTGATAGCCGTAGTTCGTCTTCACGGGCTCGCTGATCTCGCCGGGCTTGAGCTTGAACGCGGCGGCGGCGAACGGCTCCACCATCATCCCGTGCCGCTGGAACGGATCGAGCGTCGCGCTGCGCGCCTTGCCCGGATCCTCGCTGTGTTCCCGGACGGCGGCATCGAACGTGATCTTGTTGCGCCGGATGTCCTCGCGAAGCTCCAGGAGCTTCGTCCGGGCCTTCTCCCAGTCCTCGGGCGTGCCGAAGTAGGGATCGACGCGGATCAGGATGTGCTTGGCCGTCACCCGCGACCCGTCGAACTCCGCCTTGTTCTTCTCGTAGTATTCGGCAACCGCCTTTTCGTTCTTGCCTTTCTCGGTGACCTTGTTGTACACGACCTCCGCGGGGAGGCGCTTCCGGAACTCCTCCAGCGTCATGCCGTAGTCCTTGAGCGCCTCCTCGAGCGTCCGACCCATCGGCTTGAACCGCTCTTCGTACTTCTTCAGCAGGGCCTCGATCTCCGCCTCCGGCACCTCCTCCGGGTGGTCCTTCGCGTAGCTCTCGTAAAGCTTCATCGTCAGCAACTGGGGCAGCATCCGCTGCCGGTGCTGGTGGAGGACGTCCGCAGGAATCGCCGGGTTGTTGGTCGGCCGGCGCAGCATCTTGTCCAGCTCCGCCTGCGTGATCTCCTGGGCGCCGATGTACGCCACCACCGGCGAGCCGTCCCGCCCCATGACAACGGGCTTCGACGTCGGCTTCGATGCGGGCTCCGACGCCGCCGACCTGGCCGCTTCGGCGGCGGCCGCCCACACGCCCACTACCCACACAAGCGCAACGCGCAACACGATCCCGTTCATGCCCTGCTCCTGAATCGCGGGAAGGCCGGCTCTCAAAATGGGGACGCTCACGAAGCGGTTCCATCGGCCCCGCCCGGGGCACGCGCCCCGATGCGGTTTTCCTGCCCGGCCAGCAAACGCTGGAGGTTAGACTTATGACGATACACCAGCAGCAGTGCCGTGACAACTGCGAACGCCAGCAGCGGCCACTGCCGCCCGAACGGATCCCATCCGCGGGCGGCGGCGATCGCCGCGTACACCACGGGGAACGCCAGTGCGGCCGCCATGGAGCTCACGGACACGTATCGGCTGATCGCCAGCACCACCCCCCACAGCCCGAAGCAGATCACCCCCGGGACGGCATAGTACGGCCACACGCCCAGGAGCACCCCGAGCGACGTCGCCACGCCCTTGCCGCCGCGAAACCGCAGGTAGAGGGGGAACACATGACCGATAATAACGGCCCCGCCGACGGCCAGCCACGCCATGTAGAACCACTTGCCGACACCCTCGTCGACAACCGAGCCCGCCGCCGCCCAGACCCGCGGAGCGACGGCCATCGGCACGAGACCCTTGAGGGTATCGAACGCAAAGGCCAGCAACCCGTAGCGCCGTCCGAGGACGCGGCCGACGTTCGTCGCGCCGATGTTCCCGCTGCCCGACTTGCGGACGTCCACCCCGCGGGCCAGCCCGATCAGCAGCCCGAACGGCACGGAGCCGAGCAGGTACGCACCCAGGATGGTGGCCACCACGACGACAGTCCCCGCGGTCATGATCGTGCCTCGCGAATCTCCCGATAGAGCCCGATGATCGCCTCGGCGTGGCGCTCCATGGCCACCCGGCCGGCCAGCCGCCGGGCGGCCGTCCCGCACTGCTCGCGGAGCGGCTCGTCCACGAGCCGCAAAATGCGGTCGGCCATGCCCGCCACATCCTCCGGCGAGTCGAGCACGAACCCCTGCTGCCCGTCGGTGATGACCTCGGCGGCGCCGTTGAATCGCGTCGTGATCACGGGCACGCCGGCGCCCAATGCCTCGAGCACGACGCGGCTGCACGGGTCGTAGTACGTCGGATGCACCAGCATGTCCGCCGCGTGATAGAACGCGGAGATCCGCTCCGTCGAACCGGCGAAGACGATTCGGTCCTCGACGTGCAGCCGCCGGGCCAGGCGCACGTACGGCACCGGGTTGTCCCGCCCGACCACCACCACCCGCACGCGCCGGCGCTGCGACGGCTTCATCGCCGCGACGGCCTCGATCAGGCGGGCCACGCCCTTCAGCTTGAAATTGTGCGCCACGCAGAGCACGAGGTTCTCGTTCCGGTTGAGGTCGTACTGCTGGCGGATGTCGTTGTCGTCGGCGATGCGCTGCTCCGGCGTCGCCGTGTCGGGGTCGACGCCGTTGAAGATCAGCCGCACGTGCGGCGCGCCGAGGCCGTAATGACGGCGAAACTGCTCGGCCACGTAGCGGCTGATGGCCACCACCAGCGGCGGCGGCCGCCGCCGCACCAACGAGCGCTCGAGGTTGATCAGGACCCGGTACTTGAGGTTGATCATGTCGCGCAGCCGCTTGACGCCCCGCGACAGCGGCGAGCGGCGAAGGGCCGCGTTTCGCTCAAGCATCTCGGGCACCGCGCCGCCGCGCGGTTCGTACAGGTCGGCGGCGAGACACGGCGTCACCGCGTGCACGACGTCGAATCCGTCGCGCCGGATCGCCGCCGCCGCCCGGCGGGCGAACAGCAGCGTCCGCTGCGAGCGCAGCGCAGAGGCGGCCTTGATCGTCATCACCGACACCCCGGGCGGCGGCTGCCCGCGGCTCGTCGTCA
>CAZTVU010000316.1:464-1497 GCA_964617025.1 uncultured Planctomycetales bacterium | reverse complement strand
GGACACCAGGGTGAGCCGGCACCGCTGCGCGGCCGCGCGGCGGGCGAACTGGAGCGTCGACGTCTCCGCGCCGCCGCGCCACGCCTCGACCCGCTCGATGACCAGGGCGACGTTCATGCCCTTCGCGCCCCCGCGGCGATCCGCCGCTCATGGTGCCGCCGCATCCGCCGGCCCTTCGCCAGGACCCGCCCGGCCAGGGCCGCCGACCACGCGGGGTCGCCGGCGCACTCCACGTATCGTCGCCAGAAGCGGAGGCGGTCGGGTCGAGAGACGAACGCCTCCGTCGACAGGTGCAGCGCCGCCAGGTCCTTCACCACCCAGCGTGCCCGCCGCCATCGCGGCCGAAACACCCGCTGCAGGTCGATGAAGCAGAAGCCCGCCGGACCCTCGCGGCCGCGATCAAGGACGAAGATGTGCGAGGTGTACAGGTCGCGATGGACGAACCCCGCCGCGTGGAACGCCGCCACCTGCCGCGCCAGCCCGTCGATCAGCTCCCGCCGCCGCCGCCACAGCAGGCCGGACGCGCGCTGCCGCCAGTGCACGGGCAGCCACCGCTCCAGCGATTCGCCCGGCACCTCGGCGAGCAGCAAAAAGCTCCGCCGCTCGAACCAGCCATGCATCTCCTCGCCGAGCGCCGCCGGGGCCGGCGCCGGGATGCCGGCGTCCGTGAGGCGCACGATCGTATCCCACTCCCGTCCGGCGGTGCTGGTGCGCGGCCGGCCCGACAGGATCCGACGCACCTGCTCCACGAGCGGCGGCCGCGTGTAGCGTTTCAGGTAGAAGGTGTGCGCGCCGCCGTCCGGCCCGCGCAGCACCAGTCGCCGCCGCTCCCGCCAGGCGGCGAGCCCGGGCTTGCCGAGCCGGTCGCCCGCGTCGGCGGCGAAGACCTGCGCGCAGCTCATCAGCGCGTTATGCCGGAGTATGGCTGCATACTCCCGCCGGATGAGCACCCGCCCGGGGCCGTCGCCGTTTTCGAGATCCTCGCCGTCGCGTACGACGGCAGGCGTCGCGTCAACCATCTTCACGCTCGTGT
>CAZTVU010000316.1:0-426 GCA_964617025.1 uncultured Planctomycetales bacterium | reverse complement strand
CGTACCCGTGCGACGACCTTGCGGCCCCGCGCACGGGCCTCCTGCTTTGTCGCTGTATGACGCGACGGCGGAAAAGCGAAAAAGCGGAAGACCGAAAAAACGCCCTCGGCGGGTCGTATCCGGCGTATCCCCGAGGTGCGGCAGCGAGTTCGCCACATCATCGGACGCTCTTAGGGGGCTCGATGGGATCCCCCGATTTCTTGTTCTCACGAAATGCTTTTCCGAAGCCGATCCGGCGACGTTTGTCCGTGTCCAGCCATCCGCTTCGCGCGATTGATCGTCCGTCGGCGCCTGTGGACTGCGGTGGCAAGGCCACCGCTTTGGATCGAACGGCCTGCCGCACGCCGGTCCGTCACCGTGCCGCAGGAAAAGCGGCGGCTAGGCCGCCGCAGTCCAAAACGCGCGGGCCGCGCCGTACACGACGGG
>CAZTVU010000315.1:0-4362 GCA_964617025.1 uncultured Planctomycetales bacterium | reverse complement strand
TCGACCGGCAGGGGATCCGCTACGACAACGCCGGGTTCCAACGCTTCGTCATCCCCGGCGGGCAGCGCTACCGGCCGTTCGACCGCGTGGTGCCGGCGGACTGGTCCTCGGCCACGTTCTTCCTGGTCGCCGGGGCGATCTGCGACGCGGAGGTCACCCTGACGGGACTCGACCTGCGCGACACGCAGGGCGACCGGGCGGTCGTCGACTACCTGCGGGCGATGGGCGCGAAGGTCGACGCGACCGACGAGGCCGTCACCGTCCGCCGCGGCGACCTGAAGGGGATCGAGATCGACATGAACGCGACGCCGGATGCGCTGCCGGCGCTGTCGGTGGCGGCGTGCTTCGCGGAGGGCACGACGCGCCTGGTCAACGTGGAGGAGGCCCGGCGCAAGGAGACGGACCGGATCCGCGTGATGGCGCACGAGTTGCGGAAGCTCGGCGGCGAGGTCGAGGAACTGCCGGACGGCCTGGTGATCCGCGGTCACCGGCTGCACGGCGGCGACGTCGACGGGCATGACGACCACCGCGTGGTGATGGCGCTGTCGCTGGCGGGGCTGGCCGGCCGCGAGCCGGTGAGCGTCTCGGGCGCCGAGGCGGCGGATGTGACGTTTCCCACGTTCGTGCCGCTGATGCGGGCACTGGGCGCCGAGATGGTCGTCGTTTGACGGAGGTGCGTGCATGGGTCGGGGGCTTTCGCGCAGGCGGTTTCTGAAGGCGGCCGGGGCCGCGGCGGGCGTTCCGTACCTCGTCCGGCCCGGCGTGCTGGCGGCGGCGGGTCACCAGGGGGCGAACGACCGCCTGACGCTCGCCCACATCGGCGTGGGCGGCATGGGCGGCTATCACCTGCGGAGCATGGTGGATCGCATGAAGCGCGGCGAGGTCAACGTGGCCGCCGTTTGCGACGTGGACTCCACGCGGCTGGCCAGGGCGGTCGAGGCGGCCGGGCCGCAGGCGAAGGCCTATCGAGACTACCGCTACATCCTCGAGCGCAAGGACATCGACGCGGTCGTGATTTCCACGCCGGACCACTGGCACGCCGTGCAGACCGTGCACGCTGCTCAGTGCGGCAAGCACGTGTACGTCGAAAAGCCCGCCTGCTGTACGATCGCCGAAGGCAAGGCGATGATCGCGGCCGCCGCGGCAAACAGGGTGTCGGTGCAGGTCGGTTCGCAGGGGCGCTCACAGCCCGAGGCGTATCTCGCCCATCGGTATCTGGTCAACGGCAACATCGGGCACATCAGCCGGGTGGAGTGCTTTCACTATCCGTCGCCGTCCGACGACAACCCCGTGCCCGACGGCGACCCGCCGCCGGAGTTGGACTGGGACCTGTGGCTGGGCCCGCTGCGGTGGCGGCCGTACAACCGGCGGTATTGCCACGGCACGTTCCGTTGGATGATGGAGTCGGGCGGCGGGCAGATTCGCGACCGCGGGGCGCACGTGATGAGCTGCGCGATGTGGTGGATGGGGGCTGACGGGACCGGTCCGGTGACGGTGGAGGCAACGGGGACGTGGCCGACGAAAGGGCTGTGGGACAGCGCCGTCGAAATGGACGTGACGTACACGTTCAAGGATCCCGACTGGGTGTTGACGTGGAACCAGCACGAGAACAATGCGCCCCCGGCCGAAGAGCGGAAACCGGGCGAGGACAAGATCATCCGGCCGGGCTACGGCGCGGTCTACCACGGAACGAAGGGGACGTTCACGCACTGGGGCGGTGACGGCGGGACGTGGGCCGAGCGCAAGGCGCGGGAGTGGGTGCCGCCGCCGGGGGCGAAGGACGTCTACAGGAGCCCGGGGCACTATGAGGACTGGTTTGACGGGATCAGGACCGGCCGGAAGACGATCATGAACATCGAGGCGGCGGTGGGCGTCGCCAACCTGTGCATCCTGGGCAACCTGTCGTTCGTGCTCGGGAGGAAGCTGCACTGGGACCCGAAGCGGCAGGAGATCGTCGGCGACGAGCAGGCTCGCCGACTGATGGACCGGCCGCAGCGCTACCCGTACCACTTATGACCGGGGGGCCGAACATGAACGTGCAGGAACTGATCACGCGTATCAGGGACAAGGATGACAAGGTGCGGACGGCCGCCTGGCTCGATGCCGGGCCGCTGGGCGCGGCGGCGGTGCCGCCGCTGGTCGAGTTGATGACCGATGCCGACACGCAGGTCGTCCGCGCGGCGACGCGCGGGCTGTGGCGGATCGTCCGTCACGCCGGTCGGCCGGGTGCCGACGACGAACGGCGGGCGGTGGCCGCGGCACTGGGGCGGACGTTGAAGGGATCGCCGTCGACCGCCGTGGGCCGCGAGGTGCTGTGGATGGTCTCGGAAATCGGCGGCGACGAGAGCGTTGAGGCGGTGGCCCCGTTCCTGCGCGATGAAAGTCTTCGCGAGGATGCGCGAATGGTGCTGGAGCGGATCCCCGGCGACGCCTCGGTGGCGGCGCTGAAGACCGCGCTGGCGGCCGCGGCCGACCCGTTCAAGCCGAGCATCGCCGTCTCATTGCGGAACCGGGGCGTGGACGTGCCCGGAATCCCCGACGAGAAGCTCGTCCCGAGGAAGAAGTAGGCCCCAAACGGTCTCGGGCCGCAACTGAAAAAACCTCGCCTCCCGCTCGCCGGTTGCGTGGGAAGCCTCTGCCCCGACCTCGACTCGAGCAGCGGTCGCCCCGCCCGTTTTGCACGGCGCGGCCCGCGCGTTTTGGACTGCGGCGGCCTTGCCGCCGCTTTCCCCCGGGCGCGCCGAGCCGCGCCGGCGTGCGGCAGACCGTCCGAGCCAAAGCGGTGGCGTCGCCATCGCAGTCCACAGGCGCCGACGGACGACGGATCGCGCGAGGCGGGTACCCGAGAACGCTCGGACGCGGCCGGATCCTCGTCGGAAGAGCTTGCCAGGCGAACAAGAAATCGAGGGTTATCCCCCCATGGGCAACGGGCCCGTCCGGTCGGTTTGCCAAGGGCGGCTTCGTTCCTGCGTCGCCGCATCGCCCCGCACCCCCCGTAGCGTTTTCGCCGCGTTTTCGCGTGAGGGCACGACCGCTACGGCGACCCCGACGGCGGCTTGTCGCCGTCGAATTCGGCGGTGATCGTCGTGTCCTCGCGCACGTCGATCTCGATCCGGCGATCCGGCCCCGCGACCGGGCCGGACCAGGCGCGGAAGCGGAACTTGCGTCCGCCGCTCGGCTTTGTGGGTTGCGAGGGGTCCATGAATCGGCCCAGACGCTCGGCGCCGCCGTAGCCGGCCGGCGTCTTCATGTCGGCCGGGACGACGTCGACGATCTCGATCGTGTGGCGGCCGGGCTTGTCAAAGACGATGCGGAACCTGCCGAAGTCGGGCCCCAGCGTGTACTCGGTGGTCCAACGGCCGCTGTGCGTCCAGTAGTCGAAGCCGTCGACGCGGAAGCGGACCTCGCCGAGGGCGGGCTTCGTCACCACCGTCAGTTCCGGGCCGGGGGTGTACAGGTCGTCGCCGGTGGCGGAGGTGTACAGGTAAACCCGCCCGGCGAACGGCGGCACGTCGAGGCGACCGGCCTTGCCTGAGAGATCGAGAAGCCGGCCCTCGCGGCCGATCTCCTCGAAACCGCCGTTGCGAAGCTTCTCGGGGCCGGGCTGTTCGCCCTCAAGCTCGCGGATCGACAGCCCGTCGAACCAGGCCGTCCCGGCGTGATTTCGGAAAAGGGCGTATACGACGAGGCTCTTCACCGCCTTGGCCGGCCGGATGGTGACCGACCGCCGCTGCCAATCGTGCGTGCCGCAGTCAAACGGCGCCACCTGTCCGTGGAGCGGCGTGCCGTCGCCGTACGTCACGTCCACATAGATCGAATAGTCGCCGTCGGGGTTTCCCGACACGTTGTCGGCGCGGCTCCAGCCGCTCGCGACGATCGGTCGCGGCTGCGTCTGGTTCAGCGTCACGGTCTGCAGGACGCCGGCGGCGTCGCCGGCCGCGCGGTTGACGCATCGCACGCTTCGCCGCCCCTCCTGCGGCGAGTCGGTGTCGAGCGAGTCGTTGGCGGCCTGGTAGCTGTTCCATCCGTCCGGCCGGTTGCCGAAGAGGTCGTACAGGTGCAGCGTCGGAGCCGGCGGGCCGAGCCGGATCGCGCCCGGCCGCACCTTGTCCGGGTTGACCACGACGAGGCCCCGCTCGAACAGCCGGTAGTAGACGCCGTTCTGCTCCTGCTCGGGCCCCAGCGGCGGGCCGAGGCGGATCTGGTAGAGGATGGCCGTGTCGGGGTCGGAGAGCGGCCGTCCGCCGTTCCAAACGAAGCCGGCCAGCCGCGCCGAGGCGTAGCAGAAGAACGCGTCCTCGCGCACACCGTACGGCGTGTGGCCGAGGTAGCTGAGCGCCTGGATCTGTTTGCCGGCCTTCA
>CAZTVU010000314.1:0-4431 GCA_964617025.1 uncultured Planctomycetales bacterium | reverse complement strand
AATGGCGTCATCGGGACGCCGCCTATCAGACGGGTGAATGTATCGGCGCAGGAGTTCGGTGGAATGTCTGACGAAGCGGCGAAGAAGGAGTTCAGCGCGGAGACGAAGAAGCTTGCCGAGCAGCTCAGCTCGCTGACGCTCAAGCAGGCGCAGGAACTGGCGGATTGCCTGAAGCAGGACTACGGCATCGAGCCGGCGGGCGGCGGCGTCGTGATGGCGGCGGCTGCCACGGCCGCCGCTGGCGGCGGCGAGGCCGCCGCGAAGCCGGAGGAGAAGACCACGTTCGACGTGGTCCTCAAGGAGGCCGGCGCCCAGAAGATTCAGGTCATCAAGGTGGTGCGTCAGCACACGGCCCTGGGCCTGAAGGAGGCGAAGGACCTGGTCGACGGCGCCCCGAAGAACGTCAAGGAGGGCGTGTCCAAGGAGGAGGCCGAGAAGATCAAGAAGGAGCTCGAAGAGGTCGGCGCGAAGGTCGAGATCAAGTAGCGGGATGCGATTGGCGGCTGCGGCGGAGCGACCCTCCGCCGCCGGCCGCATTACCTACTGCGGCAGGATGCTGCCGGGCAGGGGCCACAAGCTCCTGCATCGATCCGGGCGTTTTCGAGGCGCCCGGCTCGATGCACGGGCTTGCAGCCCGAAGACGGTCGGCCGGGAGCCCTCGGTCGGCCGGCGGCGCCGAACAGGGCGTCGGGATCCTCGCCGCGGGGCGAGATCGGCTGGGGCGTCCGTCCTGATGCGGGACGGGCAGGTCCGCCGGCAGGGCGAAAAAACGCCGGCGGGCTGCGGGACACTCAGTCGAACGGATGGCCCCGCGTCCAGAATCGGTCCCCCCATGCGTACGTTGAGGTGTTGACGGGACGGGTGCGCTTCGCGCGGTACGCGAAACGGCGTACCGGGCCGGAGGCGCGCGGTCCGGTGTGGATCTGTCCAGACGAGGGACGACTGGTATGCTGCGCATGAGCACCGTTCGGAACTTCTCCAAGGTGGGCGACGCCCTCCCCATTCCGAATCTGATGAAGATTCAGACGGAGTCGTATCAGCGGTTCTTGCAGGCCGACGTGCCGCCCGACAAGCGGAAGAATCAGGGCCTCGAGTCGCTGCTCCGGGAGGTGTTCCCCATCGAGAGCTACGATGGGAACACCCGGCTGGAGTACGTGGACTACGATCTGGGCAAACCGCGGTACACGCCGGACGAATGTCGCCAGCTTCGGCTGACCTACGGGATGCCGTTCCGGATTCGCGTCAGGCTGGTCCGCAAGGAAAAGGCGGACATCGTCGAGGACAATATCTACCTCGGCGAGTTGCCGATCATGATCGGCGGCGGCGAGTTCATCATCAACGGGGCGGAGCGGGTGATCGTGAGCCAGTTGCACCGCTCGCCGGGCGTGGATTTCCTCAAGATACAGGCGGAGGGCGACCGGGCCCTGCACGGCTGCCGGATCATCCCGGAGCGCGGAAGCTGGATCGAGATCAACGTTACGAAGAAGGATCACCTGGCGGTCCGCATCGACCAGTCGAGCAAGATTCCGGCGACGGCTTTCCTGCGGGCGATGGACCCGAAGTACGGGTCGTTCGATTCCGTCATCGGCGAGTTCTACAAGTCGAACATGAAGACGATCCCCGTTTCACAGGTCAAGCCGGAGATGTATTCCGTCAACACGCTGACGGATCCCGAGACGGGTGAGGAGATCGTGCGGGGGGCGTGCCAGTTCGGCGACGCGGTCGGCCGCCTCCAGAACGCGTCGTTCAAGCAGGTGAAGGTGCTTGATAAAGTCGCGGATCCCCTGATTCTGAACACGTTGGCCGAGGACGGCTGCGAAAACCACGAAGACGCGCTGCTGAAGATCTATGCCCGCCTCCGACCGGGCAACCCGCCCCAGCTTGACAAGGCCAAGAAGCTCTTCCAGGAGAAGTTCTTCGACGAAAACCGCTACCGCCTCGGCAAGGTCGGCCGTTTCCGCCTGAACCGCAAGTTCGACCAGATCGCCCAGAGCGTTCCCGAGACGGTCATGACCCTCCGGCCGGAGGATGTGCTCAACTCCCTGAAGTACCTGATGAACCTGCGGGCGGGGGACGGGAAGCACGACGTCGACGACATCGACCACCTGGGCAACCGGCGGCTCCGGACGATCGACGAGCTGGCCAGCGACGAGCTGCGAAAGGGTTTCCTCAAGCTTCGTCGCACGGTGCAGGAGCGCATGAGCCTCAAGGAGCCGGAGCAGCTGGAGCGCGTCGCCGAGCTGGTGAACACGAAGAGCATCAGCAGCGCGATCGACTTCTTCTTCGGTCGCGGCGAGCTGAGCCAGGTCGTCGACCAGACAAACCCCCTCAGCCAGCTCACCCACGAGCGACGCCTGAGCGCGCTGGGGCCGGGCGGGCTGAACCGCAAGCGGGCGGGGTTCGAGGTCCGCGATGTGCACATCAGCCACTACGGGCGGATCTGCCCGATCGAGACGCCGGAAGGCACGAACATCGGCCTGATCGCCTCGCTGAGCATCTACAGCACGATCGACGATTACGGCTTTCTGATCACGCCCTATCGCAAGGTCGAGCGGCACAAGGTCAACGGCGAGACCGTGTTCCTGCGGGCCGACGAGGAGATGCGGTCGGTGCTGGCGCCGCCCGAGGTGGTCGACCCCAAGGGCGGCGGCAGGCTGCGCGAGGGGAACGTGCTCGCTCGCAAGAACGGCGACCTGGCCCAGGTGGTGTCGAAGGAGGTCCAGTACGTCGACATCTCGCCGAAGCAGACCGTCGGCGTGACGGCGGCGCTGATCCCGTTCCTGGAGCACGACGATGCGAACCGGGCGCTGATGGGTTCGAACATGCAGCGGCAGGCGGTTCCGCTCCTGGTGACGGAGCCGGCGGTCGTCGCCACCGGCATGGAGCGGGCGGTCCCGGAGAACAGCGGGATGGTGGTGCGGGCCGAAAAGGCCGGCACGGTGACGTACGTCGACGCCCTCCGCGTGGTGATCGACAACACGGACGAGTACGAGCTGCGCAAGTTCCAGGGGCTGAACGAGCGCACCTGCCTGAATCAGAAGCCCATCGTCCGCGTCGGGCAGAAGGTCAAGAAGGGCCAGATCATCGCGGACGGGCCCGGCACCCGGGAAGGGGAGCTGGCGCTCGGCCGGAACGTGCTCGTCGCGTTCATGACGTTTGACGGCTACAACTTCGAGGACGCGATCCTCATCAGCGAGAAGCTGGTGAAGGACGATACGTTCACGAGCATCCACATCGATTCGTACGAAATCGAAATCCGCGAGACCAAGCTCGGCCGGGAGGAGTTCACGCGCGACATCCCGAACGTCTCGGAACGGGCTCTTCGCAACCTGGACGAGAACGGCGTCGTCCGGATCGGCACGAAGGTGGGCCCCGGGGACATCCTGGTCGGCAAGGTGAGTCCCAAGAGCAAGAGCGAGCTGAGCCCGGAGGAGAAGCTGCTCCACGCGATCTTCGGCCGGGCGGGCGAGGACGTGAAGAACGACTCGCTGGAGCTGCCGGCGGGCGAGGAGGGCGTCGTCATCGACGCGAAACGGTTCAGCCGCCGGATGCACCTGACGGAGGTCCAGAAGAAGGAGGTGCTGAAGGCGATCCGGGAATATCAGGCCAAGTGCAACGCGAAGGTGGTGGGCCTGTTCCGGCAGATGTGCGAACGAATCGAGGAGATCACCGGCCAGCCGATGGTCGACCCGAGCACGAAGCAGAAGGTCGGCAAGAGCACCGATCCGGACGTGGTGCTCGAACAGGTCGAGGCGTTCGGAAAGCAGGTGGCGGAGGGCGAGCTGCGCTGGGTCAAGCCCGCCTCGTCGCGGCCGGAAGCGAAGGTCGTCGTCGACAAGTACTGGCCCAAGATTCAGGAAATCCTGGAGGAGCGCGAGCGGAAGACGCAGCAGATGAAGCGGGGCGACGAGCTGCCCAGCGGCGTGCTGGAGATGGTGAAGGTCTACGTCGCGACGAAGCGCCAGCTGGCCGTCGGCGACAAGATGGCCGGTCGCCACGGCAACAAGGGCGTGATCGCCCGCATCATGCCGGAGGAGGACATGCCGTTCCTCGCGGACGGCACGCCGGTCGAAATCCTCCTGAACCCGCTGGGCGTGCCCAGCCGTATGAACGTGGGGCAGATCCTCGAGACCCACCTCGGCTGGGCGGCGGCCATCCTCGGATTCCAGGCGATCACGCCGGTGTTCGACGGCGCGCGGGAGGCGGAGATCCTCGCATGCATCGAGGAGGCCAACCAGCGCGTCCGGGAGCGCAGCAAGGACACGCGGGCCGTCCAGGAGGCGGGCCGGACGGGCGAACTGCTCGTGGAGATGCCGCGAAGCGGCAAGATCACGCTGTACGACGGCCGCACCGGCGAGCCGCTGGATCAGCCGGTGACGGTGGGCTACATCTACATGATGAAGCTGCATCACCTCGTGGACGACAAGATCC
>CAZTVU010000313.1:0-4469 GCA_964617025.1 uncultured Planctomycetales bacterium | reverse complement strand
CGGTCGGAGACGCGGGCGGCGACTCGGCCGACCGGCAACCGAGCATCAGGGCGGCTACGCAGACAGTAACGCGAAACGCATGGTTTCTCATCATCGGCATCTCCCGTCATGTTCACCGGCGGTTCGTTCACCGCCGCCGCGACGCCGCGATTGTAGGCGCGCCGGCGCGCAAGGCATCCGGCTCGTCCGGGTATACCCCGGCGTTGCATACGCCAACGCTGGAAAACGGAAAAACGAGAAAGCGAGAAAACGAAAAACGTTCGATGATGTAGTGCACTCACTACCGCACCACAGGTGTATTCCCGATACGACCGTCGGAGAGTGTTTTTTCGCTTTTCCGGTTTTTCGCTTTCTCGCTTTTCCGTCGTTGCGTTATGCAACGACGGCGTATACGTCCGTTCTCGCGAAGCCTCGGTGCAGCGGCCTCGAACGGCAGGTGCGTGACCGGGGCGAAGGTCGTGAACGCCTGCCCTGAAGGGGCGAAGCGCCGTAGCCGCGGGTGGAGCGAAGCGGACCCCGCGGGGATGTCGCCCCGGAGGGCAACGCCCGGCGTCTGTTTGCCGTTGCGCGATCGGCCTATTGTGCGTCGGCCTCGCCCGGCATCTTCTCGTAGCCGCGGCGGCCCATCAGGTGGAACGTGATCTTTTTGCCGAGCTCCACTGCGGGCTGATCGTACGGGTCGATGCCGAAGAGGTAGCCGGCGATCGTCGTCGCCACCTCGTACAGATAAATGAACTGGCCCACGGTGTGCGCGGTCACCCGCGGAAAGCGGATCGTCATCGACGGCCGCTGGCTGACGAGCATCGCCTGTTCGGTGGCCTTCTTCTCGGCGGTGAGGAGCTGATGCATCGTCGCGCCGCCAAGGTAGCGCATCGCCTCGATGTCGGGGAAGGCCCGCGGGATCGCGACATCCTGCGACGGCTGCTCGACCTCGAGGAACACGAACACCTTGTCGTTCGGCCCCTCGCGGTAGAGCTGGACCTGCGAATGCTGGTCGGTCGCCCCGAGGGCCTTGATCGGCGTCGGGCCGACGTAGACCTCGCGCCGGCCCTTCTCGTCCCAGCGCTTGCCGAGGCTCTCGGCCCAGAGCTGGCGGTACCAGTCGGCGAGGTCGCGAAGCTGCTGCGCGTAGGGCATCATCACGTGCAGCGGCTTGCCGCGCTGATAGTACAGGTATTTGGCCGCCGCGATCATCGCGGCCGGGTTCGCGTCGAGCGACTCGGCGCGCACGCGGTCGTCCATCGCCGCCGCCCCGGCCAGCAGGCTGCCGATGTCGATCCCGCAGAGGGCGGCGCTGAACAGGCCGACGGGGCTGAGGACGCTGAATCGCCCGCCGACGCCGTCGGGCACGATCAGCGAGCGGTAGCCCTCGCGTCGGACGACGTCGCGCATCGAGCCGCGGGCGGCGTCGGTCGTGACGAGGATCTGCCGGCGGGCGGCCAGCGGGCCGAGCTCGCGCCGGAGCAGGTCGCGGACGATCAGGAACTGCGCGGAGGTCTCGGCGGTCTCGCCGCTCTTGCTGATGACGTTGAAGAGCGTCTCGCCCAGCCGCGGCCGCAGCAGGTCGATCAGCGCGGCAAACTGCGGCGCATCGACGTTGTCCATGACGAACAGCCGCGGCGCGCCGCGGTCGCCGCGGCCGAGCAGGTTGTGGTAGGGCGAGTTCAGCGCGGTCTGCAGGGCGATGTTGCCCAGGGCGGAGCCGCCGATGCCAAGGACGACGAGGTTCTCGGTATACGGCCGGTAGTCGGCGGCGAGGGCCTCGATCTCCCGCCGCGAATTCTCCTGATACGGCAGTTCGCGGTAGCGGTGCAGGCCGGCCGCCCGCTCGCGGGCGATCCGTCGAAGCACGTCGCGGACGCGCGGCCGGATCCGACGGAGATCGGCCGGCGTGATCCGGTGGGGCGATTTGAGCCTCGGGTGCGTGATGAATCGGGTATCGAGCGTCAAGGCGGCGGGCTTGTCGGTCATGAGTGGCAGTCCTCCGTGTCAATCGGTTCGAGCTTACAGTACTCCAGGACGAACACCTTCTCTCCATACGCGGCGAACCGGACGGCGGCGCGGGTTCGGCCGGGGTTTCGTTGGATCCACATCAGGCGCCCGACGCCGTACGACGGGTGCAGGACGAGCTGCCCCCGTTTCCAGTCGGCGGAGACGCCCTCCCCGGTCGAATCGGGCGGGGCCCGATGTTCGTCGGCCGGGTCGCGCAGGCGGACCGTCCGCGCGTGGTCGGCCGGGATCTCGCCGAGAAATCGCGAAACGTCGTTCCGCTGCGTCATGCCGCGGAAGTCGCGAAAACGCGCGTGCGTCAGGATGAGCCGCTCCTGCGCCCGGGTCATGCCGACGAAGAACAGCCGCCGCTCCTCCTCCAGCTCCGACCGCGTGTCGCGGTGCTGATGGTGGGGCAGCAGACCCTCCTCGCATCCGGCGATGAAAACCACCGGGAACTCGAGCCCCTTGGCCGCGTGGAGGGTCATCAGCGTCACGGTGCCCGCCTCCGCGTCGTAGGCGTCCTGGTCGCTGACGAGGCTCACCTGGTGCAGCCACTCGACGAGCGAGCCGTCGGGGCGGCCGCGATCGTACTCGGCGGCGGCGGAGATGAGCTCGTTGACGTTCTCGAGCGGGCCGGGGTCGGTGCGGGCCAGCTCGCGCAGGGCGGCGGTCAGGCCGCTCTGCAGCATCACCTGCTCGATCGCCTCCTGCGCCGAGGCGTTCACCAGCGGCGACAGCCGGTCCAGCAGATGCGCGAACTCACGAACCTTTCGGGCGGCCGCGCGGGCCAGGCCGGGCACCTCGTCGGGGCGATGCACGCCGTGAATCATCGGCCGGCCGGTCGCGCGGGCGTGCTCGCGGAGTCGCTCGACGGTGGCGTCGCCGATCCCGCGGGCCGGCGTGTTGAGGATGCGGACGAGCGCGACCTCATCCTGCGGGTTCACCAGGACGCGGAGGTATGCGAGGACGTCCTTGATCTCCTTGCGGTTGTAGAACTCGACGCCGCGGACGATGCGATAGGGGATCGACGCGCGGCGAAGGGCGTCCTCGAGGAGCCGCGTCAGGGCATTGATACGGTAAAAGACGGCGATCCGGCCGTACCCGCAACCGTCGTCGGCGAGCTCCCCGATCCGCCGCGCGATGAACTCCGCCTCCTCGGCGCCGCTGTCGCACTCGACGATCGACACGGGCTCGCCTTCGCCCTTCTCCGTCCAGAGGCCCTTCCGCCGGCGGTCGCGGTTGCAGCGGATGACGCGGTCGGCGGCGGCGAGGATGTGGCCGGTCGAGCGGTAGTTCTGCTCGAGCCGGACGACCTTCGTTTCGGGGAAGTCCTCCTCGAACTCCAGGATGTTGCCGAGGTTCGCCCCGCGCCACCCGTAGATGCTCTGGTCCGGGTCGCCCGTCGCGCAGAGGTTGTGCCGCCGCAGGGCCAGGCCGCGTGCGATGACGTACTGCGCGTGATTGGTGTCCTGGTATTCGTCGATGAGGACGTACCGATAGCGGTCCTCCAGCCGCTCGCGAAGCTCCGCATCGTCGCGCAGGAGGAGCGCCACCCGCAGCAGCAGGTCGTCGAAGTCCAGGGCGTTCTGCTCGGCCAGCACCTTTTCGTACTCGCGGTAGATGCGGGCCACCGCCCGCTCCTGAAACCCCTCGGCCGATTGCTCCGCCTCGTCGGGGCCGATCATCGCGTTCTTCAGCCGGCTGATCCGCTCGCCGACGCGGCCGGGGGCGAAGTCCGGCGGAGGGCTTCGCGGACGGCGGCGACGCCGTCCGCCTGGTCGAAGATCGAGAACCCCGCGTTGAGGCCGGCGCGGTCGGCGAACCGCCGCAGCAGCCGGGCGCAGAACGAGTGGAATGTGCAGACGGTCATCTCCGGCCCGACGCCGAGGGCGGCGATCCGCTGGCCCATCTCCTCGGCGGCCTTGTTGGTAAACGTGATGGCGAGGATGTGGCGCGCCTCGACCGCCGTCGCGGCGAGATAGGCCGCCCGACGAGTGATGACGCGCGTCTTGCCGCTGCCGGGTCCGGCGAGCACGAGCAACGGTCCGTCGCGATGCACGACCGCCTCCCGCTGCGGGTCGGTGAGTCCCTCGAGGATCTCGTCCGGATTGCCCCCGGATGTCGGCATCGTCGTGTCTATATCCGCCCCCGCCGGCTTTGTCTAACGGGCGGTTTCGCCGCGCGCGCGGCCCCCGCCCGCATGCGTGCGGTTGTATTCGCCGCGGACTTGCGGTTTACTGTCCGCATACGGAGGACGCCCATGAATACCGATCGAAACGTCGACAGCCGGACGCGACGGGAGTTCCTGGCGGGCGCGGCGGCCGCCGCGACCGCGTTCACGGTCGTCAAGCCCTCGCTCGTTCGCGGCACGCAGGCCAACTCGGCGATCGAGGTGGCCCTGCTCGGCTGCGGGGGCCGCGGCTGCTGGATGGGGCCGCTGTTCGAAAAACACGGCGGCTACCGGTGGGTCGCCTGCG
>CAZTVU010000312.1:0-4474 GCA_964617025.1 uncultured Planctomycetales bacterium | reverse complement strand
CAGCCGCGTGCAGGAACGCCGCCGTGCACCACATATTGCGTTCCTGCGCCCAGATCGCGGACCGCTCCGCGGGTGAGACCACATCCGACAGCGTCGGCCCCGGCCCGTCGCCGTCGATCGCCCGCAGCGGATCCAGCCGGCTCGGCGGCACCCTGGCGAGGGCGTAAAGGAAGAACCGCTGAACGGGCGGCCGCGCCGTCTCCAGGACCTGATCGTGGCGGAACTTCCAGTACGAGTTGTAGCCGTTGGGCCCGAAGCACGGCACCCAGTACACCGGCAGCCCGGACCGCATCACGCGGACATAGGCATGCGGATCGAGCTTGACGTTCCATTCGCCCTCGCCGCCGCTGTGCCCGATGTTGATGTACAGCCGCCCGACCCGCTCGCGCAGCAGCGCCGGCTCGCGGTTGAATGCGGCGGCCACGTCGCGGACGCTGCCGGCGGTGAAGATCGTCACCGGCTCCTTCGACTCGCGGAGCACCCGGAGGATGAGCGCGACGCCCGCCTGATACGGCTCGCCCTGCCCCGTCGCCTTGTCCTCGGGCGATGTGAGGTTCTCGGCGAGCCCGATCGCGAACGGCACCGACCGGCCGGTCAGCCGCATCATCTGGCTCAGCGCAACCGCGCCCGGGCGTTCCCTCTGCCGTGCGCCGAGGTCGAGCACGATTCCGCGGATGTCGAACTCGGGGATCGCGAAGAGCGTCGCGAGGTCGAAGTGGTCGTCGGGGTCGTCGTGCGGGTGAAACAGGTCGGTGCCGTACACGATGGGCACGCGTTTCGCGGGCCGCGTCTGCGCCGTCGCCGCGGGCGTGACCATCGCCAACAATGCCGTCGTGATGCCCGGCAACCGACGTCCGAGACCGCGCCCTTTCATCACTTTTCCACTTTTCCACTTTTCCATTTTCCGCCCCGCCGTTTACTGAAACACGAGCGTCCCGAACGACGACGGCACGTGGAAGTCCGGCTTCGGCCGATCGACGCATGACCACGTCAGCCAGTGCGGGTGCGACGTGTCATCGGCGCACTTGTAGAAGTTCGCCCGCCAGGTCACGCCCGGCGCCGGCTTCTTCGCGCCGGGATAGTACGTCGCCGCCAGGCTCGTCGGAAAGCGGTATTCGACCGTCCACGTCGTCGGCCGGGCAATCTCCGGATCGACGATCCTCGGCATCGTGTGCGCAATCGAGATTGCGTCGAGCTCGGCCGGCTTCAGCGGCATCGGGTTCTTTCGCGGCACGACCTGGAAGTGGACCAGCATCGTCCCGCCGCAGTTCACCTCGACGTTGAAGTAGCCTTTGTCGACGTCGGTGCCGGGCGTGAAGAAGAACTCGACACAACTGTCGCGGCACACCGGCCCCTGGTGCGCCGAGGCCGCCGCGCGGACGTAGCGGTCCTCCACGCGAAAGATCACATAGACGGCCTCGTCGTCGTAGAGCAGCTTCGCCTGCACCTTCGGAAAGTGCGCGGGCCGCTCGCCCATGTGATACGTCAGCTCGATCGGATCGGCCCGGCCCCACGCGGGCTTGTCCCACCGGGCGTCGAGGATCAGCGGCTGCTCGGCCCGCCGTACGGCGTAGGTCTTGGGCGCATGATTCACGCGTGTTTCTCCCGTGGGCGCCGACGCGCAGCCCGCGGCCAGCGCGGGCATCGCGGCGGCCAGAAAACGGACGGACGCTTCGGATCGTCTCATGCGGTCACCTCGTTCGCGCGCGACCGCCGCGCGCCGCCGCCATCATACCCACGGCTTGCCCGGCCTGCGAGCCGCCGCCGCTGGCCGGACGCATCCGGGCGGCATACGATCTCCCTGCGATGAACTGCGAATCGCACACGGGCGCTTCGGCGCCGCCTCTCCCCACCCCGGCGAGCCGCCCGTGCCCCCGGCTCGGCGCGCACATGTCCATCGCCGGCGGTCTGCACAACGCCTTTGCCGAGGCGGCGCGGGTCGGCTGCGACTGCATGCAGATCTTCGTGAAAAACCAGCGCCAGTGGCGCGGGCCGCCGCTGACCGAGGCCGACGTCCGGCAGTGGGCCGAGGCCGCACGGAGGACCGGCATCGGTCCCGTCGTCGCCCACGACACGTACCTGATCAATCTCGCCTCGCCGGACCATGCGCTCCGGACGCGGAGCATCGACGCCTTCGCCGACGAACTTACCCGCTGCGAGCGGCTGGCTATCCCGTTCCTCGTCACGCACCCCGGGTCGCACGGCGGCGACGGCGTCGAGGCCGGCCTCGCCCGCGTTGCCCGCGCGATCGACGAGATCCATCGGCGGACGCGCGGCTTTCGCGTCCGCATCCTGCTCGAGACCACCGCCGGCCAGGGCTCCTCGCTGGGTCACCGCTTCGAGCAGCTCGGCGAGATCCTCGCCCGCGTCCGACGGCCCGAGCGGCTCGGCGTCTGCGTGGACACGTGCCACATCTTCGCCGCCGGCTACGGGCTTTCGGAGGAGGCGTCGTATCGGCAGACGATGGCGGACCTGGATCGTGCGGTCGGCCTCGACCGCGTGTGCTGCTTCCACCTCAACGACTCGCAGAAGGCCGTCGGCTGCCGCGTTGACCGCCACGCCCACATCGGCCGGGGCTGCATCGGCCGCCGGGGGTTCCGCCTCCTGGTCAACGATCCGCGCTTCGCCGATGTGCCGATGATCCTCGAGACGCCCAAGGGCCGGGATGAACGCGGCCGCGACTTCGACCGCCTCAACCTGGCCGCGCTCCGCCGCCTGCACCGCGCCGGCCCCTTGTGAGCCCCGGCGTTGCACACCGCAACGCGCAAAGCGAGAAATCAGAAAGCGAAAAAGCGACTGTAGCATCATTGCAGAGTGATCCCGTGTATTCCGGCCGGCTTTCGCGTATTCCGCGTATTTCGCGGTTCGATTCGGTCTGGGGACCGCGAAATACGCGAACCACGCGAAAAGCGGCTCGATATCCGCCGATCGCGACGGCGAGAACTCTGTAATGTTGTTACACTCTCGCGAAAAAGCGAAAAAAGGGGCGCAGGGCGGGTCGTCGCGAAGCCGAAGGCGAGGCGTTGACCCACCTCATCGCTGTGACCGATGCCATCCGACCGCCTGGTGTATGCGCACCGCCGGCGCATATGGAGTGCGGTGGCAACGCCGCCGCTTTGGATCGGACGGTCTGCGGCGCACCGCGCCGCTGCCGCTTGCCCGGGAAAAAGCGGCGTCGAATCCGCCGCACCCCGAAACGCACAGTCCGATCGCTGCGAAAAGGGCGAATCGCGCGCACACGCTCCCCGGGCGTTGCCTCATGTCGCGTTATTGAGCACGTAAACTCAACGCGCAGACGGAAGCGGCCGACGGGTCGGACCGTCGGCCGCTTCGAGCGAATCCGAAAATGTCTGGCGATCCGGTTTAGCCGGCACGCGCTCGTCCGCGGCCACCTATCGCAAACGCCGGGCGTTCAGGCCGCGTGTCGGTCCTATGCAAACCGCCTCTTCACCCAGCCGATCAGCCCGAGCCCGATCATCCCCAGCACCACGGCCCCGGGCGCGGGAACGGCGAACAGACTATCGGAGAACGCGCCGTTGAGGTCCCCCTGATTGCCCCACGCCCAGTTGTCCATGCCGAACGTGTAGTCAATCACATAGAAGCCGTTGTACTGCGGATCCAACGTGTTCGTATTCTCGAATATCCCCGTGAACGTACCGACGACCGAGTCCGGATGATCCGTCGCGACGATGTCGCCGCCGACCGCCTGGCCCTGGAGGCCGCCGAACGTCACGTCCAGGTCGTACGTATGGAAGATACCCTTGGTCAACCCGCCCGCGCCGCCGATGCCCGGGGCATGCCACAGACGTGCATAATCATTGCTCGGGTCGTTGGCATCGTAGATCGCATTCAGCCCGTTGACCTCCAAGGTGAACGTCGTCCAGTAGGTGCCGTCCCAGTCGGAGAAGCTGGCGCTTGCGGCGGTCTCGGTGCTCCCGTCGCCGTCGTACAACTGAAGAAAGCCCGTGTTCGTGTTGTTCGGATTGCCCCAGCCCGAGTATGCACCGTGATTGGGGTCGGTGGTGTACCACCAGGCCGTCAGCAGGATGTTGGCATCCTGCGGATCATACGCCGGCATGTTCTTGACGAAATACATGCCCGCGTCCCGATAGGCCGTGTTATACGGCGCCGCGGTGTCGCGGTTGGGTATGGTGTACGGCCCGCCCACGGGATTCGTCTGCGCCTGCGCATCTGCCAGTGTGGCGTACTTGGTGAGAGTTCCCGTGTAGGATACGCGATCCGTGCTGACGATGAACTTCGCGTCTGCGAAGGCCATGGTCGCCAGACCGGCCACCGCCGCAACGATCAGAATCGCATGCTTGAACGTCATGTCTTCGCTTCCTTTCACTCACGCGGGCATTGCCCGCGCGGTCACAAGAACAACTTCCCGAGAGACCCGTGGCTCGTGCCACGAGCCACACTTACGCAAATCGCCTCTTCACCCAACCCACCAGCCCGAGCCCGATCATCCCCA
>CAZTVU010000311.1:0-4504 GCA_964617025.1 uncultured Planctomycetales bacterium | reverse complement strand
TCGCGACGAGTTTCGAGAATACACACGGCTTCGTCGTGCCGCGATCGTCCGCGACGTGGACTTCCCCGGCGGGCGGCTCTACCGCGGAGCGCAACTGCCGCTTCAGGCCGACGGCGAAGAGCGTGTCACGCTCCGCGGCCCCGACGGGCGTGCCATCGAGGCACCCGCTGACGCGGTCCGCGTGACGGATGACACGGCGGCGGCCCGGCAGCGGGTGGCGGCGGCGGTCGAGCTCCTCCACGTGCCCTATGTGTTTGGCGGGCGCTCCCCGATCGGCCTCGATTGCAGCGGGCTCGTCGGAAACCTTGACGCCCGGGCGGGCCTCGCCCCGGCGCGGGACGCGGCCCAGCAACTCCCGGGCGGAAGACTCGTCGCAACGCGATGGTACCGGGACGACATCCGCCCGGGCGATCAGGTCTTCTTCATCGATGCCGTGGGAAAGGTGTTCCACACCGGGATCGCGATCTCGCCGACGCACTTCATCCACAGCTCGCCGCCGGCCGTGCAGATCAACAGCCTGCGCCGGGGCGACCGCCTTTACGCGGAGCACTGGGACCGGACCTTCCTGGCCGCCACCCGGCCGTGATAGGCTTGGACCGTCGCGCCGCCCACGCCCGCCGCTTTCGCATCATGAACAGGCCCGGCACGCACCGGCCGCGGACCCGGCGATTTGCCGCGACGGATTTGCGGCCCGACGGCCAACCCGCTACCATCTCCGTTGAGCGGGATTGCTCGATGCGCCGGCGGATGGGATGAACCCCGTGCCTTCGCCCTGGGACACCCGAATGGACCTCCGCGACTTTCAGCAGTTGATCGAGAAGATGTACTCGCACAAGGATCGGCAGCGCGGGTCCGCCGGGACATTCCTCTGGATGATGGAGGAAGTGGGCGAACTGGCCGCCGCGATCGGCGAAGGTACCGCCGAACAGAAGCGCGAGGAGTTCGCCGACGTCCTGGCGTGGCTGGCCACGCTGGCCAACGTCGAGGGCGTCGATCTGAGCGATGCGATCGCCGCCAAGTACGGCACCGGCTGCCCCGGCTGTGGCAGGATGGTTTGCACGTGCCGGGAAAAGCCGTAAACAACGACGAACGCCCGACCGGCCACACGCCGGCGCGAGCCGTCCGGGCGGGCCACGATGGAACGCAGCGGCCGGTGCTCGTTCCGGCGGATCGGGGCGACGGGTTCGGCCTCTGACAAGGACCAGGGCTATGAAACGGGCACTCTTGCACGGACTGTTGGCGATCCTGACCGCAGGCACCCTGTACGTCGAGGGCGGCTGCGCCGAGGTCATGCAGCGGGAGATTGAGGTCCTGTTCGCCACACCCTCCAACACGGAATGGCTGCAGGAGAGCTACCTCTACAACCAGTCCTGGGGCCGAAGACTCATCAAGTTTGTGAACACCGGCTCGTTCTGAAACGGCGTCGTCGCGGCACATTGACCGTTCGACGCCGCTCAGTTACACTTCACGAAAGAAATCGCGCGGCTGGCAAGAGGTGCCGGCTCGTGTGCAGGTGACGTGCATTCGCGTCACGCAGAACGCAGGAGGCTTTACACATGCGGCGAGTTGTTCGGCTGATCATGGTCCTCGGCGTCGGCCTGGCCTCGGGCCAGTTCCTCTGCCGGGGCTGCGGTGGCGACTTCGGCGGTTACTACAGCGACGACTGCTACGGTCCCGACGGGTACAACTGGTGCATCCCCGGCGGCGGATGGGGCGAGATCCACACGCCGACCGTCGAGCCGTGGGACTTCACTGAATGACGGCCCGCCTCCGGCGGACCTCCAGCCCCGCGATCACACGGGCGTTCTCGCGCCGCAATTTGTGGCGTTGTGACAGGGGTTCCGCGCCGTTGCCGACATCGGCTGACGCGTGATAGTCCCGAAGTCTCCCGACGATTCCCCGGCCGAGGCATCAACCGGTCGTCGACGGCGAGATCGCTCGATTCGCGCCGATGCCGTCGTCGCTTGTGGACTGCGGTGGCAACGCCGCCGTTTCGGCTCGGACGGTCTGCCGCACGCCGGCCTGTCTCGGCGCTCCCTAGGGAAAGCGGCGGCAAGGCCGCCGCAGTCCAAGACGCGCGGGCCGCGCCATACAAAACGAGCGGGGCGACCGCTGCCCGCGTCGAGGTCGGGGCAGAGTTTCCACCGCTACCGGCGCGCAACACGCGCGCATCTCTTCGTCGCGGCCAAAGGCTGCCTTGAGCTATCCCTTGTTCCTCGTTCCGCGTTCGTCGTTTCCGCAGCGGGCATAGGAGGTCGACGCGGCGGCTTCGGCTCAGCAACTACCCGGCCCGCCGGGCATTGTTGCCGCGGCGGCGCTGCCGGCGCCGCATTTCGCGACCGCGCCTCGACGTTTTCCGGGCGGCCTACTTCGGCTGCGTCGTCGCGGGCCTGCGCTGCACCGTCACCTCGATCAGCGTTTCCTTGTCCAGCACGCGGGGAATCTGGAACACGGCGTTGCCGTCGGCGTCCCGCGCCACCGGGCGGACCTCGAATCCGTCCACGTACGCCCAGACGTCGCAGTCGACCACGTCCACGATCTTGAACGCCGGCCCGAAGCGCATCGGCCGCGTTCCGTCGATGCGGACCTTGGCCGCATTGCCGTCGGGTTCCAGCGTGTAGTGTCCGCGGGCCTCATTGAAGCCGTCGTTGTCGAAGTCGCCCGGGTCCGTCTTCACCAGCCGGCCGGCGTCCACCGCGATCGGCATCGGGTTGGCATAGTCGATCGCCATCGGATCGGCCTGCTCGGGGCCGTCGATGTCGTGCGGCCAGACGGTGAACATCGCCGCCCACACGGTCACGAGCTGCGCCGGCCCGCCGTGAAACAGCGTGCCAAGACGCGGTTCTTCGTCGTGGCGCGTCGGTCGGGCCTTGGGTGCGGTGGCGGCGCGGAAGAAGCAAAACAGCAGGTCCGCGCGGTCCGGCTCGTTGCGATGATAGAGCACGTAGCTGAGGTCGCCGGCGTTCGGTCCCGCGGCATCCGACTGCCCGGGCGTGCGCAGCAACCGCTCGAACCCCATGCCGTCCGCACAGGCCACGAGATAGCCCACGCTCCCGGCCGGGCGCGTGCCCGCCGCCGGTTCCGCCTCCGCCGGCGCCTGGACGTGGCCGGCGAACTCGACGCAGACCTTGCCCGTGGCGTAGACGGTATACACCCACCGGTGGAAGGGGCCGCCCTCGGCCGGCGCGGATGCCGCCCCCGTTCCGAATCGCCACTCGCCCCACACGATCGTCCGCACGGGTGACACCTCGACGAGCCGCTGGAACGACTCCGCCGCGGGTCCGAACCGGTCCCAGCCCGCGGCCTCGTCGACGCGTGTGGCCTTGTCGCCGTCGTTGGCCAGCCACACCGGCGTGGGTCCGAGGGGTCCGCCGCCGGTCAGGTTGTGGATGCGGTTGCGGTCGGTCGCGAGGTCAAACCACTGCACAATCCGCCCGCGCGCGAAGACCAGCTCGAATCGCTCGTTGACTCCCACGCGGAATCGCCGCCCCTCGGATCGTACGTAGAGGTCGCCCGGCTGGCCCGACGGCGTGCCCAGAACGTCCTTCGCATTGTCCACCAGAACCATGTCGTCGAAGTACAGGTCGATCGGACCGTCGAGGTGCGGCCAACCGAACCGGAGCTGGCGGACATCCGAGGTGTCGATCCGCTCCGCCAGGTCCCCGACGTCGATCCGCACGACGTTCCACCCCTCGCGCAGGACGATTCCGCGCTGGACGTAATCGCGTGTCTTCTCAACGCCGCTACGGGCGGCGAACACGGCCCCGGCCACGGGCCGCGGGCTGTACACACTGAACAGGAACAGGTGAAATCGGCTCCAGTCCTTTGGCAGCGTCCACGATCCCTGGCCGATGTCCTCGGCGACCAGTTCCTGCTCGCGGCCGGTCAGGTGGACCTTGAGCGATCCGGCCCCCGTTTCCGGCTTGGCGCGTTCCGGGTTGATGCCGACATAGCCGGCGGCCGTGGGGGGAAGGATGCGGAAGATCGCGCCCTGTTCGATGGTCTCGAAGTCGGCCACGATCAGGAACCGGCCGGTCGAGAGGTCGGGATAGGCCTTCAGCAGGCGGTCGGCGACCGGTTCCAGGACGCGGTTATACGGGCTGCCCGTGGGACAACCCCCGGGCAGGACAACCGCGAGGCAGCCCGTGAGGACAATACCCGTGATTGAACGCCAGTGATGACACATGCGGAGAATCTCTCTCATCCAGGGATCGGGTACAAGCGTACGTCGGGGCGGCCCCGCAATCAACCGATGAGGCCCGCCGGTCCGGCGGCGAGGGGCAAAGCGGCCCAGCGCAGCTTTTGGCCGCAACCAAAGGATGTGTGTCTTGCTCGCCGGTTGCGCGGGAAGACTCTGCCCCGCCTTGACTCGCGCAGCGGTCGCCCCGCCCGTCGTGCACGGTGCGGCCCGTGCGTTTTGGACTGCGGCGGCCTTGACGCCGCTTTTCCGGGGGGGTGCTGTGAGACGCCGGCGTGCCGCAGGCCGTCCGAGCCAAAGCGGTGG
>CAZTVU010000310.1:0-4516 GCA_964617025.1 uncultured Planctomycetales bacterium | reverse complement strand
GTCTGCGCTGGGCCCTTTTCCACTTTTTCGCTTTTCCACTTTCTCACTTTCTTCCTTCCCCTTCGTCGCTTCGTCGCTCCGTCGCTTCGTCGCTCCCCTTCCTGCTCTTCCGGTTCCTCTTTTTCCCGTTATTGCGCGATTTAGTGACGGAAGCTGCAAGAGCGCACCGCGGCTCCCTACCGCGCATCAGAACCCGGTCGCACGGCTCGCGTGGTCGTCGGGCGGACGGGGCGGGTCTGCACGGGGCGCGTTGTGAGTGTCGCGGGCCTCGTGGCCGGGAAGACGCCGAGGTCCTCCCAGTTCTCCCGGGCGATCGCCTCCGACACCTCTTTGCCGAGCCGTTCATCGTGCACGGCCTCGAACTCGCCCCACATGGTCATCAGCGGTGCACGGAATCCGACGGGCGACCAGCCCCCGAAAAGCGAGAACTGCTGCTGCGAAACGGAGAGCTGGAAGCGGCCCTTGAACCGGCGGCCGGGCAACCGGTCCAGGACCAGCACGCCCCATCGCGACTGAAAACGCCAGTGCTCGACGCCCGAGGAGCAGAGGCCGCGCACCTGGTCTCGAAAAAGGTTGTAACGCAGCGAGCTTCCGGCCGGCGGGTCGCCCAGCCGCATCCGCATGACCCATTGCGACCCGGTGAGCGGACCGAAGATCGGAAGGTTCTGGTATTTCATCGCGACGGTCATCTGACCCTTGTCGTCGAGATACCAGCCGCAGCGGCCGGCGGTCGGCAGGTTGTAGACGAGCGGCTCACGATCGCGCAGATCGGTCCGCGAGAACGGAATGGCCGACACCCGGCCCCAGCCGCAGCCGGGCAGCACGGCCGTCGCCGTCGCGAGCACGGCCGCCGGCATCATGCGCCTGACCGGCATCCTCAATATGGCAGCGGGAACTGGTCGCACAGGTCTCGCACCTGGCCGCGGATCCGTTCGGTGACGGTCACGTCGCCCTGGGAACGAATGGCCGCATCAATGTAGCCCGCGATGATCTCCATCTCGCCCGGCCCCATGCCGCGCGTGGTCACCGCGGGCGTTCCGATCCGCAGGCCGCTGGTCTCCACCGGCTTGCGCGTGTCGAACGGGATCATGTTCTTGTTGACGATGATGCCGGATGCCTGGAGCCAGCCCTCGGCGGCCTTGCCGGTCACCTGCTCGTAGTTGTGCCGCAGGTCGACGAGCATCAGGTGGTTGTCCGTCCCGCCGGACACAAGACGGAACCCGCGCCGCATGAGGGCCTCGGCCAGCGCGCGGGCGTTGACCAGAATGCGCTGCTGATAGGCCTTGAACTCGGGCCGAAGCGCCTCGCCGAAGGCCACGGCCTTCGCCGCGACGACGTGCATGAGCGGCCCGCCCTGGATGCCGGGGAAGACGCGCGAGTCGATCGTCTGCGCATGCTCCGCCTTGCACATGACCATGCCCGACCGCGGGCCGCGGAGCGTCTTGTGCGTCGTCGTCGTGACGAAGTCGGCCACGGGCACCGGCGACGGATGAAGCCCGGCGGCCACCAGCCCGGCGATGTGGGCGATGTCGGCCATGTGGGCGGCGTGGACCTCCTCGGCGATCTCGCCGAAGGCGGCGAAGTCGATCGTCCGCGGGTAGGCGGAGGCGCCGGTCACGATCAGCGCGGGGGCGTGCTCGTGGGCCAGCCGCCGGACCTCGGCCATATCGAAGACCTCGGTCTTCGGGTCGACCGTGTAGTGGACGACGCGGTAGAGCAGGCCGCTGAAGTTGACCCGCGCGCCGTGCGTCAGGTGGCCGCCGTGGGAGAGGTCGAGCGAGAGGATCGTGTCGCCGGGCTTGAGGACCGCCAGGTAGACGGCCATGTTCGCCTGGCTGCCGGAGTGCGGCTGAACGTTCACGTGCTCGCAGCCGAAGAGCTGCTTCGCCCGATGCCGGGCGAGATCCTCGACGGCGTCCATCTGGTCGCAGCCGCCGTAGTAGCGCTTGCCGGGATAGCCTTCGGCGTACTTGTTGGTGAAGATCGAGCCGGTGGCCTCCAGCACGGCCGCGGACACGTGGTTCTCGGACGCGATCATCTCGAGCGTATGGGTTTGCCGGTCGACTTCGGCCTGGAAGACCCTCCAGACCTCCGGGTCGGACTGGGCCAGCGCGGACGCCGGCCCCGAATGGGATGGCTGCATCATCGGCCTCGCAGTTGGGTGTGTACCATAGGTCTGGGCGAATTCTACGCGCCGTGCGGCGGGAAATCAAAACATCGACCGGCATGGATGGGCCGCCGCGTGTGTCGGGCCGGATTGCGAAAAGGGTTCCGGGCCGACACGGCCCGGCTCGGTTCGGTTCGCGATTGCGCCGCGAATCCGGGGCCGGTTCATCTCCAGCCGGGGCCTTGTGCAAACGATCTCGGACCGCATCGCCCGGCTCGGCTGCCGTTCGGGTTTATCGACAGATCGGGGACTTTCGGAAGGCGTAGGCTGGGTGGTTCTGCGGCCCAGGCGCAGGTGCCCCCAACTTCCGAAGGCGTCAGGATGAACCGGCGCCCAGCGGGCCAGAGCAATTCGGACCGGATGGGGTGTCGCCGGAACAATTCATCGTGACCCGCTTCCGCGTTGGTGGGCGGCCGCGATCGAACAGGGCGATCGGCAGGCTGCGGAGCAGGCCGCCGGGCCGGTAAAGCATCTCCACCTCGCCCCGGCAGTTGTACCAGCAGTCGGTGCACGTGTTGCCGCGGGCCCGTTCGGCGAGGCGCTCGACGATCGTTTGCGCGGAGTCGCGGTACAGATTGGCCACCGGCCGCCCCTTCTCCTCAACGCAGATGGCGATGTCCCCGGTGGGGTCGATGTTGAAGAAGGCCTGCCCTGCGCGGCAATCGGGCACGCCGCCGTTGAGCGCCTCGTCGAACCGGCCGAGAAACACCTCGTTGCTGAGGAAGTTCGGATGCCGGCGCTTGAGCTCGATCAGTCGGCGCGACACGCCGTGGTTCGCGTGGACGAAGCGGCGGCTGCCCGTCTTCCGGAAGCCATAGGGCTGGATCATGAAGTACGCCCCACGATCCCGTGCCAGCTCGATGAGCGGCTCGACATCGTCCAGGTTGTCGTGCAGCAGGACGCACATCAGGTTCACGCGCTGCCAGTCATGCCGCCGGGCGGCGACGAAGTGGTCGATCGCCCGCAAGGCGCCGTCGAACGCGCCCGGCATGCCGCGGGCCTTGTCGTGGCGGGCGCGGTCCGCGTAGTCGAGGCTGACGGAGACGCCCCACAGCCCGGCGGCAAACAGGTCACGGGCGAGCTGCGGCGTCGCCAGCGAGCCGTTCGTCGTCAGGAAGGGCAGGTGGAACTCGGCGACGGCGCGAACGAGCTCGACGATGTCGCCGCGCAGGAGGGGCTCGCCGCCGGCCAGCGAGATCAGCAGCGAGCCGAGCTTGGCCAGCCGGCGCGACCCGGTGCGAAAGTCCTCGACCGTCTGCTCGGGCAGCGCGCCCATCGGGTCGCGCCAGTAGTGGCAGAACGAACAGCGAAAGTTACACCGATAGGTCACCTGCCACGCGCACCACACCGGGTGCCGGCCGCTCCAGGCTCGAAACAGGCGCCACTTCTTGCCCGTCGCACTGACCATCGCAACTGTCCGCTGCCCCGCAGGTTGTGAACGACCGGCACGCTTATAGCCGCTGCCTCGGTCGCCGGCAAGTGCGAACGCACTTACTCGGTCGCCGCGGGCGATCACAGGATCCGCGGTGTCGCGGCCCGCATCGCGGGGTCAGATCAGCGCTGCGGCGCGGCCTCGAGCGTCTTGAGAAGCGCCGTCAGCGCCTCCAGGGACTCCGTTCGCGCGGACGGCGACAGGCCGCAGGCGTCGCGGCGAAGCCGATCGCGCTGCTGCGTGTAGTATGCAACGCCGTCGGCCGCGCGATCCTCGTTCAGGAAGCTGGCGAGCATGCCCCAGTAGAACGAGGCGTAGGGGGCCTTCTCCACCGCCGCCTGATAGTGGCGGATCGCCCGCGCGTGGTTCGGCGTTCGCAGAAACTGGGCGGCCAACGCGCGGCTCGCCAGGCCCCACTCGTCGTCGGGCCATGTCAGCGCGTCGTCCTCCGCCCGCGAGAGCGCCTCGGGCAGGCCCGGCGACGACGCCGTCCGGCGGATCATCAGCATCGCCTCGGCCGTCCACAGCACCGGCACCCACTTGCCCGTCGCCAGCAGCGGTTCCACCCAGTTGTTCGCCGTCGCGCCCGTCGCGCGGACGAGGACCATCTCCGCGCCCAGGCCCGTCGGCACGTCCGGGCGCTCGAGGGCCCGGTCGATCTGCTCGCCGCGGGCCGCCGGCGGCAGATTCGTCGGCGGGTTCATCCGCTCGAGCTCGTGGAAGAGCAGGTACATCTTCTCGTCGAAAAGCGCTTGTGACCGCCCGTCGGCGAAGACCCGCGCCGCGGGCCATTCGAACAGCACGTAGCCGCCCCAGATCCAGTGGGTGAACAGCCGCCCGCTCAGTCCGTTGGCGACGGCGAACCGCGTGAACGGCCGCGGCTCCGTGGAGTCCTTCACGTGATGCAGGAACATGCC
>CAZTVU010000309.1:0-4542 GCA_964617025.1 uncultured Planctomycetales bacterium | reverse complement strand
ACGCCACCGCTTTGGCTCGGACGGTCTGCGGCACGCCGGCGCGTCCTGGCGCGCCCCAGGAAAAGCGGCGGCACGGCCGCCGCAGTCCAAAATGCGCGGGCCGCGCCGTACAAGACGGCCGGGGCGGCCGCCGCAATCCAAAACGCACGGGCTGCGCCGTACAACACGGGCGGGACGACCGTTTCCCGGGTCGAGGTCGGGGCAGAGTCTTCCACCGCAACCGGCGCGCCAGACCCGCGCACCTTCGGGTTGCGGCCAGAGGCTGCCCCGGGCAAATGTCGGCGGCTCCGCGCCGTCGTCGTCAGCCCGGTTGGCCGTAACGGCGAACGCACGCCAGGAGATGCCGGTAGGCCTTCAGCGAGACCGTCGGCGGGACGGAGTGGTCGATGTGATAGATGTAGCCGCCGCCGGCCGCCGCGATCGGCACCTTCGCGGCGACCTCCTGCTCGATTCGATCGAGGTCGTTGGTGGCGACGACGTCCGCATCGATGTTGCCGATGAAGCACATATCGCGCCCGTATCGCCGCTTGTACTCGCGGACGTCGTTGCCCGCGCGGGCTTCCAGCGGGTGGATCGCGTCGCAGCCCGCTTCGATCAGCAGGGGGATCAACTGGCGGACGTCGCCGTCGCAATGGAAGAGAAACCGCATGCCGTGTTCGCGGGCGAAGCGGCCGAACCGCCGCCAGTGGGGGAGCACGCAGTCGCGGGCGTACTCGGGCGAGAAGAGCATCCCGCCCCGATAGCACAGGTCGCTCCAGAACCAGATGGCATCAAACACGTGGCCGCGGGCAAGCGTCAGTTCCAGCATTGCCAGCACATAATCCGAATAGGCGGCGACCATGTCCGCCACGAGGTCGGGCCGCGCCGCCATCGCCAGCAGCCCGTCCTCGAAGCCCATCGTCAGGTGGATGACGAACCACATGGGCTCGGCGGGTGTGATCGCGATGAACTCGCCGGCCGCGCGGGCGCGGCGGTATTCGGCCTCGGCGGCGGGGTTGTTGAACGCGGCCGGGGACGCCCGCAGGGCGGGCTTCATCCGCCGCCAGTCGTCCCAATCACGGATTGCCGGCGACAGGGTGCAGGGCGGGTCGTACGAGTTTCGCAGGGTCTTGATCGTCTTGCCGTAGCGGTCGCGGTGTATGCGGTACTCCGCCGTCTCCTCGATCGTCTGTTCGGGCAGGCCGAATGAGGGGTCGAACAGGTCGTTCACGCACGCCACGGGATCCAGATTGAAATATGCGACAGGGTCGGCCCCTTCGGGGAATCCCTCGCCGCGCCATCGCTCGAGCGTTTCCGGCCAGAACGACAGATCCCACATGGGCAGCCGGTCGGGCGGCCGGCGATCCAGCGCCGCCAGAATGCGTTCCCGGGAGGTCACTGGTCTCTCCGCGCGCCCCGTGCTTCGGCGGCGCGACCTTGGCCCCGAGGGGCCCCTTACTCCATCACGACCGGCACGGGACAGGCGTGCCAGACCCTCTCGCAATACTCGCGGATGGAGCGATCCGATGAAAAGTGACCCATCCGGGCGACGTTGAGGATCGACTTTCGCGTCCAGTCTTCGACGTCGCGGTAGGCGCAGCCGACGCGCTCCTGGCATTCCACGTACGACGCGAAGTCCGCCAGGACCATGAACGGATCCTGCCCGAGCAGCGAGTCCACCAGCGGCACAAACAGGCCCGCGTCCCCCCGCGAGAAGACGCCGGACCGGATCGGGTCGATGACCGCCCGGATCGACTCGTTGTTGCGGTAGTAGTCCATCGGGGAGTACCCGGCGGCCCGCAGGGCCTGCACGCGGTCCGCCGTCAGGCCGAAGAGGAAGAAGTTCTCGTGGCCGACGGCATCGCGGATCTCGACGTTGGCCCCGTCGAGCGTGCCGATCGTCAGGGCGCCGTTCATGGAGAACTTCATGTTGCCCGTCCCCGAGGCCTCCTTGCCGGCGGTCGAGATCTGCTCGGACAGGTCGGCCGCCGGATAGATCGGCTGGGCGTTGGTCACGTTGAAGTCGGGCAGAAACGCAACCTTCAGGCGGCCGTCCATGTCGGGGTCGTTGTTGACGACCTCCGCCACGCCGTGGATCAGCCGAATGATGAGCTTGGCCAGGAAGTATCCCGGCGCGGCCTTTCCGCCGAACAGCACCGTCCGGGGCGTCACATCCGCCGCCGGGTCGGCCTTGATCCGGTTGTACAGCGAAATGACGTGCAGCACGTTGAGATGCTGGCGCTTGTACTCGTGGATCCGCTTCACCTGGACGTCGAACAGGCTGTCAGGGTCGACCTCCACGCCCGTCCGTTCATACAGCCGTTCGGCCAGGGCCCGCTTGTTCGCCCGCTTGACGTCCCGCCATTCCGCCCGGAAGGCCGCGTCATCCGCAAAGGCCTCCAGTTTCGGCAGCTCCTCGCCCAGATGCGCGGGCCAGCGGTCGCCGATCGCGCGGGTGATCAGCGCGGACAGGCGCGGGTTGGCCAGCAGCATCCAGCGGCGCGGCGTCACGCCGTTCGTCACGTTGACGATCCGCGACGGATCCATCTCGTGGAAATCGCCGAGGACGTCGCGCTTCAGCAGCTCGGTATGGAGCGCCGCCACGCCGTTGATCGCGTGACTGCCGACGCCGGCGAGGTGGGCCATGCGGACGTACTTCGGCCCGGCCTCGTCGATGAGCGACAGGCGTGCCACCCGCGCGTCGTCGCCCGGATAGCGGGCGCGGACCTCGTCGAGGAAGCGGCGGTTGATCTCGTAGATGATCTCGAGGTGGCGGGGCAGCAGTTCGCCGAACAGCGGCAGGGGCCAGCGCTCCAGGGCCTCCGGCAGCAGCGTGTGATTCGTGTACGCGAACGTGGCGCGCGTGATCCGCCAGGCGTCGTCCCACCCCATGTCGTGCTCGTCGACGAGCAGCCGCATGAGCTCGGCGACGGCGATCGACGGATGCGTGTCGTTGAGCTGCACGGCGAACAGCTCGTGGAAGGTGTCGATCGTGTTGCCGCAGAGCCGGTGCACGCGGATCATGTCCTGCAGCGAGCACGAGGCGAAGAAGTACTGCTGCATCAGGCGCAGCCGCTTGCCCTGCACCGGCTCGTCGTTGGGATAAAGGACCTTTGTGATGTTCTCCGAGGCGACCTTCTCGTCGACGGCCCCGTAGTAGTCGCCCACGTTGAACGCCTGGAAGTCGAACGACTCGACGGCCTCCGCCTTCCAGAGGCGCAGCAGGTCGGCGGTGTTCACCCGGTAGCCGGGAATCGGCGTGTCGTACGCGATGCCGCGGACGACCTGGGCGGGGATCCACCGCACGCGGTAGCGGCCCTGCTCGTCGTAGCGGGCCTCCGTCCGGCCGCCGAAGCCGACGTCGTAGGCAACTTCCGGGCGGGCGATCTCCCAGGGGTTGCCGTTGCGCAGCCACTTGTCGGTCACCTCGACCTGCCAGCCGTCGCGGATCTCCTGGTCAAAAATGCCGAACTCGTAGCGGATGCCGTAGCCGATCGCCGGCATCTCGAGCGTTGCGAGCGAGTCCAGGAAGCAGGCAGCCAGCCGGCCCAGCCCGCCGTTGCCCAGCCCCGGCTCCTCTTCCTGCGCCAGGAGCGTATCGAGATCCTGGCCGAGACTCTCCACGGCCCGCCGCGCCGGCTCCAGGATCCCCAGGTTCACCAGGCAGTTGCCCAGGTGGGGCCCGACCAGGAACTCGGCGGACAGGTAACTCACCACCCGCACGTCCCGTCGCCGCAGCGTCTCCACCGTGCGGATCCAGCGGTACATGAGCCGGTCGCGGATGGCATGGGCGAGCGCCATGTACCAGTCGTGCGGCGTGGCCAGCGTCGGCAGCCGGCCCAGCGTGTACTGGAGGTGCTCCACCATTGCCCGCGCGATGGCCTCGGGCGTCAGCCCGGTCCGGTAGTCCTCGCAGACCGGGGCTGCGCCGGCGGATTTCGGTTGATCGGTCAGGGTTTCCACGGGAACCTCCCTGCGGGATTACCCCGCAATAGACGCCGTCGGTGCGAGGGGCGACGACAGGAAAGCGGGAAAGCGAGAAAGCGAAAAAGCTCATGAAACGGCTTCGGAGCGCCGCGCCGGGAATACCTTCGCGGCGTGATCGTAATCTCACGTCTTCCTCCGGGCCTTCTTGCTTTCTTGTTTCCTCGCCTTCCGTCGCCGCCCACTGCCTTGCCGGGCCGGAGACTCGGCGCGGCGCGCATCAGTGGGGCGCGGGCTTCGGCGGACCGGCGGCCGCCGTCGGACGGCCGCCCGAATGCCGGCGTTCCCCAAACCTCTGAAGCACGTAGTAGAACACCGGCGTCAGGAACAGGCCGCAGAGCGTCACGCCGAGCATGCCCGACAGGACGGCGATCCCCAGCGTTCGCCGCATCTCGGCACCGGCCCCGCTGGCGGTCGCCAGCGGCACGACGCCGAGGATGAACGCGAACGAGGTCATCAGGATCGGCCGAAGGCGGAGGCGCGAGGCCTCGACGGCGGCGTCCTTCACCGATTGACCGTGCTCGTGCTGCTGCTTGGCGAACTCGACGATGAGCACGGCGTTCTTGCACGCCAGGCCGA
>CAZTVU010000308.1:0-4544 GCA_964617025.1 uncultured Planctomycetales bacterium | reverse complement strand
GCCGCAGCGTGCTGCCCAGCACGCCGTCGTTCACCCGCACCCGCATGTCCACCGTGAAGCTCAGGGCGCTGCCGTGGCCGGCGAAGTGGTAGCCCTGGTTGCCGCTCGACGTGCTGTCGACGAAGCGCAGGATTCCGTTCGCGATTCCGCCGCCCGCGTTGCCCCAGCCCGTCCCGGACTTGACCAGAACTCCACTCCCGTTGGCGTCGCCGGCGTTCGCGTCCAGCACGCCGGCCGCCGTGCTCGGGTCGGCGTCAAACTCGTACTGTGTCGAATACGTGAACGTCCCGCTGCCCGTGGTGAACCGCCACACGTCGCCGCTCACCGTGCCCCCCGGCCCGACGGAGTCGATCCGCCAGAAGTACGTCGTCAGCGGCAGCAGCGGTCCCGGAACATACGCGCTGTCGGTGAAGTTGCCTCGGTACGTCCCGGGGCTGACCGTGCCGAAGTACACGTCGCTCGACGTCGCGCCCAGGCCGGGCAGCCAGCTCAGGACCGTGTTGACGTAGACGCCGGCGGCGCCGTCAGCCGGCGCGGGAAGGGTCGCCTTCGGCGACGGGGCGCCCAGGTATGTGAACCGCATCTTGTTGAAGGTGATCGACTCGCAGCCGGTGTCGTTAACCCGCACCCAGCCCGTCGTGCCGAGGTCAAAATCGCCCAGATCGAAGCTGACGTACGAGCCCGACACGCCCTCCAGTTGCGACTGGAGGACCGTCGTCGTTCCGCCGGCGTGGTGAACGATGTACTCCGCGGGATACCACGCGCGGCTCGACGTGTTGCGGTACTCGGCGATGATCCGGTAGCGCCCGCCGCCCAGGATGCTCAACGGCGGCACGTAGTCGACGTACTGCTCGCCGCAGGGGTCCGGCTCCTCGGCTTCCTGGTACGCCGAGGTGTACCAGTACGGTCCGCCGCCGCCGTCATGCGCCCGCGCCACGTTCGTCCGGCGAAAACGGGGGGCTGTCGCCGTTGAGTCCGTCGTTCGCGTCCGTCTTGGGCTGCGTCGTGCCCTCGTCGCCCGTGTAGCCGTCGACGTTAAGCCGGAACGTGTCGCCAAACAACAGGGGCCGCGGCGTCCCATACTCCGCCGCGTGTACCCACGTGGCCGCCCATAGTACCACACCCGCCACGTACCCCGTCCTCCTGATCGACCGTCTTGCTCGATTTGCCGTGCTTCCCATGCCTGCCTCCGATCCCGTGTTCGTTGCCTGGACCGCTGCCCGACGGCCGTCCTGACGCTCACGTGGCCGCCGCGCCCGCCGGAGGAGCCCCCGCGGACTGCCGTCGGACCAACTCGCCCTGCAGCACGACGCTGACCGTGTGGTCCGTCGGGTTCGTCAGCCGCCTCATCAGCAGCCATGCCGCCTGCTGGCCGATGCGATACTTCGGCTGCGCGTACGTGGTAAGCCACGCCGGCCGCGACGGGTCGACGTTGGTGTCGTCGAAGCCCGCGACCGACACGTCGGCAGGGATGCGCAGCCCGCGTTCGCGGGCGACGATCGCGAACGTCTCGGCGATGTAATCGTTGCCACCGAAGACGGCGGTCGGCCGCCGGTCGTCCGGCAGCGAAAGCAACTCCATCGCCGCCGCCCGACCCGTGTCGACGCCGACGAAGGTGCTCACCTGCTCCCACGCGGGGTCGATCGGCAGCCGGTGGGCCGCCATCGTCACGCGATAGCCGCGAAGCCGGTCCGTCATGGGCGACAGCCCGCCGACCCCGATGAAGGCGATCCGTCGATGACCCAGGCCGATCAGGTGCCCGACGACCTCCCGAGCGCCGAACTCATGATCGACGCTGACGAGGTCCGTCCGGGAGTCGCCCACGGCGCGGTCTACCAGCACAATCGGTACCTTCCGCCGGATCAACTCGATCAGCGGGCCGTGTTCATCGTTCGGATCCGTCGACGGCGCGACGATGAACCCATCGAGATCCTTTCGGATCAGGCTCTGGATCCCCCGACATTCCGCCCCGGCCTCCAGACCGCCGATCTCGAACACGGCGTGGTAGCCCCAATGGCCCAGCTCATCGCGAACCCCCTCGGCAATCGGGCCGTACAATGGCCCCGAGGGCCAATTGAACCACACACCCACCAGCAAAGCGCGCCGGGGCTGGAGGGTCAGTCTGGGGCCCTCCGTCCGAAACGTGCCGCGCCCCTGCTGTCGATCGACGAGGCCGGCAGCGGCTAATTCGGACAAAACTTGCCTTACCGTGGAGCGGCTGACCGAAAAGTGCCGCACCAGTTCGGATTCCGTTGGGAGTTGGCCGCCGATGGGGATGCGATGCTCCTGCATCTCCCGCAGAAGGTGATCCTTCAACATCCGAGCCTTGGAAACCCGCTTGACCGTCTTCTCCATGGCACTCAATATACGCTAGGCGGCCCGCCGACGCAATAGGTGTAAACGATTAGGCGAAATGGCTAAATGACTTCACCGCCGCCGTCACGGCTGCGAGGCCGGGCTCGGCGGCTGCCCATCCGTCGCCACCAGCGGCCCATACGCCGCCGGACGCCGGTGGTGGCGGCCGTAGATGCCCCGGGCGCGATGCTCGCGCAGGGCATCCAAGTCGAAAACGGCCGTCAGGAGCTCCTCGTCGCGCCCGCCAAGCCGCACCACCTCGCCGGTGGGATTGATGATCATGCTGTGACCTTTGAACTGCGGCCCGGCCCAGTTCGCCATCGCGATGCACACCTCGTTCTCATAGGCCCGGACGCAAAGCTGGTCCCGGTGAATGGGGATGTCGCAGGTACATGACGTGGCCTGCGGGATCGCGATCACGTCGGCCCCGAGCACCGTCAGGCATCGCGCCGCCTCGGGCACCTCGCGGTCGAAGCAGATCATGATGCCCAGGTTGAACCGGATGTCGCGAATCCTGCACGGCCAGACCATGAATTGCTCGCCGTTCACCCAGCCCATGTGCTGCTCGTACTTGTTGATGTGCACCTTGCGGTATGTGCCGAGGAGCTCCCCGCCCGGCGACAGCAGGACGGCCGCATTGTGATAGCTCGAGCCGCACCGCTCGTGCAGCCCCCAGACGATGTAGGCATTGAGCTCCCGCGCGAGCGCGGCGAAGTGCTCCGTCGAGGGGCCGGGCACGGTCTCCGCCAGCCGGCGCGATGCCTCCAGCGTCAGTCCGGTCTTGTCGTGACCCGGCGAGGTGTAGCCCGTCAGCGTGCATTCCGGGAAGATGACCAGCTCCGCCCCGTGGGTGTTGACGGCCTCGCGTGCCAGCCGGGTGGCCCGCGCGACATTGGCGCGGGGTTCGCCCGTCGCCGGCAGCATCTGGATGGCCGCCACATGCAGGTAATTGGTATCGCGCATGGTTCGCATTATCCGCTACCCCGTCGGTCACATGCAAATGGCCGGACAATCCGGTCGCCGCAGATACGATGCCGGTCCACAGACCGCCGGCACCGATCCGAAACCAATCGAGACGAATCGCCGCGAGACGCAACTGTAAAGTATGCGTCAAAAACAGGTTATGATCTATTAGCCTGCCCGTCCTGAAGTGTTACATCCGGAGGCTTGAAATGCCGCGACGCTTGTGATAACCTGTATGTACAAGTTGCTGTTCGGAGCGCAGGCCCTGCGGAAGCATCGGCAACGGATGGTGGAAAAGCAACCGGCGGCCAAGTGCCGCTCGGGGTTGCGCGAACCGTTCGAGGCGTCGCGAGGCGGCGCAACGGCAACCGTGCACGTGGCGATCACAAGGAGGCTCATTTCATGGGTTCGGAAAAGCAACGACTCGGGGGCTTGCTCTGCTGCCTGACGCTCCTGGCGATTTCGGCGATCGCGCAGCACCCGGCGATGGGGGCGATCATCCTGGCAAACGATGACACCTATCTCGACCAGACGGCGAGTACCACGGTCAGGGACTATCCCGGGATCAGCCAGACCGGCGGCATCCTGATGAAGGGCCAGACCGGCAGCCAGCGCATCGGGATCATCGAGTTCACGCTGCCGAACGTGACGGTGACCTCGGCCACGCTGAACGTGCTTCACATCCGCAGTTGGGCCGCCAACACGAGCTGGGTGATGCGCGTGTTCGGGAAGGTGGCCGACTTCGACGAGAACACGATCACCTGGAGCAACTCGCCGGGCGTCGGCGACACGGGTGCGGGTTCGGGCGCCGTGCAGCTTGGCCCCGACCTGACGATGGCCGGCGGTAACAGCGGCCAGGACGTCTCGCCCCCGCAATGGAAGACGATCGACATCACCGCCTTCTTCAACGCAAACAAGGGCCAGACCGTTACGTTCGTGCTCAAGAACACCGACAACAACTCGCAGAAGGGCGGGACCGTCGAGGATCGCGAGGGCGCCCGGACGGGCAACCCGGCGAACGCCCCGTACATCGAGTGGGTGCCGGAGCCGGCAAGCCTCGCGCTGCTTGCCGGAGGAATGGCCCTCGCGCTGCGGCGCCGTCGGGCCTGACGCGGCCCTCGTCGCCTCCTCCTCCGCGCCGCACGCCGGATCGCAACATCACTGAAGGCCCTCGTGCCGGGACGCGGAGGCCTTCTTTTCGTGCGCACCGCCCCACTCATCGCCGC
>CAZTVU010000307.1:0-4581 GCA_964617025.1 uncultured Planctomycetales bacterium | reverse complement strand
GCGGCGGCAAGGCCGCCGCAGTCCAAAACGCGCGGGCCGCGCCGTACACGACGGGCGGGGCGACCGCTGCTCGAGTCGAGGTCCAGGCGGAGTCTTCCATCGCAATCAACGAGCAAAACGCGCGCATCCTCTCGTTGCGGCCGAACGCCGCGCTGGGCTTTCTCGTTTCCTCGTTTTTCCGGCTTCCGGCGTTGCCGTATGCAACGCCGGGTTCTATACTGCTGCGGCGTCCATCCGGGGGCGCGTTACCATGCGAAGGCTCGCGCCCTACGTTCCCATCGTCCTCCTGCTCGCGCTGATCGTCTTCCTCGGGTGGAATGTGCATCTCCGCGCGGTCGTCTCCGAGACGCAGCGGAGTGATTTCATCATGCTGCGGGCGGCCGGCCGGGCCGTGATCGACGGCACGGACATCTACCGCGTCCGCCACCCCCGCGGATGGCCCTTCTACTATCCGCCGACGATGGCGGTGCTGATGGTGCCGTTCGCGGCGATGCCGCTGTCGGCGGCGGTGCTGGCGTGGTACGCGATCGGAATGGGCGCGGTCCTGTGGGCGGGGTATCGGCTCGTCCGCCTGTGCGACGAGCTCGCCGGCCGGCCGGTCGGCCCGATCGTCGTGGCGGCGTTCCTTGTGAACTTCGCGCCGACCATCTCCGGCCTGCAGCGGGGGCAGGTCAGCGCGCTGCTGACGGCCCTCATGGTCGAGGCGTTCTGGTCCTACCGCACCGGGCGCGACGCGCGAGCCGGGCTCTGGATCGCTTTGGCCGCGAGCCTCAAGGTCTATCCCGCGCTGCTGATCCTGCCGGCCGTCGTCCGTCGCGACGGGTGGGTCCTGGCCGGTTTCGTCGTCGGTCTCGTGCTGCTGCTGGTGCTCCTTCCGATGGCCGCGAGCGGACCGGCGCCGGCGCTGGCGTCGCTGCGCGCATGGACGGGCGAGGTCGCCCTGCCGTTCTTTACCGACGCCGGGTATGCCCGCCGAGAGGTGTTCGGGCAGTTCAACCAGTTCAGCCCGTCCAACCAGAGCCTCTTCGGCGTCCTCTCGCGGTGGCTTGCGCGCGGCGCGATTCCGGCGAACGAGACCTTCCCGCCGGCGCTGGCCGACCTGTCGCCCGGTACGGTCCGGCGGATCGGGCTGGCGATGTCGCTCCCGCTGCTGTTGGCGATGGCGGCGGTGGCGCGCCGGTCGGCGGCGCGAACGGACCTTCGGGAGGCCGCGCTGTGGGCGCTGGGCATGGTGGCCATGAACTTCATCTCGCACATCGCCTGGCACCATTACTACACCAGCCTGACAATGCTCTACGCCCTCGCGGGCATCGCGCCGGCGATCACACCTCCGGGAAAGCACCTGTGGCGGCTCGGTGGGGCGCTGGCGGTCGCCGTCGTCGCGAACTGGCTCCACTTCGCGGTCTTCTTCTGCCGCCAGATGGGTCTCCTGCTGCTTGGCAGCCTGGCGCTGTGGATCGTCATGGCGATCGTCGCCGCCGGCCCGACGCGCGGCGGCAACCCCGCCCCTGCCGCAGCGGCCGATTGAGGCGCGACCGCGGCGTTGAGCAAGCTCCCTTCCAGGGAGGGGGGAGTTCCGAGTTCAGCGTTGCGAGTTCAGAGTGATCCGATCAATGGTGCGACGCCTGCCATGAGCAGTAGCGGACGCAGACTTCAGAGTAATCCCGGTCCCTCCTTTACCCAAACGGGGGTCCGAACGGCGAGCCTCGATCCCCGCCCACCCGCGCAGCCGATGAAATGCCGACGAGGCGTCGGCACCACACTCACCGTAGGGCCGGCGACACAGTAGGGCCGGCGCCCTCGCCGGCCATGCCCGCCGCGCACGCAACACGCACCCCACATTTCTCTTCGTCCCTTCGTCGCCCCGTCACTGCGGTGCTCCTCGGCTGCTCAGCGTCGCTGGGCTTGTCTCCACAACCCCCGGCTCGCGCCGGGGGCTCCGTGTTCGCAAGTCACAACGCGCAACGCGGAACTCGCTACTCCTCACCAGCATGCCGGCGCCGCCGCCGGCCTCCGACCCCGCGCGATCTTCGCTTCGCTCCTCCCACGCCGACGAGGACGTCGGCACCACACACGCCCTCCGATCCTGTGCCCATCGCTTCGCTTCCTCCCTCACGCGCCGACGGCGGCGCAGACGCTACAACCATCAGAACGGGACAGGCAGGCGGACCGCTGCATCCATGTTCCCGATCGTGGTTTGGGGGCGCGGTACTGAGGCCTTGCCATCGCGCCTGCGGTACATGAGGATGGACCCGCAAGACCGCCCGCGATGCCGGTTTCGTCTTGCGCCGCCGGAATCAGCCGCGGTGCGAATGGGTTGGCCGATGTACGACGCCGTCACGCTGCTGAACTGCCTGCTGGCCGGCCTGATCGTGCGGCGGCTGGCGCCCCGCGAACGGCCCCGGCGCGCGGCATGGGCGGGCCTGCTGTTCGCCGGCGGGATCGCCGTCGTCGCGGTCCGGCTTCTCGCCGGGGCGTACCCCGCGTGCGCCGCCGCAACGGCGGTTTTCGGCCTCCTCTTCGGGCTGGGGGCGGTCGATACGCTGGCCAACCGCCGGACGTGGCCGCCCCGAGCTGTTGGCGTCGCGCTGTGCGTCCTGACCGCCGCCGCCGCATTCCCGCGGGCCATCCGCTTCGAGCAGGTCCGCGAGGATGCCCTCTTTCCCGACGTCGTCTACTACCGGCAGCAGGCACAGCGGACCTGGAGCCCCTTCGCAGCCGGCAACAAGGCCCCGCTCTGGTCCGCCCTCCACGCCCCGATCGTCCGATGGTTCCCCGACGACCCCGGCGCGATGCGCATCCCGTCGTGCCTCGCCGGCATTGCCGCCGTCCCGCTGACCGGCGCCGTCCTCGGGCGCTTCCTGGGTGCGCCGGTCGGCATCGTCGTCGCCGGCCTCTGCGCGTTCGACACCTGGATGATCGACCTGAGCTGCCAGGGCCTTCGCGAGGACGCCAACCTGATCCTGTGGTTGCTCTTCTTCCGCGCCGCCTTCCCCGCCCCGAAGAGGGCCTCGCCCCCGCCGCGCGGCCGCGACCGCGGCTGGCTCGCCGCCGGCGTGACCGGCGGCCTGCTCCTGCTGCTCCGCAATACCAACCTGCCCGCCCTGACGGCCATGCTCCTCTGCATGATCGCCCTGCGCCGGTGGCGGCCCACGGAGCGTGCGCTCGCCGTCGCCCTTCCGCTGGCGATCGTATCGCCGTTCTACCTCAACCAGTGGCGGCACTGCGGCGACCCGTTCCACCTGGAACGGCGCGATGCGCGCTACTACTGCAACGGCGAGTTCGGGGCCTACCCGACGCGACCGCTCCTCCCCGTGGCGTTCCCGGCCCCGGAGGTGATGGACCGGGACCCGTTCGCCGGCGAGCCCGTCTCGCCGCTGGACTATCTCTTCCGGATGCGGCCCCCGGGCGAGGCGCTGCGGAACCAGGCGTCCGGCGTCGGCCGCGCGATGATCGGCCTGGCGTTCGGCTGGCAGCCGGTCGGCTGGTTCGGCGTGCTGTGCGCGGCCGGGCTTGCGGGTATGCTGGTGCGGCCGACGTGGTGGATGCCGCTGTTCTTCCTGTCGAGCGTCGCCGGGATGCCGGCGCACCTGATCGCGATCGGCAGGCTCGAGCAGCGGATGCTCCTCCAGGCGTACCCGTTCTGGCTGGCCGGCGGCGTGATGCTCCTGTGGATCATTCTTCGCCGGGGCGTGGAGGCGTATGCGACGGAATCAGGCCGGCGAGGGCAGGCGAATGGCGGCGACACGAGTGACGGTCGGTGACATCTGCCGGGCGATGGAGGCCATCGCGCCGCCCGGCCTGGCGCAGGAGTGGGACAACGTCGGCCTGCTCGTCGGCGATCCGGCCGCCGGCTGCCGGCGGATCCTGCTTTGCATCGACACAACGGTCGCGGTGCTCGCCGAGGCGGCCCGGCTCCGCTGCGCGATGATCGTTTCGTACCACCCGCCGCTGTTTCGGCCGATCAAGACGATCCGCGCGGACAGCCCCGAGACCGAGGCGCTGGCGCACGCGGCGGTCCGCCGGGGCATCAGCATCTACTCGCCGCACACCGCCCTCGATGCGGCCGACGGCGGCACCAACGACGTCATCGCCGGCCTCTGCGGGCTGCGCGACGTCGGCCCGTTCGACTACGTGCCCGTCGGCCCGCGCGAATGCAAGGTCGTCGTGTTCGTCCCGCCGGATGCACTCGACCGCGTGGCCGCCGCCCTCTTCGCCGCCGGCGCGGGCCGCATCGGCCAATACGAGCAGTGCAGTTACCGCCTCCGCGGCGAGGGCACGTTCTTCGGCACCGATGAAACGAACCCCGCCGTCGGGCGAAAGGGCCGCCTGGAGCGTGTGGAGGAGGTTCGCCTGGAGACGGTGGCCCCGGTCGGCCGCATCCCCGAGATCGCCCGCGCCATTCGCGCCTCGCATCCCTACGAGACGCCCGCGTACGACATCTATCCGCTCGAGCGGCCCGTGACGAAGGGCATCGGCCGCGTCGGCACGCTGCCCGCCGGCACGACGCTGGCCGCGCTCGCCCGCTCGCTGAAGCGGTCCGTCCGGGCGGCGGCCGTGCAGACCGTCGGCGACCCGAAG
>CAZTVU010000306.1:0-4620 GCA_964617025.1 uncultured Planctomycetales bacterium | reverse complement strand
CCCGCCGCCGAGTGCAGCCCCGGAGTCGCCGCCCGCGGACGCCGGCAACGTCTGACCGACGTTCCGATTGGAACAACGCCGCATGCCCTGCGAGGTGCGACGCCGTCGGCCGTCGCGGGGGGCATCCCTTTCGCGGGCCGATGTGCCGCGCACGAACCGCCGGCCATTGCTCGACAGGCGGTGATTTGCGATACTCTGCCCCGCGCGGCGAAACGGAGGCGCGGACGTGACGACTTCCCGCAGGACACACGGGCATGGGATCGGGCGCGGCGGCCTCTTGGCGGCCTGCCTGCTCGGCCTGGGCGCGGCCGGGTGTCAGACGGCCGTCCCGTGGTGGGAGCGCGAGACGCGGCTCGATGACCGCGGCGTGCTCGACCTCCGCGGCAAGCCCTGGTGGGACGAGGCGAAGCGGCTCAATGAGAACCAGCAGATGATCGTTCGTTCGGCCGAGCCCGGCGGCGGACACATGCTCATCCGGCGCGAGCGGCTCACCGGCCGGCGGGCCGACCCCGGCCCGGCCGTCGTCTGGATCCTCGACGACGACGGCGACATGGTCCCGGAGTTCAAGGTCGCCCCCGGCGCCGTCCTCCACGCGGCCCCCGGTCGGGTGGACATGGTTCGTCCCGTCGCGGGCGACCACGACTCGGACTGCTTCGTGGTGGACTACGACGCCGACGGCCTCGCCGACCGCATGGTCGACTACATCGACGACGACCGCGACGGCCGGCCCGACGAGATGGACATCCGCTATTTCGTCCAGGGGGAGCTGCGCCGCTCGTGGTTCTGGGAGGACCGCGACCGCGACGGCGTCCAGTGGGACCTGGTCAACTACGAATACTCGGCCAACTGCTTCGCCAGCGACCCGTACGGCGACAACATGCTCTACATGAACCGCTACGATCCCGAGCGGCGGTGCTGGTGGCCGATCAGCGAATGCCCGTTTGCGTTCTACGACACGGACGGCGACGGGCAGAGCGAGGCGGTCGTGCGGTTCAGCGCCGCCCCGCTGACCTTCGATCCGCAGAAGGACGCGGACTACGCCAACAGCGAAGCCCGCTACCAGGGGCCGTTCCACCCGGAGCTGCGCGAGGTCGGGCTGGTGAACATCCGGTACGGCATCGACCTGGACAATGTCAGCTCGGCCGCGACGCCGCTGCACTACGACATGGGGTTCAACATGATCGGCAATGTGCCGTACCGGTTCGCCCGCGTGCGACACACGAACCCGCTGCGGCGCCCGCCGAAGACGACGATCTGCGCGCGGCATGCCGACTGTCGGCGAATCTCGGAGACGTATCCGGCCGATCAGACGGGCTTCAGTTGGCGCGAGTACGAGGACGGCACGATCGCGATCGGCGACAGGGGCCGGGCGGAGCAGGACCAGCGATGGGAGGGCGTCTTCTGGACCTGGAGCCGGCGCGAGATGCACAACACCGGCGGCCCGACGCAGCGGTGGAACATGCGGCGCGAGTTCTGTCCGACGCCGACGACGCGGCGGGAGCTGTACTACAGCGAGGTCGACCGACGCATCCACCTGAAGGGTGCGACGGAGGGCTGGCTCGAGATCGGCTGCCTCGGCGACAAAGAGCCGTACGGCGAGGTCCGCATGTACGACACCGACCGCGACGGCTATTTCGACCGGTGGGAGGTGTATGCGGCCCACGACGCGGCGCCCGTCCGCGTGACGACGACGGCCGGCCGGCGTGCCGTCCCGCTGCCGACGGACTGGAAGGAACTGGAGACCCTCTATACGACCCGGATCCTGCCGGAGGCGATCGCCGCCAATGAAGCGCTCATCGCGGCCATGGCGCGGGTCAAGCCCGTCGAGCCGCCGGCGGCGCTGAGCCGGGCGCTGGCGAACCCCGTCTGCGCGGCGGATCGGCGCTATGTGCTCGACGTGATCCGCGAGAGGCATTACGTCTCGATGCGACGGACGCTGCTCGAACGGGCGAAGGCGGCGCTCGACCCCGTGGCCGGCGGCGATTTCCGCGCGAGGCGGGACCTGCTCGCCGCCTCGGAGCGGGCCTGGGCGATGACGCGAACGCTGGCCGAGATGGACCAGGCCTACGGCGAAGGCCGCTATGACCGCGTCCGCGAGATCCTGGCGGACCTGGCGGAGGCGAAGGAGTCACGAAATTGACGATGCTGGCCGAGGCGCAGGCGGGCGGGCTCCGGGGGCCGGACTATTTCATCCTCGTCGGCTACTTCGTGCTGATGCTCGGCATCGGCGCGTACTTCTACCGCTACATGAAGGGGATGAAGGACTATTTCACCGGCGGCAACCGCATCCCCTGGTGGCTCAGCGGCATCTCGTATTACATGGCGAGCTTCAGCGCGTTCGCCTTCGTGAACTATTCGGCGGTCGCCTACCGGTACGGCTGGGTCGCCGTCAGCATGTACTGGGTGACCGTGCCGGCGGCGCTGTTCAGCGTCCTCTTCTTCGCGGTCCGCTGGCGCCGCGCCCGCGTCGTCAGCCCGGTCGAGTACCTCGAATCGCGCTACAACCCCGCCGTCCGCCAGCTTTTCGCCTGGCAGGGCGTTCCCGTCCGGATCATCGACGACGCCCTCAAGATCGTGGCGATCGGCACGCTGCTTTCGCTGGGTCTGGGGCTCGAGAGTCCCGAACAGGGCATGTTTTGGTCATCGGTCATCATGCTGGCCTACACGTTCATGGGCGGGCTGTGGGCGGCCGCCGTCACCGACTTCGTCCAGTTCGTCGTGCTGCTCGCCGCGGTCATCATCATCCTGCCGCTGTCGATCAGCCACGCCGGCGGCCTCGACGCCTTCCTCCGCAACTCGCCCGAGGGGTTCTTCCGGCTCACCGGCGGCGAATTCACCGGGGTCTACCTGGGCTCACTGATCTTCCTCTACAGTCTGTCGTGGAGCATCAACTGGGGGCTCGTGCAGAAGTTCTACTGCGTGCCCCGCGAGCGCGACGCCCTCAAGGTGGGCTGGCTCGTCGTCGTCCTCAACCTCGTCACGACGCCGATGATGTTCGTCCCCGCGATGGCTGCGCGGCACTTCCTGCCGCCGCTGGCGGACAGCACCTGGGTCTACCCGAAGATGTGCCTGGCCATCCTGCCCGTCGGCATGATGGGCCTGATGCTCGCGGCCATGTTCTCGGCGACGATGTCCATGCTCAGCAGCGACTACAACGTCTGCGCGAGCGTCCTGACCAACGACGTCTACCGGCGCCTCATCCGACCGACGGCCGGCCATCGGGAGCTCGTCCTCGTCGGTCGGCTCACCACGCTGCTGGTCGGCGTCCTGAGCATCGGCGTGGCCTTTCTGCTCAGCGGCGGAAAGGACACCGCCATGTTCAAGAACATGGTCACGCTGTTCAGCGCCGCCGTCCCGCCCGTCGCCATCCCCATGCTGTGGGGCCTGGTCTCCAGCAAGCTGAGCAGCCGCGGGGCATTGCTCGGGTTCGCGGTCGGCCTGTGCGCCGGCCTCATCCTGCTGGTCGGCATGGCCGGCATCCCCGCCGGAGAGTCCCGGCACTTCGCCGGTATTCTGCTCGAAACGGGGCGCCTGCAGATCCGTACGGTCGTGCTCGAGCGGGAGAACGCGATCTTCTGGCTGTCGGCCGCGCTGACGCTCGTCGGCGTCCTGGCGGGCAATGTCGCGTTTCCGCAGACGAAGGCCGAGGAGGAGCGGGCGGCGAAGTTCCTCGCCCGCATCCGCATTCCGATCGGCCAGTTGGAACAGGATCGCATCGCCGAGGCCGAGGCCGGTCATGCCGCCGTCTCGCCGTTCGGCGTGACCGGGATCTGCACCGCGATGATCGGCGTCATGCTTCTAGGCATACTCCCGTGGGCCGAGAAGGCGATCGCGATCGGCCTGGACCTGGCCATCGGCATCGTCCTGGTGATCGTCGGAGTCCTCATGGCGTGGCGCAGCAGGGCCCCGACGGAGACCGCGGCGTAGCGTGTTCGAGGAGAACTGCACGTGGGCGGCATAGGCATCGGAATCATCGGTTCGGGTTTCATGGGTCTCACCTACTCGGAGGTGATCACGAAGTACTGCCCCGGGGCGAAGCTCGTGGCCGTCGCGGGCGGTTCGCGGGCGCCGGGCCTGGCGAAGCAGCACGGCGTCGCCTGCGAGGCGGACCCGGAGGCGCTGATTCGCCGCGACGACGTCGACGCCGTCATCATCGCCACGCCGCACGACACGCACGCGCGGTACGCCCTGCCCGCGGCCCGGGCGGGAAAGCACCTGCTCATCGAGAAGCCGATGGCCTCGACCGTCGCCGACTGCGACGCGATCAACGAGGCGTGCGACCGGGCGGGCGTTCGCTGCGCCCTGGCGTTCACGCAGCGATTCCGCAAGTGCAACGTCGTCGCCAAGAAGCTCATCGACGAGGGGCGGATCGGGCGGATCCTTCAGATTCAGGAGATGGCGCTCAACGCCGGCGGCCTGGGCGCGCTGCCCGCGTGGCAGAACACCCCGGAAAACCTCGGCACGCTGTTCGGCCACGGCGTGCACGGCATCGACCGCGTGCGGTGGTTCACCGGGCAGGAGGTTCGGACGGTGTACGCCCGTTGCGGGAGCATCGAGCCGGCGGTGAAGGTCGAGGGCACGAGCATGCTGCTCATGGAGCTGGCCGACGGGACGACGGCG
>CAZTVU010000305.1:0-4652 GCA_964617025.1 uncultured Planctomycetales bacterium | reverse complement strand
GGCGGCGGATTACCTCCGGCAATACGCCCGCGATCACTACGGCCCGCAGGATGCCGATGCGATGGCCAGGGTACACTGGCGGCTCGAGGAGTTCGGCCCGCAGTACGTCGGGGCGGCCGGCTGCGTCGAGTGCTCCACGTCGTTCACCTGGTTCGTCCGTTCCGGCAGCGCGGACAAGGGCCGCGAGTTCAACCGCGCCGGCCACCTGCCGATCCCCGAGCGGTTTCCCGAGCTCGAGTCGATCGCCGACGCGTGCGCGAAGAAGGCCGCCGAGGCGGCCGCCGACGGCCGGCGCGACGCGGCGATCGCCTACCACGACCTCGCCATGACGATCCGCTGGCTGGTGACGCGGGCAAAGGTTGGCCTGGCGATCTGGGACGCCGGCTCGCCGCTGGAGCGGCGGCTTCGCGAGGCCGAGCGGCTCTTCGACCGGCGGCAGTTCGCCGAGGCGCGCGAGGTCGCCTCGGCGGTCCTGAGAGACCTGGAGGCATACGATTTCCGCGCGGCGTTTCGCGGGCTTGCCACGACGTGTCGCACACGCGGCGAGCTGGGGATGCTGGCGACGGCCAATGCGCGGTACGGTCGGTTCTACGCGGCGTTCGTGCAGCGGATCGCGCACATCCTGGGCCGGCCGCTGCCGGAGGTTCGCGGGCCGGAACCTTGGACGGGGCCGGAGGTCTTCACGATCTACCCCGTGCCCAACGTCATCGGAAGCGATCAGACAGTGTCCTTCGACGCCGTCCTCCTGCCGCGGAATCCGCAGGTGCGGGCGTACATCGAAATGAAGCCCCTGTCCCAACCGGGGGAGAAGGCGGTCGCCCTGCCGTTCGCCCGTCTCGGCGGCGCATACCACCGGGCCGTCTTCTTCCCGCCGCGCGAGGGCACGTGGACGTGGAAGCTCGCGTTTCAGCCGCTTTCGCGAAAGGAAGGGGGCAATCCTGACGGTTCGTTCGCCGAAGGCGTGATCACCGTCGGGCCGGCCGCCGGCCCGGTGGAGCCGGCGTACCGCCGCCCGGGGCAGACCTCGGCGCAGGGGCAGATCGAACCGGTGCTGCGGATCGACTTCAACAAACCCCTCGAGGAGATCGGCCAGGTCGTCGGAAACGCGAAGCGGGACGACGGCGGCATCCGCGGCCCGGCGCTGGATGTCCGTCAGGGCGGCTACCTTCGCATCGCGGAGGCGAGCGCGCCCGTGGCGTTCGCCGGCCCGTTTTCGATCACGTTCTTTGCCAAACCGGATGCCTGGGACGCCGGCGCCCGGATGCCCGTGCTCCTGAGCAAGGGCACCTGGGACGGCGACGGGTACCTCGTGCAGCTCTTTCAGGGGCAGATCCGCGTGTGCGTCGGACGCAGGCGGTGCCTCGACGCCGGCACGCTCAAGGCGGACCAGTGGGCACACGTGGCGATCGTATTCGACGGGTCGGAGCTGCAACTGTATCTGAACGGCGAGCCGATCGGCAGTACGGAGATCGACGGCGGCGTCGCCGGCAGCCCGCTCCCGCTCCTGCTGGGCACATACCAGGAGGAGGGCGACGGGTCCGTCTACAAGTATCGCGGCTGGCTGGATGACATTCTTTTCTACAATCGTCCGCTGAGCGCCCAGGAGGTCCGGTCGCTCGCCCACTCGTGACGCCCCCGCCGCACGCGTCGGCCTGTGGACCGAGCATCGCCCATGAGAATCGCACTGGCACAACTGGACCCGCTGGTTGGGGACATCGAGGGCAACACCGCGAAGATTGTGGCCGCGATCGAGCGGGCGCGGGGGCTTGGCGCCGAGCTGGCGGTCTTCAGCGAGCTGAGCATCGTCGGCTACCCGCCCAAGGACCTGCTGCTCAAACCCAAGTTCATCCGGGACAACGTCGCCGCCGTCGGCCGGATTGCCCGCGAGTGCCGGGGGATCGCCGCGATCGTCGGCTTCGCGCAGGAGAACGAGGAGCCCGACGGCCGTCACCTGCGCAATTCGGCCGCGTTCTGCGCCGACGGCGGGGTCGCCAGCGTCCACCACAAGTCGTTGCTGCCGACGTACGACGTCTTCGACGAGCAGCGGTACTTCGAGCCCGGCCCCGATGTCCAGGTGGCCGTCTGGCGGCGGGCGAAGGGGGAGACCGCGCGGCTGGGCATCAGCATCTGCGAGGACCTGTGGAACGACGAGACGGTCCTCGGGCGCAAGCTCTACCACGTCAGCCCGGTCAAGCGCCTCGCCGAGGCAGGGGCCGACGTCTTCGTCAACCTGTCCGCCTCGCCCTACTGGCTCGACAAGCACGATACGCGGATCGCCCTGTTCGGCCGGCAGGCCGCCGCGCACCGGATCCCCCTGCTGTTCTGCAACCAGGTCGGCGGGAACGACGAGCTGGTGTTCGACGGAGCCTCGACGGCGTTCGCGGCCGACGGCCGCGTCATTGCCCAGGCGAAGTCGTTCGCGGAGGACCTGCTCGTGGTGGACCTCGCCGCCGCCGAGGCGGGGCGGATCGAGCCGCACCCGCGGGCGGAGGCGGGGCTGTACGAGGCGCTCGTGCTCGGCACGCGGGACTATGTGAACAAGTGCGGGTTTCGCGGCGTGGTAATCGGCCTGTCGGGCGGGATCGACTCGGCCGTGACGGCGGCGATCGCCGTCGCCGCCCTCGGCCGCGAGCGGGTCCACGGCGTCGCGATGCCGTCGCGGTTCAGCAGCGACCACAGCATCGCCGACGCCCGCGCGCTGGCCGCGAACCTCGGCATCGACTTCCGCATCCAGCCGATCAACGCAATGCACGAGGTCGTCGAGGGCGAGCTTCGGCCGCAGTTCGAAGACCGCCCGCCGGACATCACCGAGGAGAACATCCAGGCACGGCTGCGGGGCATGATCCTCATGGCGCTGTCAAACAAGTTCGGCTGGCTCGTGCTGACGACGGGCAACAAGAGCGAGCTGGCCGTCGGCTATTGCACGCTGTACGGCGACATGTGCGGCGGACTGGCCGTCATTGGCGACGTGCCGAAGCTGTGGGTCTATCGCGTCGGGCGGTACATCAACGAGCGGGCCGGCCGTACGGTCATTCCGGAGGGCTCGCTGACGAAGCCGCCTTCCGCGGAGCTTCGCCCCGACCAGACGGACCAGGACAGCCTGCCGCCGTACGACGTCCTCGACGCCATCCTGCACCGATACGTGGAAGAGGAGCGCAGCGCCGAGGAGATCGTCGCCGCCGGCTTCGACGAGGCTACGGTCCACGACGTGATCCGCCTGGTCGACCGCAACGAGTACAAGCGGAAGCAGGCCGCCCCCTGCCTCAAGGTGACCAGCCGCGCCTTCGGTTTCGGCCGGCGGATGCCCATCGCGGCGCGCTACTCCGGGTAGGGCCGACGCCCCGTCGGCCATACTCATAGTGGAGCCGACGCCTCGTCGGCCATGCGCTGCTGCTGCGCGACGCCCGCGTCGACCGTCCCCTGCTGTCGCAAGCCCCGCGACCCCACCAACCGGCCAGCACCAACAACCTACGGCCGGTGAGGGCACCGGCCCCACTGTAGCGCCAACGCGATAGTAGCGCCGACGCCTCGTCGGCACGAAAAGGAATCAGCCCGAATCCGCGCGATAACAAAGGCCGGCGGGGCGCCGGCGCCACCACAGCGCCGACGCCCTCGTCGGCCTCACCCGATCCCGCACACGAACGCCGCCGTCCCCGCGACCCGTTGCGCAGCAACACCTGGCCGACGAGGCGTTGGCCCTACCTTTCGCCTACTCGCACGCCGGCGGGCGGTTCGGGCCGTTGAAACAGGCCTGGAACGCGCCGAAGTCGGCGAGGTCCACGTCCTGATCCGCGTCCGCATCAAGGCACGCACACACCTGACCATTCAGCAACGCCGCCCAGGCACGGTTCGGGCCGTTGAAACACGACTGGAACACGCCGAAGTCGGACAGGTCCACGTCGCCGTCCTCGTCGAGGTCCTGGGCAACGGGCCGCCCGATGACCCGCGGCATCGCGATGACGATCGCGTCCTCGCCGCCGTCCTCGGCGACCCGCCAGGCGATATGCCCGTGTGTGGCGCCCGCATGACGGAAGGCCGGCGTGACGATCTTCTGCCATGTCGCCGTCGCCGTCAGCCCGTTCACGCTGCCGGGGGCCTCATTCAGAAACTGGCAGGCGAACAGCGGGAAGCCGAAGTTGAACGTCTGATCCGAGAGGTCGGCGTTGCCCGACTTCACCCAGAACTCCGCGTGATACGACAAGCCGGGCTTGAGCTCGAAGCGAGCGATATCATTGTCAAACCCTCGATCCCCCGGCGCCGTGTAGCCGGGATCGCGGGCCAGCATCATCCCGCGCGTCCCCTCGCGGGCGGCCGCCGAGGTCACCTGCATCGTCGCAGCCGCGCCGCTGACGGCGAAGGCCCGCCAGCCCGTGAACGTCGTCACGTCGATGAAATCGTGCCCCGTGACCTGGGTCCCGTCGGGGTCCGACTCGAAGTCGCCGTTCGTCAGGATATTCACCGGCGTCGGCGGCGTCGGCTCCGTTGCCGTGATCGACGCGTCATCGAGCAGATAAGCGCCCGGATGCTGGCCGCCGACGTCGTTGAGACAACGCCACCCCATGCTGACGTACCGGACGTTGGCGCCGAGCGTCAACGGTCCGGTCGAAAACGCGGTGTACGCGGTGCCGACTTCGTAGCGGGTTCCGAACGCG
>CAZTVU010000304.1:0-4684 GCA_964617025.1 uncultured Planctomycetales bacterium | reverse complement strand
GTGCCAGGGCCGGCTTTACTACATCCGCTACGCGTTCAAGATGGGCTGGTCGGTGGAGCAGGTGTACGGGCTTTCCGGGATTGATCCGTGGTTCCTGGAGAACATCCGAGAACTGGTCACGTTCGAAGACGAGCTGGTCGGCATCGCCCAGGAGAACCCCGAAGGCGTCCGCAGGGCGTTTCTATGGGCGGCCGACGTCGGGGCCGTCGCCGCCGCCGAGCCGCCGGCGGACCTCGCGGCGGTGCATCGGCGTCTCGTGCCGCTGCTGGCACAGGCGAAGCGCTGGGGCTACTCGAACGTCCAGTTGGCAACGGCGTTCGGCGTCTCCCGCGATGCGGTCCGCGCGTTCACGCAACGTGTCGGGCTGTCTCCCGTCTACAAGCTCGTCGACACGTGCGCCGCCGAGTTTGAGGCGTACACGCCTTACTATTACTCATCCTATGAAGTTCAGGCCGCTCACGTCGGCGCCGGGGCTTCCGACCCGTCCGTCGCTTCGTCACCTCGACGCTTCGTCGCTGCCGACGACGAGATCCGCGTCAGCGACAGGCCCAAGGTGATCGTCCTCGGCGGCGGGCCGAACCGGATCGGCCAGGGGATCGAGTTCGACTATTGCTGCGTCCATGCGGTCTTCACGGCCCGCGAGATGGGCTTCGAGACCGTCATGATCAACTCGAACCCCGAAACGGTCTCCACCGACTACGACACGAGCGACCTGCTCTTCTTCGAGCCGCTGACGCACGAGGATGTGCTCAACATCTGCGAGCGCCTCAACGGCCGCCCCCTGACCCCCTCCCCCTCTCCCTTCCAGGGAGAGGGGCGGGGAGAGGGTGACCCAATTACCTCTCCCTTCCAGGGAGAGGGGCGGGGAAAGGGTGACCCAATTACCTCTCCCTTCCAGGGAGAGGGGCGGGGAGAGGGCACGGTCGGATGCCCCGCCCCGGACCCCGGATCCCGGACCTCGAACCCCGGTCTCCTAAAGGGCGTTATTGTCCAGTTCGGCGGCCAGACGCCGTTGAACCTCGCCCAGGGGCTCAAGGATGCCGGCGTGCCGATCCTCGGCACCTCGCCGGAGTCGATCCACCTCGCCGAGGACCGCGAGGCCTTCGCTCGGGTCCTCGCCGAGCTGGGCCTCCGCCAGCCGGAGAACGGCATCGCGTACAACCTGGACGAGGCCCTCGGCGTCGCCCGGAAGATCGGCTATCCGGTATTGGTGCGCCCGTCCTATGTCCTCGGCGGCCGGGCGATGCAGAAGTGCCACCTGGAGGAGGAGCTGGTCCGCTACATGGAGCAGGCCCTCCGCGCGACCGACCGCACGGCCGCCGCCGCCCGCGAGCACCCGATCCTCATCGACCGCTTCCTCAGCGAGGCGACCGAGGTCGACGTGGACTGCATCAGCGACGGCGAGCGGACGGTGATCTGCGGCGTCATGGAGCACATCGAGGAGGCGGGCATTCACAGCGGCGACAGCGCGTGCGCCCTTCCGCCGTACTCGCTCTCGCCGGCGATCATCGACGAGATCCGGCACCAGAGCGAGCTGCTCGCCCGGAGGCTCGGCGTCCGCGGCCTGATGAACGTGCAGTATGCCGTCAAGGACGACGTGGTCTATGTGCTCGAGGTCAACCCGCGGGCGTCGCGGACGGTGCCGTTCGTCAGCAAGGCGACGGGCGTACCGTGGGCCAAGCTCGCGACGCAGGTGATGCTCGGCCGCCGCCTCGACGAGGTGATGGCCGCCTGCGGGCTGACGGACGCCCCCTGGCCGCGGCATTCGTCCGTGAAGGAGGCGGTCTTCCCGTTCAGCAAGTTCCCGGGCGTCGACTGCATCCTCGGCCCCGAGATGCGGAGCACCGGCGAGGTCATGGGTATCGATACGTCGTTCCCGCTCGCCTTCGCCAAGGCGCAGATGGCCGCCGGCGGGTCGCTGCCGACGAGCGGCACCGTGCTCATCAGCGTCAACGATCACGACAAGCCGCTGATTATCCCGATCGCGCGGGAGTTCGCCGCGATGGGCTTCCGCATCGTCTCCACGCTTCGCACGAAGGAGACGCTGGAGGCCGCCGGCATCGAGGCCGAGCTGGTGTACAAGGCCCAGGACCCGTCCGGCCCGTACCTGATCGACCTGATCCATGCCGGCCGAATCCACCTGCTGATCAACACGCCGATCTACTGGGGCAGCTCGGCGGTCGAGAGCCGGATCCGCTCGGCGGCGATCATGCACAACATCCCGCTGGTGACGACGATCACCGGCGCCCGCGCCGCCGTCCGCGCGATCCGGGCCCTCCGCGAGGGCGACTGGTCGGTCCGCCCGCTCCAGGAGTATCTCGGCTGACGGGGCGCCATGTGGGGCGCACGGGCTGCGGCTGCGCCCTGAGTAACGCAGCCTGGCAATACGGTCCGAAATCGGGGTGCAACCCGCCGCTTCCCTCTCCCTTTTGCGGTCCCGAAGGCGCTCTTCGGATGACATTTCCCGATTCCTTGTTTTCCTGACAAGCCTTTTCGAAGACGATCCGGACGCGTTCGGGCGTTTGCGGCAATCCGCGTCGTGCCATTTGTCGTCCGTCGGCCCCTGTGGACTGCGGTGGCAACGCCACCGCTTCGGCTCGGACGGTCTGCCGAACACCGGCGCGTCCGCGTAGGCCCGAGGGAAAGCGGCGGCAAGGCCGCCGCAGTCCAAAACGCGCGGGCCGCGCCGTGCAAGACGGGCGGATCTGTGGCGCTTCCGACCTGAGCGCCCTCGTGGGCGTCGTCGTACAATTTGCCGGGTCCATGTTGATCATCACGGTCGACGAGATCGACGAACGAATTTCTACGATTTTCGATGTGAATAATGCGACGGCACGGTGCGTGAGCAGATCGTCGGCCGCGAGGTCATCGGCCACCGCCGCGGGATCGTCATTCTCAAGAATGTGGCGATGCGACCACTGCGGCGCCCGCTATCATGCCGCGGGAATTCTTCACCGGGTTGAATCGACTCTCGCGTTCGGAAGGTTCGGGCGCACGCTCCGGGTGCCCAACGAGGCGTTCTGATCTGCCCCCTGGTCCGCAGGAGCGTCCGCCGCGCGCCGGCCGGCGGAGCACGGCCGAGGACAACCCCGCCGCACGGGTATGCCCGGCGGCGACTCCGAACAACTGAGTCCGGCGCGGCGAGTCGCTACAGCAGGTTCGCGGCAAGCTCGGCGAGCTCGCTCCGCTCGCCCTTGCTGAGCTCGATGTGGGCGGCCACGGTCTCGGGGCGGAACTTGTTGACGACGTAGTTGAAGCCGTTGCTGCCCGAATCGACGTACGGGTTGTCGATCTGGTAGGGGTCGCCGGTCATGACGACCTTGGTGTTGTGGCCGACGCGGGTGATGATCGTCTTGACCTCCAGCGGCGTGAGGTTCTGGACCTCGTCGACGACCATGTAGTGGTTGGCGATGCTCCGGCCGCGGATGTACGCGAGCGGCTGCACCTCGATGACGTCGCTCCGCCAGAGGTCGCGGAGCGTGCTTCGCCCGCCGATCGCCTTGGCGGAGTCGAGGAGGAACTCCAGCGTGTCGCTGATCGGCCGCATCCAGGGGTACAGCTTCTGTTCGACGCCGCCGGGCAGGTAGCCGATGTCCTTGCCGACGGGAAACGTGGGGCGCGAGATGAGCAGGCCCTTGTACCGTTTCTTGACGACGACTTCGTGCAGACCGGCGGCCACGGCGAGCAGCGTCTTGCCGGTGCCGGCCTTGCCCATGATCGTCACCAGCTTGAGTTCCTCCGTCAGCAGCGCGTCGAAGGCGAAGTGCTGCTCCTTGTTGCGCGGCCGGATGCCGCAGATCCCGGCGCTGCTGTCGAGAACGGGCACGTACGCCGTCATCGTCGGATCCACCCGCGCGAGGGCCGTGTTCTTCGACCCGTCGTCCGGGCGGGCCAGGACGTACTCGTTCGGATAGGTCGACTGGCCGGCGGGAATGGGCACCCGCTTGCCCTGTCGCAGGGCCAGGGCATCCGGCAGTGGCACGATCACCTCGATCTGGCCCGTGTACAGATCGGCGATGCCGATGCGGTCGGATTCATAGTCCTCCGCCCGCAGCCCGAGGGCGTCGGCGCGGATGCGGAGGTTGATGTCCTTGGACACGATGATCACCGGCGTGTCGGGCTCGCTGTTTCGAATCCGGACGGCGACGCGCAGGATGTTCGTGTCGGCGTGGCCGTTGGTTAGCGCGTCGAGGTCCTCGATGCCGCCGCAGTACACTCGGAGCGTCCCGCCGTGGGGGAGCGTGACCCCGTCCGACAGGCTGTGCTGCCGCCGAAGGGCATCCAGCTCGCGCGAGACCTCGCGGGCGTTCTGGCCGCGGTCCGACAGCTCCTTCTTGAACCGGTCGATCTCCTGAATGACGTCAATGGGGATGATGACGACATTGTCGGCAAACCGACGGATCGAGCTGGGGTCGTGCAGCAGGACGTTGGTGTCGAGAACGTAGTTCTTCTTCATTGCCGGCGCTTCTTATAGGACATTGCCGCCGTTGCCGCAAGCCCGTGTGCGCTTCACGCGTAGAGGTCGATGCCCGGTCGGGAATCGTCGCGACGCGGCGAGGCCGCGACGGATCGCTCGCTGCCGGCGTGCTCGCGATCAGGCCCTGATGAATCAGGCGAGCTTGCTCGGCCGGTAACCGTTCACGCCTGTCGGTCAGATTCGCTTATCCAGCGGTGTCGGCAGGTC
>CAZTVU010000303.1:2126-4694 GCA_964617025.1 uncultured Planctomycetales bacterium | reverse complement strand
CGCCCGCGCCACGTGCGCCGCGCCCCCCGCGGCCGCGCTCACGACCCTCGGGGCCCGCGGGACGCTCACCACCGCGACCGGCGCCCGACCCCGGCCGCCACTCCTTCAACTTGGCCTGCTGCTCCGGCGTCAGTTCCTTCATGACCTTCTCATACAAATCGGCGGCCAGCTTCTTCCTCTCGTCAGCATCCTTCACGCCCTTCGACTTTTCACCCCACTCGCGGAACAGCTCCCGCATCTTCTCCCCTTTCTCCTCGGGCAGGTCCAGGCTCCGCACGGCCGCCATCAGCATCCGGGGGTCGCTCTCCAACGACACCGGACCGCCCCGGCCCGGGAAGACCTCGTCCTGGATCTTCTTGAACTTCGCCTTCTGCTCCGCCGTCAGCGTGCCCTCGATGTCGCTGATCAGCTTCTGGCGAGACTCCGCCATATCGGCCCCGCCCCACAGCTCGCGCCGCCTGGCTTCCAACTCCTTGAGCTTTGCCGCGTCGTTGGCCTTACGCGCCTCTTCGATCTGCTTGCGAAGCTCGTCCATCTTCTCCCGGTTTTCCTTCATCCGGCTCCGCATCTGCTCCATCATCTTCTCGCGATGGTCATTCAAGAGCTTGCGGATCTTCTCCTGCTGCTCCGTCGACAGCGTCAACTCCTTGTTGAGCCGCTCCATCTGCTGGTCCACGGACATGCGGGGCCCGCGCGGCCCTTCGACCGCCCCGGCGGGACGCTCTCGACGCTGCCGATCCCGAGGCGCCCGACCCTCCCCCGGGTCCTGCGCCAATGCGGTGCCCGCCACCAGCCCCAAACCCGCCACAAACAGCCTCAGTGTTCGTACCATATGGATTCCTCCTTCTGTTGTCTGGATGACCCTGTTGTCATCACGCGGGGATATCTTGGTGGTCACGCCGCTCCGGCGCCCGCCGGAGCCGACACGCACCCACCCATAAGCTGTACAACGCACCCAGGGGAAGTTTATTTCCCGTGCCCGAAACGGACGCCTGTCAGCCGCCGGCCAGTTCCGCCAGCTTCCGGTCGATCAGCTCGCCGCAGATCTTCGGGTCCGCCTTGCCGGCGGAGAGCTTCATCACCTGGCCCATGAGGAAGCCGCGGGCCTGTTTCTGCTTCTTCGGGTTGGCGATGGCGTCGCGGGCCGCCTTCTCGTTCGCCGCAAAGGCCTCATCCACCCACGCCTGCATCCGGCCGATGTCCTTCACCTGGATCAGGCCCTCGCGTTCGGCGATCGTTCGGGGGCCGTCGGCCGACGCGAGCATCTTCTCAGCGATCGTCGCCGCCGCCGTCGCGTTGATCGTGCCGTCGGCCGTCAGCCGGGCCAGCTCACCCATGCGGCCCGCGTCGATGCCCAGCCCGGCGATCGGCGTGCCGCGGTCGTTCGCGTAGCGCGACCAGAAGCTGATGAACTGCCGGCCGAGCGTCCGCGCGTCGCCGCCGGCGGCGATGGCGGCCTCGAACAGGTCGGCCGTCGCGCGATCGTTGACGATCGTCTCGGCGTCGGTCGCCGAAAAGCCGATCTGCTCCTGAAGCCGCAAGCGGCGCCGGACGGGCAGCTCGGGCACCTCGGCGCGGAAGCGCTCGATGTCCGCGTCGGTGAGCGTCACGGGCACCAGATCGGGGTCGGGGAAGTAGCGGTAGTCGTGCGCCTCCTCCTTGCCCCGCTGAAACTCGGTGATCTCGCGGGCATCGTTCCAGCCGCGGTTCTCCTTGCCGCATTTTTCGAGCGTGTAGTCGGGGTTCGCCAGCCAGTCCTCGACCTGCCGGTGGAGCTCATACGCCACGGCCCCGCGGACGGCCCGGAAACTGTTCAGGTTCTTCACCTCGACGATGGGCGTCTTGTAAGTCCGGCCGTCGCGGGCGATGTGCAGGTTGATGTTGGGCTCGAAGCGCATATGGCCCTTCTGCATGTTCGCCTCGCTGACGCCGAGGTAGACGACCAGCCGCTGCAGCTCGACACAGAACTGATACGCCTCCTCCGCCGTCGCAATGTCGGGCTCGGTGACGATCTCCATCAGCGGCGTGCCGGTGCGGTTCAGGTCGACCTGTGTGACCGACGGCTTCTCGTGGAGGTTCTTGCCGGCGTCCTCCTCGAGATGGACGCGGCGGATGCGGACCCGCTTCAGACCGCCCTCGACGGGGAACTCGAAGTAGCCGTCGGACGAAAACGGCAGATCGTACTGGCTGATCTGGTAGTTCTTCGGCAGGTCGGGGTAGTAGTAGCTCTTGCGGTCCCATTTGGTGAACCGGGCGATCCGGCAGTTCAGTGCCAGCGCCGCCCGCACGGCCAGCTCGAACGCCCGCCGGTTCATCACGGGCAGCACGCCCGGCATCCCCAGGCACACGGGACAGACGCGGCTGTTCGGCTCGGCGGCGAACTCGACCGGGCACCCGCAGAACAGCTTCGTCCGCGTCGCGAGCTGCACGTGGATCTCGAACCCGATGATCGCCTTGGCGTGGATTCCCGTCGTGTTCATCGCCCGCCAGTATAGCCGTGGGACCTTCGATTGCCACGGCGGCGACCCCGCGGTCCGCGGCGGTCGGCCCGTGCGTTGTGGACGGCGG
>CAZTVU010000303.1:0-2116 GCA_964617025.1 uncultured Planctomycetales bacterium | reverse complement strand
CACTGCCGGCGCTTTCCCTGAGGCGCGCCGATCCGCGCCGGGCTGCGGCAGACCGTCCGACACAAAGCGGTGGCGTTGCCCCCGCATTCCTCGGGCGCGGACGGACGAGGGATCGCGCGAAGCGGATAGTCGGAAACGCCCGAACGCAGCCGGACCGTCTTCCAAAAACTTGCCGGCAGAGCAAGGAATCGGGGATGTCACCGCAGGGTTTGACGACGTGGTGAACGAACGAGGACGCCACGGGTGTGTTCCCGGAGTGACGCTTCGAGATTCTTTTTCGCTTTCTCGCTTTCCCGTCGTTGCACACCGCAACGACGGAGGCGATATTCCCCGCACCAGGAGGATGCCGCGTGAAAAACGACTTGCGGACGGCAGGCCGGATCACGATCACCGTTTTCTTTCTCGGCGGGCTGGCCCTCAGCGCTGAGCCCGCCGCGTCGGCCGCAGACGCCACCGGCGTGATCGACAAGGCGACCGGCTTCTTTCACACGGCTCACGTCGACGGCCGCTGGTGGCTGGTCGATCCGGAGGGACGGGCCTTCTACGCCGTCGGCACGGACCACTGCCGCTTTCAGGGCCACTGGTGCGAGGCGCTCGGCTACCACCCGTACGAGAAGAACATGCAGGCCCTCTACGGCAACGAAGAGGCCTGGGCCGAGGTCACCGCCGCCCGGCTGCTGGCGTGGGGGTTCAACACGCTGGCCGTCGGCCACACGCCCGCCCTCCGACGTCCGGCGTTCGCCCACAGCGAGGACCTCCACCTCGGCACGGCCTTCGCCTCGAAGGACGCGATCGCCCCGCGGACGTTCTGGACCGGCTTCCCGAACGTCTTCAGCCCGCAGTGGGAGGCTCACTGCGACCAGACCGCCCGGGCCCGCTGTGCCCCGCAGAAGGACAACCCCCGCCTGCTCGGCTACTTCCTCGACAACGAGCTGGAATGGTACGGCAAGAACGGCAAGCCGTGGGGCCTCTTTGACGACACGTGGAAGCTGCCCGTCGATCACGCGGCCAAGCGGGCGTGGACCCGGTGGCTCCGTGACGAGATGAAAGACCCCGCCGACTTCGAGACGCACTGGGGCGTTCGCGTCGCCGACTTCGACGCCCTCGCGGCCCACACGAGCCCCGCCCCGCCGCGGACCGACCGCGCGCGGGAGGTCGCCCATCGCTGGGTCCGCGAGATCGCCGACCGCTACTTCCGCATCTGCGCTGAGGCCATCCGCCGCCACGACCCGAATCACCTCATCCTCGGCTGCCGCTTCGCCGGCCAGGCCCCCGACATCTGGGATATCGCCGGCAAGTACTGCGACGTCGTCTCGTTCAACACGTACCCCAACATCGACATCGAGCGCGGCGTGCCCACGTATATGATCGAGCGCTACCGCGACTGGCATCGTCAGTGCGGCCGGCCGATGATGGTCACCGAGTGGAGCTTCCCCGCCCTCGACAGCGGCCTGCCCTGCACGCACGGCGCCGGGATGCGCGTGGACACGCAGGCCCAGCGGGCGAAGTGCTTCACGCAGTTCCAGACGCTGATGTTCCGCCTGCCGTTCATGGTCGGCTCGAACTACTTCATGTGGGTCGACGAGCCGGCCCAGGGCATCAGCAAGTCCTTCCCCGAGAACTCGAACTACGGCCTCGTCAGCGAGCAGGACCAGCCCTACGCCCCGCTCTGCGAGGCCGCACGCCTGCTCAACCCCCGCGCCGTCGAACTGCACCGGGCGGGCGAGCCTGACGCCGCCACGCGGCCCGCCGCCGGGCTGTGGGAGGGCGACCGCTGGTTCGCCCCCTGGCTCAAGACGCTGCCGCGACAGACGCTGCCCGTGCCCAACGCGCCCATGAAGATCGATCTCGGCGACTTGACCGTCGAAGGGCCGATCGCCGGGCGGGCCTGGCGGCTCTCCTCGCGCAACGACGCCCTCGGCTACCTCTACCCCGTCCTCCAGCAGGGCCGCGAGACGCCCGTATGGGTCGCCACCACCGAGGCCCGCATCGCCGCGGTCCGCAAGGGCGACCGCGTGACGGCGGTCGATACGGAGCTCGTCGGCGGCATCGACCCGGCCCCCGGCACGGCTCAGCGGCCGCCCAGCCGCTTCCGCACCGCTTGGCGCTTCTGGCT
>CAZTVU010000302.1:0-4735 GCA_964617025.1 uncultured Planctomycetales bacterium | reverse complement strand
GCAGTCCAAAACGCGCGGACCGCACCACGCACGAGGGACGGGGCGACCGCCGCCCGAGTCATGCTCGGGGCAGACGCTCTCAGCGCAACCGGCAAGCAAGACGCACCGATCGTCCGTCAGCGCCTATGGACTGCGGCGGCAACGCCACCGCTTTGGCTTGGGCGGCCGCACGCCGGCGCTTCTTGGCTCTCCCCAGGGAAAGCGGCGGCAAGGCCGCCGCAGTCCAAAACGCGCGGACCGCACCACGCACGAGGGACGGGGCGACCGCCGCCCAAGTCCAGGTCGGGGCAGCGTATTGCGGCGCAACCGGCGAGCACGACGCGCATCTCTCGGTCGCGGCCAAGGCTGCGTTGGGTTGTTCCGTCGCTTCCCCTACAAGCTCCCGCGTCCGTACTGGCATGCCGGCGGCCGATTGGGGCCATTGAAGCACGTCTGGAACACCGCAAAGTCCGCCATGTCCGCGTCGCCATCACTGTCGAGGTCCGCGAGCTCACAGCCCGACTGAGCCGGCGATTGATTCGGGCCGTTGAAACACATCTGGAAGTATGCAAAGTCCGTCATGTCCACAGCGCCGTCCTGGTTGAAGTCGGCCGGCACCGTCGGCGGCGGGTTCACTGTCAGGGCCGCTTCGCTGGAAACGGCGTCGCCGCAATCGGCGGTCGCCCGACAGCGGTAGCTCCCGGCATCGGCCGCGTCGGCATTCGAAATCGTCAGCATGGTCGTCCCCGTGCCGGAGTAGTGCTCGCCGTCGCTCAGGTCGGAACCGTCCTTCTGCCATCGGTAGGCAACGGCGCCTTCGCCCGTCGCCGTAGCGGTGAACACAGCCGTTCCGCCGGTGGCGACGCTCTGCGGCATGGGGTGTTCGGTGATCGTCGTCGCGGCCTTCAACGAGAGGGTCGCTTCATTCGAGGCGGTGTCCTGGCCGTTGCTCACGACGCAGCGATAGTTCCCGACGTCGCCGCCGTCGGCGTTGGATACGGTCAGCGTCGGCGTCGTCGGCCTGACCCTTCTGCCACTGATAGGTGAGCGTGCCGTCGCCGGTGGCGGCCACAGTAAACGTCGCGGTCGCATTGGGGCAGACGTTCTGCGGCGACGGGTGCTGCGTGATCACGGGCGGGGCGGCCGCGCTGAAATCGAGATCGTGCCGGCGGACGTCGCCGGCGACGACCTGCACATTGGCGTGGGTGACGGGGGTGTACGGCGACTTGCTCGCCGTCACGCTGTAGTTCGTGCCGGCGGCGGTGGCGGGGATCTGGGTGACGATGTAGTAGCCGCCGCCGTCGGTCTGGATCGCGCCGAGCGAGCCGACCTGGACCGTCGCATCATCCACGGGTGTGCCGGCGCTGGTGACGCGGCCGTAGAGCGTGCCCTCGGTGGCCGTGGCCGGGTTCCGCCACGGCATGGGCGGCGTGGCGACGGGGGTGTTGAACAGGTTCGCCGCGACGTAGGGATACCAGTCGCTCCAGGTCGTCCCCGTGTCGTTGGTCGTGTTGTACGAGTAGGTGCAGAGGCCGTCCGCGCCGGCGTTCCGGGCGTACTGCAGTTGGGTGATGCTGTTGGCGAACGAGTTCATGTAGATGCCGGGGCCGATGATCATCTGGCGGTTGTAGCGCCACAGGTTGATGCTGTTGTTCACCCAGTCGCGGTAGGTCTGCGAATAGGATCCGTCCTCGTCGAAGTATGCCATGAGGACCGGGCTGTCGAGGTACGCCAGCGACTGCCAGTACTCCCAGTCGCTGAAGACTTCGTAGTAGGGCCGCGTGTTGTGGAAGTTCGTGCTGCACGGATACCAGGTGACGACGGCCGCCGAGTACCGCACCGGCTGGCGCGGATTGCTCGTAACCAGGGGAATCTCCCACCGCATGCGGCGGACGACCTCGGTGATGCTGCGGCGGCGGAAGTCGTCCCACTGCGTATCGCCCGTGGCCGGCGGGACGTCGGTGCGGTTGTAGATGCGCTGGAAACGCCGGAGGCTTGAGTTGGCGTAGCCGGTGTCCGCGGGGTAGCCCGAATCGCGGTTCACGTATCGGATGTAGTCCCAGTGAATGCCATCGATGGGGTAACCGGCGACGATCTCACGAATGACGGAGGCGAGGTAGTCCTGCACGTCGGGCGAGCCGGGGTCGAATTCGTAGTAGCTGCCCACCGGGGCCACGGTGCCCATACTGGCCAGCGGGACCTTGAGCCATTCGGGGTGGGCGGCGAGGAACGCGTTGCCGGCCGGCGGCCAGACGGCCGAGACGCGGAAGGCCACGAGCCAGCCATGGACCTCGATACCGTTGGCGTGGGCCCGCTGGCACATGTAGGCCAGCGGGTCAAAGCTGTCGGTCACGTAAATGGATCGTGGGACGATGTTCGATCGCCAGTAGGCGCCGTGCGAACCGACCTCGTTGTCGTGAAACGCGAGGATCTCCGGGATGATCGCGTTGTACCCGCCCTGCACGGCCAGCGCGATCATCTGGTCCACTTGGGCGGCGTTCTGCATGCCGATATGGAAGGCATCGACCCAGAATGCGCGGAACTCCGGCGGCGAGGGCTCCCGGAACACGGCGGTCACCGTCTTGGCGGTGTCCATCGTCACCGTTGTGACGGGCGAGGTGGGACTGGCCACCGGGGAACCCGCGGAAACGGTCCAGCGGTCGAAGAGGTAGTTTCCGAAGGCTGTCGCCGAGATGCTCACCACCTCGTTGTGATCCTTGGGATACGGTCCGCCGATCGCCGGGGTCGTTGTCCCGGCGCCCGCGGGGCTGACGGCCATCGTGAGCGTCAGGGGCACGAATACCGCCGTCACCGTCTTCGACACGTCCATCGTCACCGTCGTGGCGGCGGACGTCGGGCTGGCCACGGCGGCCCCGGCCGAGACGATCCACTGGCTGAAGGCATAGCCGGCCGCCGGCGTCGCCGTGATCGAAACCACGTCGCCGGAGTTGTAGGTGTACGGCCCGCCTTCGGCCGGAGCGGTGTTGCCCGTGCCGGCGGGACTGACCGTCATGGTCAGGCTGACCGGCACCACCACCTGCGAAAACTTGACGGCGTCGGCGGCGACGGAGGTACCGCCCTGCGCCGACCGCGCCGACACCCGCACTCGGCCGTTCGTCGTGGAGCCGGCCGGGAAGTTGAACCGGCCGAGCAGGACCCACTGTCCGCCGTTGACTTTCTGATCGATTGTGAAGACCTGGCTTGCCCCGCCGCTGGAATAAACGGTGTACTGCACGTCGCTCGGGCGTGTGGCCCCGGCGGGATACCACACATACACGTCGTAGTCGGCGGCCACGGGCAGCGTCGGCTGCCACTGCGCATATCGGGACGAGGTGGTGCTGGTCGACCGATACTTGTAGTTGGCGCCGTAGTCCTGGGCATCGGTCCCGGTGGTCCAGGTTCCGTTCTCGCTGTAGCCGCTGTCGCCGTTGTCCAGAATGACGTCTACGGCCGCCAGCGGCGCCGCCGCGAGCAGGCAAGCCAAGGGAGCGATAACAACGATCCACCGGATTGCAGGCGAACGGGACATTGCATTCCTCTCCGTTTGGACGACCAGAAGCGTGCCGCCGCGCCGACGGCGCGGGCCACCCCGAGTGTCAACCTTTATGATACCGGCCGCTTCGGGCCATGACAACCGAACAGCTGCGATCGCGCCCGTGGCCGCGCTTCCGGAACCCTCGCGAAACGCAGAGCGATGCGGCACCGCCGGGCCGGACGGAGGCGTGGCTCGCCGGCCGTCGTTCCCACGTTGGCTTCGGTTCGTTTCTTTCGGGCGACGGGGGCGTCGGTGCTACACACAAGCCGACGAGGGCGTCGGCTCTACCGCGTACCGACGGGAGGACGGCGATGCTGACGCGGCCGCGTAGGAATCGATGCCCCTCACCGGCGCCTCTGCCACCAGCACAGCACGAAGAGCGCCCAAAGGATGTCGGCCCGCTCGTGACGGCGGGCGCGGTGGTCCTGCCAGAGCTGCCGCGCCGCTGCCGCGTTGATGCCCAGGTCCTGCAGCACATCCGCCCGCACCACGTCGCGATACACGTCACTGAGCGTGCCGCGGAGGAACTCGCCGATCGGGACCTCAAAGCCCATCTTGCGGTGCGCGAGGACCTCGGCGGGCAGAAGGTCGCGATACGCATCCCGCAGGATTCGCTTCTGGCCGCCGGGGCGCGACGGGTCCAGCTTGTACGCGATCGGCAGCCCGGCCGCGAACTCGACGACCGCCGGGTCGAGCATCGGCACGCGCACCTCCAGGGCATACAGCATGCTCGCCGTGTCCACCTTCGCCAGCATGTCCGCCGGCAGGCTGAACGCCACATCCGCCAGGAGCAGTTGCGTGAGGTCGTCGGCCAGGGGCACGTCGCGTGCCGCCTCCCACCAGGCCGACCGCAGGTGGGCGGCCAGGTCCACGCCTGCCGCCGGCGGGCACAATCGGGCTAGCACGTCCCGCTCGACCAGGCGCGACCACGCCGCATGACGTTCGAACGGGTCGTCATGGTCGCCGCGAAGGAGCTTGCGGGCCTGCCGGATGCGGTCGAGCCGGCGGCTCGATTTCGCCGACGGGGCCCGCGCCAGCAGCGGCTCGATCAGCCATCGCCGCAGCAGCCTCGGCAGCCGCCGATATCGGCGCAGGTAATGGTGGCCCAGGTAGCGCCAGTACCCGGCGAACAGCTCATCGCCGCCGTCGCCGCTGATCGCCACGGTGACGTGTCGCCGGGTGTGGCGGCTGACGAGGCTCGTCGGGATCAGCGAGCTGTCG
>CAZTVU010000301.1:0-4751 GCA_964617025.1 uncultured Planctomycetales bacterium | reverse complement strand
GGGTCTGCCAATCGCCAGCGGGGGCCGTCGCGGTCGCCCGGACGAGCCTCGATCCGTCGGGCATGGCCACGACGGCGTCGCCGCGGAGGCGGCCGTCGACAGGGCGGGCATAAGCGCCGATCGGCGTGCGGCAGCCGCCTTCAAGCTGTTCGATCAGCCGGCGCTCGCAGAGCAGCGCGGCCCGGGCGGCGGCATCGTCGATCGCCGCCAGCATCGCGCGCAGGGCGTCGTCGTCGCCCCGCCCCTGAATCGCCAGGATGCCCTGGCCGGGCGCGGGGACCATCCGGTCGGTGTCAAGGATCTCAGTGGCGTGCCGGGCGAGGCCCGCGCGGCGGAGGCCGGCCAGGGCGAGAACGGCCGCGTCGCAGTCGCCGCGATGAACCTTGCCGATCCGCGTATCGACGTTTCCGCGAAGCGCGATGAATCGCAGGTCGGGCCGGCGGGCCTTGAGCTGCGCCTGCCGTCGCAGGCTGCTGGTTCCCACGAGGGCGCCGTCGGGAAGGGCGTCGAGGAGCACTCCGTCGCGGGAGACGATGGCGTCGTGCGGATCCTCGCGCGGAGGCACGCAGAGCAGATCGAGCGCCGCGGGGGTATCGGTGGGAAGGTCCTTGGCGGAGTGGACGGCCAGATCGATCTCGCCGGCCAGGAGGGCCTGCTCCAGCTCGAAGGTGAAGATCCCTTTCTGCCCGATCTGCGGGATAGCGTCGGCCTGGCGGCGGTCGCCGGTCGTCGTGATGCGGCGCAGCTCGACGGCGGCGTGCGGATTCGCGGCGCGTATCTGCGCGGCCACCCACTCCGACTGGGCCAGGGCCAGCAGTGAGCCCCGTGTGCCGATGATGATGCGGTCGCGAGCCATCGTGTCTCCCTGTGTGATGCCCTGCCGGGCGTCGGCGGCCCGGGGCGAGCTCCTTACGGTGCGCCGGTCGCCTCGGGGCGTCCCACGTGAATCATACACCGGCCGCCCGCGTTGTGGATGGCCGCGCCCGGCTGCCGGAGGCTTTCGGTCATGCCCGCCGCAACCGGCCCCAACGGGGGCGACCGACGCGTACGGCGGAGAGCCGAGTGCGAAACTGACCCCAGCGTTGCGTATCGCACGCGGAAAAGCGGAAAAACGAGAAAGCCGCGCGCGGTCTGCGAGTTTTGGACGGCGGCGGCTCCGACGCCGCTTTTCCTGCGGCGCGCGATCAGACCCCGGCGCGCCGCAGACCGTCCGAACCGAAGCGCCGGCGTTGCCACCGCAGCCCACAGGCGCCGACGGCCAAGGACGGCGCGAGGCGAATGGCCGGAAACAACCGAACACGGCCCGATCGTCTTCGGAAAAGCCTTCCGGGAGAACAAGAAATCGGGGAATATCATCCAGTACCGGTGATGACGAGGTGAACGCTCTGCCGCACCACGACCGGACTTCGGACACGGTCCCCCCGAAGGCGTTTTTTCTCTTTTCCGGTTTTCCGCCTTCTCGCGTGCCCGTCGTCGCGCTACGCAACGGCGGGCCAACTTGTCCCCCGGCGACTATGCCACCGGACGCTCGGTAACGGGTTGTCTGGCGGCCCCATCGCGGGTATTTGTGTCGCTTTCCGTGCCGAACGAATCCGGCGGTGCGCCGGGTGAGCGCGTGCGGGCCGCCAAAGAATCGGGAGACTCCGATGCCTGTCGACACCGCGCCGGCTGCGACTGACATCTACGAATCGAGACCGTCGCTCCGCTGGCTCGCGCTCGCCGCGGCGCTGATGGCGTGGGGCTTCGACGGCGTGGAGCAGAGCGTCTACGCCATCATGACGCGGCCGGCGCTGAAGGACCTGCTGGTCGGCAGGGACGAATCGGACATCGGTTTCTTCTTCAGCCTGTCGATGGCGATGTGGCTCTGGGGCGCGGCAGTCGGCGGCGTGCTGTTCGGTCGTCTGGGCGACCGGTACGGGCGGGTGCGCGGCCTGCTGTGCTCGGTCGCCACGTATTCGGTGTGCACGGGGCTGTCGGCGTTCTCGACGCACTGGTGGCACCTCGCGGCGCTGCGGTTCCTGGGCGCGCTGGGGCTCGGCGGGACCTGGCCGCTGGCCGTGGCGCTGGTGATGGAGACCTGGAGCGAGAACCGGCGCGCGGTCCTGGCGGGCGCGATCGGCGCCGCCGCCAACGTGGGCTTCCTGATCGCCGCGCTGTACTCCGGCGTGATGCGGTCGTACGGCCTCTCGTGGCGATGGGTTATCGGCGTCGGCTGCCTGATCGGCCTGTCGAGCCTGCCGCTGATCTTCTTCGTCCCCGAACCCACGAAATGGCGGCGCAGCCAACAGAAGAAGCAGCGGTCGTCGCTCCGCGACCTGTTCACGAGGGAGTACCGCCGCGCGACGATCGTCGGCAGCCTGCTGTCGATGGTGGCGCTGCTCGGGGCGTGGGGGTCGTTTCTGTGGCTGGCGACGGCCATGGACAAGCTGGCGGAGGGGACGGCGTTTCACCACGTGGCCGGCTCATCCGCCCAGCGATATGCCTCCTACGGGCAGATCGCCGGCGGCTTTGTCGGGGGCCTGGTGGCCGGCTGGCTGGGCAGCAAGCGGTCGTGGGTCCTGCTGTGTCTGATGGCATGGGGCTCGGTCGTGGCCCTGTTCGGGCTGAACGAGCATTTCAGCGACCGCGTTCTGTACATGGCGGTCCTCGCGGGGTTGTTCGTCGCCGCATTCTTCGGATGGCTGCCGAAGTTCCTGCCGGAGCTCTACCCCACCCGGATCCGGGCGACAGGGCAGGGGTTCGCCTACAACATCGGCCGCGTGCTGACGGGGTGCGGCGTCCTGCTCACCGGTCAACTCGTGGGGGTGTTTGGCGGCAAATACCATTGGGCGGTGATCAGCATCGCCTCGGTTTACCTGCTGGGTCTGGTGGTGATCGCCTTCGCGCCGGACACCGGCGGCCGCATGCGGGCGGACGAGGGCGAGGGCCCTGCTACCGCCCCCGGAGGTGCGACCGAATGACCCGAGAGACGGATGTTCGTGTCACCGGCACGCGGATCTACTTCCTGCCGGTCGAGACGCGGGTGCCGCTGAAGTTCGGGCCCGAGACGCTCACGTACGTCACGTGTGCGCGGGCGCGGGTGACGGTGGCGGATGCTCGCGGCCGCACGGCGGAGGGCTGGGGCGAGACGCCGCTGAGCGTGCAGTGGGTCTGGCCGAGCCGCCTGTCGTACGAGGAACGGCACGAGGCCCTCAAGCGGTTCTGCCTCACGCTGGCCCGGGCGTGGGCCGGCTTTGCTTCGACGGGCCACCCGATCGAGGTGGGTCATGCGTTTCAGCGGGACATCCTCGGCGGGCTTCTCAAGGAAGCCAACGCACAGCGCGCGGGGGCCGACCCGATGCCCTGGCTGGCGGCGCTGGTGTGCTGCTCGGCCTTCGACATCGCCCTGCACGATGCGTACGGCATGCTGCACGAGCGGCCCGTCTACCAGACCTATGGCCCTGAGTTCATGACGCGAACGCTGGCGGACTTCCTGACGCCGGCCGAGGGCGCGGCCGTTTCTTTCGAGGGGCGTTATCCGCGCGACTTCCTCGCGGCGACGCCGGCGACGCGGCTGGCCGCCTGGCACCTGGTCGGCGGGCTCGACCCGCTCGGCCTGTCGGACCTGACCGGCAACGAGCCCGACGACGGCTATCCCGTGCTGCTGGAGGACTGGATCCGCCGCGACGGCCTGAAATGCCTGAAGGTCAAGCTGCGGGGCAACGACGCACGGTGGGATTATGACCGGCTCGTACGCGTCGGGGCGATCGCCGTCGAGCAGGGCGTCGCGTGGCTGACGGCCGACTTCAACTGCACGGTCACCGACCCGGCCTACGTCAACGAGATTCTCGATCGCCTGATGCGGGAGCATCCGCGGCTCTACGGGATGATCCTCTACGTCGAGCAGCCGTTTCCGTACGACCTCGAGGCGAACCGGATCGACGTCCACAGCGTGTCGGCCCGCAAGCCGTTGTTCATGGACGAGAGCGCCCACGACTGGCGCCTCATCCGGCTCGGCCGGGCGCTCGGCTGGTCGGGCGTTGCGTTGAAGACCTGCAAGACGCAGACAGGCGCGATCCTGAGCGCGTGCTGGGCGAAGGCGCACGGCATGACGCTGATGGTGCAGGACCTGACCAACCCGATGCTCGCGCAGATCCCGCACTGCCTGCTGGCCGCGCACGTCGGCACGATCATGGGCGTCGAAACGAATGCGATGCAGTTCTACCCGGACGCGTCAAAGGCTGAAGAGGCCGTGCACCCGGGGTTGTACCGCCGCCGCGAGGGGTGCGTGGACCTCGCCAGCGTGCGCGGGCCGGGCTTCGGCTATCGCCTGGCGGAGATGCGCCGCGACCTGCCGCCCGCGGCCGCCGAGTTCTGATCCGACGGCGTTTTTCGAGAGTGTAGCAACATTACGGAACAGAGCTCTCGCCGTCGCGATCGGCGGATATCGAGCCGCTTTTCGCGTGGTTCGCGTATTTCGCGGTCCCCCAACGAATCGAACCGCGAAACACGCGGAATACGCGAAAGCCGGCCGCACTACCACGGGATCATTCTGTAATGGTGCTACACCTCAGCGTTGCATACGCCAACGCTGGAAAACGAAAAAACGAGAAAGCGAGAAAACGAAAAACGTCTGGTGATGGAGTGCACTCACGACCGCACCGCAGGTGTATTCCCGATACGGCCCTCCGAACGTGTTTTTTCGCTTTTCCGCTTTCGTAACCGTTCACGCCTGTCGGTCAGATTCGCTTATCCAGCGGTGTCGGCAGGTC
>CAZTVU010000300.1:0-4758 GCA_964617025.1 uncultured Planctomycetales bacterium | reverse complement strand
TCGGGTATGCGATCCGGTCGGGTCGATTGGCGGCGCTGTCCTCCCCGGTCACCTCGTCGCCCAGGAAGACGACCACATCGCCGCTCTTCACCTCGGCCGCAAGGAGCCCCGCCGCCGGAACCCACAACGCCAGAATGCCGACTGTTGCTGCGACCTTCATGCCTCAGTCTCCTTGTGTCTTGGGAGCAAACCGAATCAGTAACATCTTCATCTCGCGCACCGCTTCGCGCAACCCGACGAAGACCGCACGGGAGATGATGGAATGACCGATGTTGAACTCCTCGAAACCGGGAACCGCCGCGATCGCCGCCACGTTGCGATAGGTCAGCCCGTGCCCGGCGTGGACGGTCAACCCGCACTCGCGGCTGATGTCGAGGCACGCCCGAAGCCGGGCCAGTTCGCGACGGACGGCCCGCTCCCCCGCCGCATTGGCGTACCCGCCGGTCCAGAGCTCCACCGCCTGGCAGCCCACATCCGCCGCCGCGCGGACCTGGTCGGGTACGGGCTCGATGAAGGCGCTGATGATCGCCCCGGCCCTGCGAAGGGTGCGAACCGCCGGTGCAATCCGGCGCCGCCACCGCACGACGTCCAGCCCGCCCTCGGTGGTGATCTCCTCGCGGCGTTCCGGCACGAGCGTGCATTGGTCGGGCCGCAGGGCCGCCGCGATCCGGACGATGCCCGGCTGGACCGACATCTCCATGTTCAGCTTGATGTTGACGACCTGCTTGAGCAGGTGAACGTCTCGATCCCGGATGTGGCGCCGATCCTCGCGCAAATGAAACGTGATGCAGTCGGCCCCGCCGAGTTGCGCCTCCACCGCCGCCCAGACCGGATCGGGCTCATCCGCCAGCCGGGCCTGCCGGACCGTGGCGACATGATCGATGTTGACGCCCAGATGCGCCATCGGGCAGCGTCCTCCATGCAGCCGTCGAAGCTCACTCAGGACCCGGCATTATAAGAAAAAGGCGGGGGCTGTAAACAAGCCAGCCCCCGCCCCTGTGAACAACCGACCCGGCGGTTCGGCATCCACATGCCGCGCGACGTCAACAGACCGTCGCCCGGCACCGACACCCGGCTCCGCCCTTGCCCGCCCTACAACCTGCTGAACGAAGCAGAGATGATCAGGCCGAAGATGTACTTGGCGATCCCCTCCAGTTGCTCCGGGGTGCAGGAGGTTGTCGTCGTCTGGAAAACGACGCCGCCGGAAGCGATCAGCATCAGCGCGCGATACAGCCTCTTGAGTCTCATGTCAGCCTCCCTTGTTACACCGTGCCCGTCTGCAGGCTACCCAGCAGCAGGTCCGAGATCGACGTCGCGATAAGCTGGGCCACCGTCGCCGCCAGCGCCTCCACCACTTGTGTGGTGCAGCTCGTGGTCGTGGTCTGGAAGACCACCCCGCCCGAGGCGGCCAGTATCGCGAAACGCCACATCCGACGCCATGTCATGGAGATGCTCCTTCAGACGCCTCGTCGCACAGTCCGATCGCTGGACCGCTCGGCGTCTCTCGACGCGGTCGGGCGAATTATAGCCCCTGCCGACTGTCCTGCAAAGCCCCCGTCACCACGAGGGCGTCGTTCTGTCCGCCGAAGCCGAAACTGTTGGACATGCAGTTTCGCACGCGCCACGGCCGAGCTTTGTTGGGCACGTAGTCAAGCTGGCAGTTCGGATCCGGCTCACTGTAATTCATCGTCGGCGGCACCACCTGGTCCCGGATCGCCAGGACGCACGTGATCAGCTCGACCACGCCGGCGGCCGCGATCAAATGCCCCATCATGCTCTTGATGGAGCTGACGGGCACCTTCCGAGCGTACTCGCCGTACACAGCGGTGATCGCCTTGCTCTCGATTTTGTCGTTCTCCTCGGTCCCGGTGCCGTGGGCGCTGATGTAGTCGATGTCCGCAGGGGTGAGCCCCGCGTCCTCCAGGGCCAAACGCATGGCCGCGATCGCCCCGCGGCCGTCCTCATGGATGTCGGTCACCCGAAAGGCGTCGGCCGTCGAGCCGTACCCGACGACCTCCGCCCAGATCCTCGCGCCCCGGCGCCGGGCGTGTTCATACTCCTCCAGGATGAGGATGCCCGAGCCCTCGCCCAGGACGAACCCGTCGCGGGTGCGGTCGAACGGCCGGGAGGCGGTTTGATAGGAGTCGTTGCGGGTGGACAGGGCCGTCAGCCGATTGAAGCCGGTGACTCCGAAGGGGTGAATCATGCTGTGCGTGCCGCCCGAGATCATGATGTCGGCATCTCCGCGGCGGATGAGCATCGTGGCCTCGCCGATCGCCTGCGTGCTGGCGGCGCAGGCCGTCAGTGTGTTGAAGTTGGGCCCACGGGCGCCGAAAAGGCTCGCGATGTGGCCGGCGGCCATGTTGGGATCCTGCTCGAACTCGACCGTGTCGTTGAGCCGTTCGTAGGCCACCTCGGCCCAGCGCCGGGCATCGAGATCGCCGCGGCCTCCGTTGGCCTGCGGATCCCAGCCGGCGACGGCGGCGGCGACGAAGTTGTCGAAGTCCATCGGCCCCTCGCCGGCCCCGAGATAGACGCCCACCATCGCGGGATCCAGGCCGTTGCAGCGCGGCAGGCCCGCGTCGTCCCAGGCCAGCCGGGCGGCGGCCAAGGCGAAGCCGGCGTTGCGGCTGGCCTGCCTGTGCGTCTCGTAATCGGCGCCCAGATACTTCGCGAGGTCGAAACCGCGCACCTCGGCGGAGAACGTCGTCGGGAAGGTCGAGGCGTCGAAGATCGTCGTCCGGCCGATCCCGCTCTCTCCGGCGAGCAGCTTCCGCCAGACGTCGTCGATTTCAAACCCCAGCGGGGTGATCCAACCCATCCCGGTAATGGCCACGCGTCGCTTCATCAGTCGGTATCTCCCGACGGTCCGACACTCGAGGACCGCCCGCTCGCGGCAAATCCGGCCGGTATTTTACAGAGGCGAGGGCGATCGAGCGAGTCGCCCCTGCCCCGGGTTTCCTGCCCCCCCGGTGGAATCGGCCGAGGCCGGTGCATCCTACGGCTCCGTCACCAGTACGATGCCGATCGTGAATGGGGGAAGGTCATAGGTGACGACGCCCGCATCCACGCCGGCAGGGGCGATGACCTCATTCGTCGCGACGACCCGCAGCTTACGGCCTTTCGCCAACGAGTCGGCCAGATGAAGCCTCGCCCCGACGATTGACGGCATGCCGTCGATCATGGGCTCGCGGTTGACGAAGTCGGCGTCTTTTTCCTGAAACGAACTCGCCGTGCGGCGGCTCTGCGGACAGTGAACCAGGTGGACAATCACCCGGTCGGCCTGCCGGTTGAGCGAGATCTCGATCGGGGCGGGCGAGGCGACCTGTGCCAGCCGGTCCTGCGGGCGAATCATTCGCAGCAAGATCCCGCCGGCCATCTCGCGCATCGGAGTATAGCCCCAAGAGGCGTACACATCGAGGAGCGGGACGGCGGCATACGACGCCTGTCCGTCGCCGACACGTCGGCAGGTGATCGCGGCGTGGCCGGACTCCTTCTCCATGGGCGGGCTCTGCCGGCGCGACTCGTGAATCGTGCCGTGGTTCATCGGCCAGACCAGCGGCGCCACGACGGCCGTATCGCCGACGGCGTCCGCCACGAAGACCTTCTCGTAGGTGTAATAGTCGGTCGCCAGCAACGGCGCGAAGGCGCGCCCGTCATGCCGGACGTAGCTGGGCTCGGCCTGACCTTCGACGCGCACGCCCAGTAGGGCGGCCAGCTCGGGTCCGGGCCTGCCGAGGGCCAACAGGCCGCCGCCCTGCCGCACATAGGCATCGAGCTTCGCCGCGTATGTGGCATCGACCTTCGAGGCGTCGGGAACCACGACCGCCCTATAGGGCGCGAGGTCCTGCGACGGATCAATCACCGAGAAGTGAATGCCGGCATCGACGAGCGCGTGGCAGGCGGTCTCGGCCTGCCGCAGCAGGGCAACGTAGGGGATGCTCTCGGAATCGATGACGTAGGGTTCGATCCGCTTCGCCTCGGCGAAGATGCGGCCGATGCGGCCGTACAGGGCCGGATCAAGCCGCCCGTGGGGATGAAGGTGGTCGCCGATCGTCAGGAGGCAGCCGTTGGCCAGGCCCGTGGCCGCCTCGTAGCGAAGCATGGCCTCGTCCGCGATGCCGCCGAAGTCGCCCCACCCCTTCCAGAAGCGGATCGTCATCGCCGTCATCGGCACCGCCCCGCGGGCATAGCGGGCGACGTACGGCCAGTGGTAGAGCGTCTGCTTGTGCCGCCAGCTCTCGATCTCGAGGACGTCGAGCTTCGACAGTTCGTCGCGCGTCTTCTCCCACTGGTGGTTGTACGCGATGACCACGCCGGGCTTGATGCCCTTGATCAGCCGAATGGTCTCCTGCACGAACGCCTCATCGCCCGGGAAGTCAAAGAACACGCCGTCGATGTCGTAGCCGCGGACCGCCTCGGTGATCATCGGCCGGAGGTAGTCCTGGACGTAGTGGGAGTCGTTGCCGACCGCTCGCTTGTCGATCCGAGGATTGGGCGTGCCGTCGCTCTCCTGCTCCGTGCTGCTGTAGAGCTCGTCGACGCCGATGGAGAAGTACACCCAGACCGCGATGCCGCGCTTGTGGCAGGCCTTGATCTGCTCGCCCATCAGGTCGAACGCCAGGCCGGGATGGCGCGTGCCGATCTTCGTGTCGAAGTAGGCGTAGCCGTGGTGGCCCTTGGCGAAAACGCAGATCGCGTTGACGTGGGACCGGGCAAGTGTGTCGGCGTATTCGTCGCCGTTGAAGTTCTTGCCGA
>CAZTVU010000299.1:0-4807 GCA_964617025.1 uncultured Planctomycetales bacterium | reverse complement strand
GTTCGCGGCGCTGCCGCCGCCGCAGTATTCGTTGAGTGTGACGACGCTGCCGGCGGGCGCGGGGGGCGTCGAGCGATGGCCGGAGCAGCAGAGCTATGTCGCGGGCACCCAGGTTCGGTTGACGCCGCAGGCGGTGGACGGATACCGGTTTGATCATTGGGAGGGCGGACTCGAGGGCGACGCCAGCCCGGCGACCGTGACGATGGACGGCGACAAGGCGATTGCGGCGGTGTTTGTGGCGCTGCCGCCGCCGCAGTACGCGCTGTCGGTGGAGGTGTCCCCGGCGGGGGCCGGCGGCGTGGTGCGGACGCCGGACCTAGCGAGCTATGCCAGGGGGACGACGGTGGTGCTCAGCCCGGCGACCGGAGCGGGGTATCGATTCGACCATTGGGAGGGCGACGTCACGGGGAGCGCGGACCCGGCGACATTGACGATGGATGGGGACAAGACGGTGACGGCGGTGTTCGTCGTGGTCCCGCCGCCGCCGTCGCCGGGGATACCGGATCCGCCGGCGGACGTTACGGTGCAGACCGCGGGGCCGCAGCAGGTGGACGTGACGTGGGTCGATGCGTCCGACAATGAGACCGGGTTCGTGATTCAGCGGAAGACGGGCGATGGGGATTGGGAGGGGCTGACGACGGTGGCGGCGGGGGTGGTCAACTATGCCGATTCGTCCGTGATGTCGGCGACGCGGTATCGCTATCGCCTGGCGGCGTACAACGACAAGGGATTCAGCGCGTGGGCGGTGTCGGCGGAGGTGACGACGCCGATGCCCGCGCCGGCGCCCGCGGTGTACGAGGCGGTGGAGGAGCCGCCGGTGTGCGGGGCTTGCGGGGCGGGGATCGCGGAGGCGACGGCGATGATCTTCCTCGGGCTGTGCCTGGTGCGCCTGCGGCCGCGGGGGTGAGGCGCGGGCCGAATGAGGGGGACAGACAGGGGCCGCTGTCCGGCAGGCCGGGCCCTGCGGACGTCAGTCCATCCTGTGGTCGAGCGGGGTGAGGCCCTTGCGGTAGCCGTTGAAGCCGAAAGGCGATGGGCTGTAGCGGCCCACGATGTCGACCCTGGCCTTGGGCGGGATCTGCTTTTCCATGCCGAGGGACCAGTAGACGGCGTTGACGAGGAGGCGGCGGAGGCCCTCGCTTTCGAGGTCGGTGGCGGCGCCCATCGTGGTCGTGAAGGCGCGGCCGGTGCGGCCCTGGGCGCCCGGGTACGTCCTGATCCAGGCGACGGGCATCATCGGGTCGTTCTGCTTGCCGGAGACGGGCTTGTCGGCCGGCTTCATGCCCTCGAGCACCTGGCCGAGGACGAGCGGCTTGCTGTCGCCGGGTAGGGGCAGGCGGACGGTGTAGACGTCCGTGGGCCCCCAGATGTCGCCGCAGCCGCGGACGATGGGGTGGTCCTTGGCATCGGGGGCGATGACGCCGCGGCTGCTCTGCTTGCCGTGGTGGCCGTGGTGGTTGATCCAGGTCTCGCCGAGGATTCGGCGGCCGAAGCCGCCGTCCCAGCCGTCCTCCTTGCTGTTGAAGCTGTAGCGGTGATAGGTCTTTCCCGTGGGGATGTTGAAGGCGTGCGTAGCGGTCCGCATGCCGAGGATGGGCCGGGCGGCGTCGACGTACTCGGCGACGTGCTTCATCTGGTCGTCGGGCAGGTCGCGGAATCGCGTGGCGATGATCATCAGGTCTGCCTTGCGGAGCGCATCGAGGCCCGGGATGTTGTCTCTCGTGTTTGGGTCGATCATCCCGGTCTTGGGGTCAATGGCGAAGAGGACGGTGCAGGTGAAGCCGTGGTGCCTGGCGAGGATCTTGCCGAGTTGCGGGAGGGCCTCCTCGGAGCGGTATTCCTCGTCGCCGGAGACCAGGACGATTCGTTTGCCCTTGCCGGAGCCGTCGTGGCCGTCGTAGGTGATCCAGGGGTCGGCGGCGGCGAGGGGGCGCGGGAGGACGAAGGCGGCGGCGATCGCGAGGACCGCGCACAGGACTGATGGGGTCGGTTGCGGGAGTCCCCAACGGAGAACGGCACCGGTCATGACTGAGACCTCCTGCTCCTTGCGGGATGCGTGTGCGCCGGCCGCCCGGGCTCGCCGCTGCGGTGAGCGTGCGAGGGCATTCGCAGAGGGTAGCGGCGCGCGGTCGCGGTGTCCACGGGGCGTCACGGTGCCTCATGTCGGCGCGTATCGCAACCTTGGGAAAGCGAAAAACGAGAAACGCGAGGACGGCAGCAGCGATACAGAGCTTTTCCACGCCATGCCGGCCGGATTTCGCTTCTTCCGCCGCTTCGCGGTTCGATTCCGTTTGGGCACCGCAGAATACGCGGACCACGCGAAAAGCGGTGCGGCATCCGCCGATCGCGGCGGCGAGAGCCCTGTGATCCTGCTACACTCTCAAGAGACGGTTGTCGAACAGCGTCTTTCTACGGCGCCGACGGTGTGGTTCCGGCGGAACGGAACCGTTGGCGCCTTTTTCGCCTTCCGGCGATGCAGCGCCGGAGCACCCCGACGGCTTGCGTCGGCCGAAGCGGGACCGTTACCATCCATGGGTCCTGTCGGCGTTGCCGGGGTCTTGCGGGCGGCGCTTTGCGGGGAGCCAATTCCGAGCCGGAGGTGGCCATGTGTTGTCACGGTCTGAATCGACGGGAGTTTCTGGGGCTGACGACGGGTGTGCTGGCCGGGGCGGGGTTGGCGGCCTATGGGGCGGCCGCGCCGGCGGGCGATGCGGGGCGGGGGCTGGAGGAGTGGGATCCCGAGCGGCGGCTGCTGGTCCCCGGCCGGGCGCTGCGGGTTCAGCCGATCCTGATGTACGCCACATCGCAAAAGCGGGAGGCGACGTCGTGGAAGTCGTGGGGCGGGATCCAGACGGAGGCGGCGGCGGCGCAGGAGGCCGAGCGGATCGCAAAGGAGCTCGATGCGCTGCGGGCGGGGGCTGGGTTTCCCGTGGAGTTCCTGCCCCTCGTGCGGGTCAAGACCGCCGAGGAGGCGGGGCGGGCGCGGGCGGCGGAGTGCGACGCCGTCCTGGTGTATCCCGCCACGGGGTCGGGGGCCGTGCTGCGGGCGTGCCTGCCGGCGGATCGGCCCGCCGTGGTGTTCGTGCGGCACCGGTCGGGCCCGGTGTACTACTGGTACGAGGCGCTGAGCGTGCAATACCTGCGGACCGACCGGGCGGGCGCGTGGGCGGCGAGCGGCGCGTCGGTGCATGACGTCGTCGTGGACGACTACGCGGATGTGCTGTGGAGACTGCGGGGGCTGTACGGGGTGAAGAACCTGATCGGGACGCGGATCGTCGCGGTCGGCGGGTCGTGGGGCAAGTATGCTCCGGAGGCGCCGCAGTACGTCGCGGACCGGTACAAGATGGAGATCGTGGACGTCCGCTACGAGTCGCTGGAGCCACGGATCCGCGGGGCGCTGGCCGACGCGAAGCTGACGGCGCGGGCGGGGCAGTGGGCGGAGCGATACCTGTCGCTGCCGGGGACGACGCTCGACACGGAGAAGGGCTTCCTGGTGAACGCGTTCGTGCTGTACGCGGTCTTCAAGCAGTTGATGCGCGAGCACGGGACGGAGGCGTTCACGATCAAGAGCTGCATGGGGACGATCATGCCGATGTCGCAGACGACGGCGTGCCTGACGCTGAGCCTGCTGAACGACGAGGGGCTGCTGGCGTTCTGCGAGTCGGATTTCGTGGTGATCCCGGCGGGCGTGCTGCTTCGGCACGTGTCGGGGCGGCCGGTGTTCATGCACAACTCGACGTTCCCGCACAAGGGGATGGTGACGTGCGCGCACTGCACGTCGCCGCGGCGGATGGACGGGGCGCGGTACGAGCCGGCGCGGATCGTGACGCACTACGAGAGCGAGTACGGGGCGGCGCCGAAGGTGGAGATGCCCAAGGGGCAGGTGCTGACGCTGATCGATCCGGAGTACTGCAAGGGTCGGTGGCTTGGGTTCCGGGGGACGGTGGAGAGCAACCCGTTCTACGAGATCTGCCGGTCGCAGCAGGATGTGGAGATCGAGGGCGACTGGCGGCGGCTGCTCTACGAGGTCCGCGACTCGCACTGGATGCTGGCGTACGGCGACCACCTCGACGCCATGGGCTACGCGGCCGGGAAACTCGGCATCCAGTGGGAGGACATCTCGGGCCCGCGGGCCTGAGTACCACCCGGCGCTGCATACGGCGACGCCGGAAAGCGGAAAAAGCGAGAAAACGAAAAACGTCAGATGATCCGGTGAACTCACTGCCGAACGACGGGCGTGTTCCGGGGTGCGGGCCTCCGAAAGCGTTTTTCGATCATATGCCCCGATTCTTGTTCTCCCGGCAAGCTTTTTCGAAGACGATCCGGCCGCGTCCGCGTCCTTGCGGATATCCCCTCCGCGTCATTCGTCGTCCGTCGGCGCCTGTGGAGTGCGGTGGCAACGCCACCGCTTTGCCTCGGACGGTCTGCCGCACACCGGTGCGTCTTGGCGCGCCCCGGGAAAAGCGGCGGCAAGGCCGCCGCACTCCAAAACGCACAGGTCGCGCCATACAAGACGGGCGGGGCGACCGCCGCCCGAGTTGAGGTCGGGACAGAATCTTCCGGCGCAAGCGGCGCGCACGACACACGCGCAATTTCGGGATGCCGCCAATGGCAGCGCTGGGGTCGGCCATTTACTTTGTTCTTCCGCGCCGACGAGGGCGTCGGCACCACAGTAGGGCCGGCGCCCTCGCCGGCCTGTTGCTTCACGCCCTCGCCGGCCAACTGCCTCGCGTCATCCATTGTTCGTCGGCACCTGTGGAGTGCGGTGGCAACGCCACCGCTTTGCCTCGGACGGTCTGCCGCACAC
>CAZTVU010000298.1:0-4808 GCA_964617025.1 uncultured Planctomycetales bacterium | reverse complement strand
CAACCGAGTAACCAAGTAGTCTCTGCCCGGACCAACGGAATAACGGACCAACGGATCACCAGACCGAGGAGCTTCTCAAGGGACCAACCGCGGTACGCTCATGAGCCTCCCGCTCGTCTATCACTGGCGAAACTTGTTTGTCCGGAAGAGCACAACGGTGCTGACCGTGCTGGTTGTTGCGGCCGTGGTCGGGGTACTCGTCTGGATGCTGAGCTTTGCCGCGGCGATGCGATACTCCTTCGCGCGGGCGAGCGATGAGCGGAAGCTCATCGTCCTGAAGGGCGGGGCGACGGCGGAGAGCAACAGCGCGATCCACCCGGATGAGTTCAACCGGCTGACTCAACTGACGGACGTGGCGCGCGATGCGGCCTCCGGCGAGCCGCTTTTGGCCCCCGAGATGGTTTGTCAGGTCTCCAGGCCTCGACTACGGGACGGCGGGCGGACCTCGGCGAACGTGGCGGTACGCGGCGTGACCGATCCGGCTTTTCGGATCCACCCGAGCGTGCGGATCGTGGGACGGATGTTCTCCAAGGGAGAGCGGGAAGTCATCGTAGGCGTCGCGGCCGCGGGGCAGTTCGCCGGGCTGAGCATCGGGGATGTCGTCGACCTTGGCTACGGCGGCAATCGGGGCTTCCGGGTCGTCGGGCATTTCACGGCCGACGGCGGACCGATGGAAAGCGAGATCTGGGGCTACCTGCCCACGCTGATGGATGCGTACAATCGCAGGATGTACTCGTCCGCCAGCCTGCGATTGCGCGACGGCGCCGATGCCCAGGCGGTAATCGACCAGATCCGGGGCCCGGCCATTCAACTGGCCGCCCAGACCGAGGCGCAGTACTGGCAGGGGCAGTCGAAACTGATTCGCATGTACCTCCTGATCGCATACATGCTCGTGGGCGTCATGTGCGCGGCCGCGGTGTTTTCGATTGCCAATACGATGTTCTCCATGGTCGCCGGCCGCACGGGCGAAATCGCCATGCTTCGAACGATCGGCTTTTCCGCCCGGCAGGTGGTTGCGGGCTTCCTGATCGAGGCGGTTCTTCTGGCGATGATCGGTGGGTTGGCCGGCTGCCTGGCATGCGCGGGGTGGTTGGCGCTGGCGGGCAACCGGAAGGACATGTTCGGGGCGACCACGTTCACGACCCTGGCGTTCGAGATTCGTCTTTCCCCGGGGATCGTCCTGGCGGCGCTGGCGGCGGTGGGCGGCGTGGCGATCGTGGGAGCGATCGTGCCGGCGATCCGCGCGGGCCGGCTGCGGCCGGTCGTATCGCTTCGGGAAGGGTAGCGCCAACATGCTTCGGCTCATCTATCTGTTTCGCAACCTGACCCGCAACCCGCTGCGAATGGTGCTGACAGTCGTGGCGGTGGCGCTGCCGCTTACCATCTTCGTGCTGTCAATGGCGGTGGTCGACGGCGTGAACGCTTTTCTGGATAATTCGGCTCGCCAACTCCGCCTTGCCGTCACCCACAAGACGTCGCTGGTCAACCCGCTGCCCCGCGGCTACCGCGCCAAGATCGAGGCGCTCGACCCGACGCGGACGCGGATCCTGTCGGTCTGCGGGCTGCGATGGATCGGCGGCAAGGTTCAGGATGATCCCCGCCCGCTGTCCACGCTCGGGGCCGATCCCGACACGTTCATCGCGACGTTTCCCGAGTACGAGTTGACGCAGCAGGAGATCGACGCCTGGAATCGCGATCGGGCGGCGATCATCGTCGGCTCGGCGACGGCCGGCCAGTTCGGCTGGAAAGTCGGCGACCGCATCACCATCCGTTCCTCGCTGCCACCGTACGATCCGACGGAGTTCCACGTGATCTCCATCGGCCGCAACACCAACGATCCGATCACGAACTGGTGTCGGCTCGACTACCTCGACGAGAAGGCCAAGCAGGCCGGTCTGTCGGAGGGCTGGGTCGGCTTCTTCTTCGTCAAGTGTGCCACCGCCGCGGATGTCGATTACTACCGCGTCGAGATCGACAACCTTTTTGCCCGCTCGTCCGACGAGACCAAGACGCAGGACGAGAAGGCCTTCATGAACGAGTTCATCACGCAGCAGTTCGACCTTCCGCGGAATCTGACGATTCTGGCCGCGGTGACCGTGTTCGTGGCCGTCATGGCGGCGATGAACACGATGAGCATGAACTTTCGCGATCGCATCAGCGAGATCGCCACGCTGAAGTCGCTGGGTTTCAGCGGGCGGTTCGCCTTCACGCAGATCCAGGCCGAGAGCCTGCTTCTCTGTATGATCGGCGGCCTCGTCGGCGCCCTGGGGCCGTATATCGCCTTCACCTACACCCCGCTAAAGGATTACACCGTCCCGCTGATCATGCACCTGAACGTCCGGCCCGTGGTGTGTCTTCAGGCGGTCGGGATCTCGCTGGCGATCGGTCTTGTGGCGGCCGTGTGGCCCTCCTGGTCGGCCCTACGGCTGAAGGTCGTGGCCGCGATGCGTGTCCTCGAATAGAATACATCGCTGTGGCGCTGCCGCTTTCCTACAACTGGCGCAATCTCTTCGTGCGGAAGCTGAGCACGACGCTGACGTTTGTCGTCGTGACCGTCGTCGTTTGCGTGCTGTCCGTCCTGTTGTCGTTCGCGGCGGGGATGCGGGCGTCGCTCGCCGCGAGCGGGTCGCCGCGGAACCTCATCGTCCTCAAGCCCGGTGCGACGGCCGAGAGCACCAGCTTCATCACCCCGGAGGAGGCCGCCCGGCTTGTGCAGACGCCCGGCATCGACCGCGACGCCGCCGGCCGGCTCCTCATCAGCCACGAACTCTGCGTGCAGACGTCCATCCCCCGGCGGGGTCCGAAGGGCACGATGGCCAACGTCGGCGTTCGCGGTGTGGACGAAATCGCCTTTGAAATCCATTCCGAGCTGCGGTTGGTCGCGGGACGACGGTTCCAGCCGGGGCTTCTTGAGGTTGTGGTGGGCAAGGCGGCGCAGGAGCGTTATACCGGCCTGGATGTTGGCGGGGAGGTCGTCATCGGCCGTCTCGGCAATCGCCCGTTCACGGTCGTGGGCGTCTTCGACGCCGGCGGCAGCGCGATCGAAAGCGAGATCTGGGCGCCCCGCACGGCCGTCGCGGACTCGTACAACCGCCGATTCACGACCAGCGCATTGCTCCGATTGGCGAACGCGGAGGCGATACAGCCGGCGATCGACTACATTCGCAGTCCCGCGGTCAACCTCGACGCCAAGCGAGAAACCGCCTATTACGCCGAGTTGGCGGCAAAAACTCGGGAGATCGTGTTTCTCACGACCATCCTCGTGGGCATCATGGCAATCGGTGCCATGTTCGCCGTCGCCAACACCATGTATGCCGCCGTTGACAGCCGGCGTCGTGAAATCGCCATGCTGCGCACGATCGGGTTTCCGCGTCAATCCATCATGGCGGCCTTCGTCGTAGAATCATTGCTGATCTGCACGACGGCGTGCGTGTTCGGGCTGGCCATGAGCATGCTGGCCAGCGGATCGAGACAGGACTATTTATCGGACACCACGTGGACGGTCATGGCGTTCGAGCTGAAGGTGACGCCTGGCATTCTGGCGACGGCGTTGGCGCTCGCTACGTTCGTCGGAGCGTTCGGCGCGTTGTTTCCGGCGATGCGGGCGGCGAGGGTGCCCGTAATTGAAGCCCTCAGAAAAGCTTAACGATGAATATCCTATGGCTCCCTCCCCGGACGTGAAAAGCCAGTTGCAGACGTTGAGGATCGCCAAGGATCAGCGTCCGGCCGGCGGTACCGGGGGGCGTCGCGGATGGCGAGTCCTCGTTCTGCTCCTGCTGCTCTGCGGCGCGGGGATCGGCGCGTATTTGAAGCGCGACGAGCTCAGCCGCTACCTGGGGCCGCGGATGTCAACGGCGGCCGAGGTGCCGCTGGTCAGTGTCGTGCGGCAGCAGGAGCCGGGGCCGGCGCCGATCCTGACGGCGACGGGCAAGATCGTTTCCGATCACAAGGTGCAGGTCAGCACCAAGGTTTCGGGACAGATCGTCGCCTTGTACTTCGAGCAGGGCCACCGGGTGAAGAAGGGGCAGGTGCTGGCGCGGATCGAGGATGTGATCTACCGTGCCCGGCGGGACGAAGCCGCCGCCCAGTTGGAGCGTGCCCGGACCAACCTCGCGTTTCAGGAGATCAACTTCGCGCGGGTGGAGCGGCTCTATCGGGACGGCACGGCGCCGGAGATCGAGTATGCGGAGGCGAAGCGCGCCTATGATGAGGCCCGGGCGCAGATCGCGGCGGCCGAGGCCGTGCTCAGCTACTCGCAAAAGATGCTGTCCGACTGCGAGGTCGTCGCGCCGATCGACGGTGTGATCCTGGAGCGAAATGTGGAGGTCGGCGACTTCGTGGCGGCCGAGGGCGGCCGGGGTGCCATGGCGAACGCCCAGTTCGCGTTGATTGCGGACATGGACGCGCTTCGCGTCGAGGTGGACGTGAGCGAGCTGGACATCGCGCGGGTCCGACAGGGGATGCACTGCGTGGTCACGCCGGATGCGTACAAGGACCGCCGGTATCGGGGCCGCGTCCTGTGGATCGATCCGGGGGCGAACTACTCCAAGGCCACCGTTCAGGTCAAGGTCCGCATCGAGGAACCGGACGAGTTTCTCCGCTACGAGGGATCGGCCCAGGTCGTCTTCCTGCCGGAGCCGAGTCCCGCGACGCGCACGTCGACGGCCGGGGCCCCCGGGCTGTGGATTCCCGCGAGTGCCTGCATCCGGGATCCGTCCGGCCGCACAGGGCAGGTCTTCGTTGCCGCCGACGGCCAGCTTCGCAAGACGACCGTGACGCTGGGCAAGCAGAGCGGCGCGCAGATCGAG
>CAZTVU010000297.1:0-4816 GCA_964617025.1 uncultured Planctomycetales bacterium | reverse complement strand
CACATGTGTCGGCATCCGGAACGCAATTACATTACTTTTACAGGAATCAATAGTGGAGCAGGTGCAATTGCGCCTCGACGGCTCCGCGGAGTCGGAGCTGGAAGGCGTGGAGGCCCTGCTCGAGCGGCTCGATGCCCCGGAGGAATCCACGTCGGCCGCGCCGGCTCCCCTGCGGGTCGGGGATATCCTCGTCGCCCGCGGGCAGGTCGATCGCCGGCAGGTCGAACAGGTTGCTGCGAAGGTCGAGCCCGGCCCGATCGGCGTGAGGCTGGTCAGGGCCGGCGCCACGGACGCGAAGAGCGTTGCGGAAGCGCTGCGCATCCAACAACAGACAGGCGGCGCGACCGAGGCCGACGCCACGCTGCGGGTGAGCATGGCCCGGCTCGACAGACTCATCGATATGGTCGGGGAACTGGTCATCGCCCAGTCAATGGTCAGCCAGGATCCCCTCGTGCGAAACACCTCCAGCCATGTCCTAGCCCGGAAGGTCGCCCAGTCGGACAAGATTACCCGAGAATTGCAGGACCTCACCTTGTCCATGCGGATGGTTCCGCTCAAGGGCACCTTCCAGAAGATGACCCGTCTCGTCCGCGACCTCGCGCGCAAGTCGGGCAAGCAGGTCCGCTTCATCGCGGAGGGCGAGGATACCGAAATCGACCGCAACATGGTCGATGCGATTGCCGATCCGCTCGTGCACATGATGCGCAATGCCGTCGATCACGGCATTGAAACGCCTGAGGAGCGACGGCAACGGGGCAAGCCTGCGGAGGGCGTCGTCGCCCTGCGAGCCAGTCACGCGGCCGGCAAGGTCGTCATCGAGATCCAGGACGACGGCCGAGGTATCGACCCGGACCGCGTTCTCGCCAAGGCCGTGGAACGCGGGATCGTCGAGCCCGGCCGCGAGTTGTCGCAGAGCGAAGTGTTCGAGCTGCTGTTCGCACCGGGGTTCTCGACGGCGGAGAAGGTGACCGACGTCTCGGGCCGCGGCGTGGGCATGGACGTGGTCAAGAAGAACATCGAGGCCATGCGCGGCCGCGTCGAGATCAGCTCCACCAAGGGCAAGGGCTCGACGTTCACGATCCGCCTGCCGCTCACGCTGGCGATCATCGACGGCATGCTCCTCAAAGTCGGCAACGAGACCTACGTGCTGCCGACGGTGAACATCGAGCAGGCGTTTCGACCCGAACCCGCCGCGCTTTCGACGGTGAAGGGGCAGGGCGAAATGGTCCTGCTCCGCGGGCAGCTCGTCCCGGTGCACCGCCTGCATCGGCTTCTCGGCGTCCGCGGCGCATGCGAGGACCCGACCGCCGCTCTGCTCGTCGTCGTCGAGCACGAGGGACAGCGCTGTGCGCTGCTGGCGGACGCGCTGCTCGGCCAGCAGCAGGTCGTGATCAAATCGCTGGGGCGGGCCCTCGGCGAAGTGGTCGGCGTTTCCGGCGCGGCCATCCTCGGAGACGGACGCGTTGGTCTGATTCTGGACGTCGGGGGCGTACTTTGCATCGCCCGCGGCGCCGTTCCCTGACGGGGATGAGTGCAGAAGGATGAATGATGAACCCCAGCGCCGTTCACCGCGACGCTCGCCGTCATCATTCCTCCTTCCGCATTCATTCCATGCGGAGACAGGAGTGCCTATATGAACACAACGACGGAAGCGGCGGACCTCGCAAGCGTGCAGGGCCGCAGTCTCGGCGGCAAGTACCTGACGTTCGGTCTTGCCGGCGAGGAATACGGACTTGAGATCCTCAAGGTCCGCGAGATCATCGGCATGATGGACATCACCGCGGTGCCCCGCACGCCGGAGTTTATTCGGGGCGTGATCAACCTGCGCGGCAAGGTGATCCCCGTGGTCGATCTCCGGCGCAAGTTTGACATGCCCCCGGCCGAGGCGACGGACGAAACGTGCATCATCGTAGTCGACGTCGGACGCGTCGAGATGGGCATCATGGTGGACAAGGTCTCCGAGGTGCTCGACATCGCCTCCGACGACATTGAGCCGCCCCCCTCGTTCGGCGTCTCGGTGGATACGGACTTCATCCTCGGCATGGGCAAGGCGAACAACCGCGTCACGATCCTGCTGGACATCAGCCGGGTCCTGACGGCAGACGACGTCGGCGCCGTCGCCGCCGTGCCGAGCCCCGCGCCGGCGGGAAAGGCGAATCCATGCGCAGAGGAATGAATGCGTTTGTCGCCGTCCTCGCCACGGTCGTCGTCCTGGCGATGCCGGGTTCCGCCGCGTCCGGCAATCCGCCGACGAGCCGGCCCGCGCCGGACACCGCGCTGGGCTGGTTGGAGCTCGGCAATGCCCGATTTGCGGCCGGCAAGTGTAGGCACCCGCACACGGATGCCGCCCGACTGGCCGACACTTCCACCAATGGGCAGCATCCCTTCGCAACCGTGGTCTACTGCTCCGATTCCCGCGTGCCCGCGGAGCGGATCTTCGACGTCGGCATCGGAGATATCTTCGGCGTTCGCGTGGCCGGCAACGTCTGCAACACCGACGAAGTCGGCTCGATCGAATACGGCGTGGAACACCTCGGCACGCCGTTGCTGGTGATTCTGGGACACACGCAATGCGGAGCGGTCACGGCCGTGGCGACCGGCGCGGAACTCCACGGCAATATCCCGCCGCTGCTGAATGCGATCCGGAACGCCGTCGCGACCGCGCAGAGGGCCCATCCGGGTGTGCACGGGAAAGACCTGATACCGGCCGCGATTCGCGAGAACGTGTGGCAGGCCATCGACGATCTAACGAGAGTCAGTCCGGCAATACGCAAGCTCGTGGCCGGTGGCAAGTTGAAGGTGGTCGGTGCGCTCTACCGCGTGGAGGATGGCAAGATCGAGTGGCTGGGGCCGCATCCTGAGGAAAAACGGCTGCTGGCCTACCGCACGAGACCTGTGCACGAAGTTGCCACAACGTCGCCGATTCAGGCGGCCGAAGAACCGGTTGATCGCACAACGCACGGCGAATCTTCGCGCGGCGCCGCCGGCAGCTCTGCGGTCCCGCGCTCGAAGGCCGAGGTGCAGCGCGACTCCGCGAATGCAGCGACGCAGCCGTCGCACGCCGAGGCACGGGCCGCATCGGTCACGTCTGCGCATGCGCACTCGACGGCCGAGGTTGCTCGGACGCCGGATCCGTCCGTGCCTGGTACGCGAGAGAAGGCGCCCGTCCGACCCGCGGCGACCGCCGCTGAGGGTAACCGCGATCCGCCGCGCTCCGTTCGAACAGCATCGAACTCGGGCATTTCCTTTTCACTCTGGGGCATTGTTTCCGGTTTGATTCTTGCCGCCGGCACGGCGGCCTTTCTGGGAGGCAGGTCGACCATGTTCAAGAGCATGAAACTCGGGACGAAGATCGGTGTGGGATTCGGCGCGTTGCTTGTGATCGCGCTGTCGCTGGGCGGTATCGCCGTGTGGAGCATGTCGAACGTCAAGACGATTGCCAACACGCTGGCATATGCCAGCGTTCCGGCCGTCGGCATTGCCAACGAGGTGGAGCGGGATTCGCTGAGCACCATGTACGAGGCCCGCGGGTTCGCCTTCACCGAAGAGAAGGACTTTCTCGAGCGAGCCAGGGCGAATCTGGAGCGAGTGAAGAAGGCACTTAAGGACGCGAAAGACCACGCCGCAAAGTTCAATATCGCCGTCCTGAAGCAGAACGCCGAGAAGGCTGAGGCGAAGGCGCTCGAGTACGAGCGGTTGCTCAACGAGACGGTGGCCAGGACCGAGGCCATGGCCAAAGACAAGACGGCATCGCTGGACGCGGCGGATCAGTATATGAAAACGTGTTACGCCTACCTGGATCGCAAGGCAAAGCGCCAGGATGAGGCAATAAAGAAAGGCGCCGCCGATGACAAGAGCAGGGCCGAGGCCCTTCAGGTCACCCGGGAGACCTTCCTGGTCAATGACGTGATCGACCTGGGCAATTGGATCCGTATCGGCACCTGGCAGGCCATCGCGACGCGCGACCCCAAGCTTTTCCAGGAAACGGCGAAGAAATTCGAAGACGTCGACAAGAAGCTGGACGAGATCAAGGCCGGCGCCACAGATCCCGAAGACCTCAAGCAAGTCGAACAGTGCCGCGCCGCCGGCAAGGCATATCTGGGCTGTATGAACAGCTTCCTGGCCAACTGGTTCGCCCGGGAAGAGCTCAACAAGAAGCGGACCGAGGTTGGCAACGCCGTGCTGGACGCTGCGAAGAACACGGCCGTGGCCGGTATGGACGAGACGACCAGTACGTCCGTGCAGGCGGCCTCCTCGCTGAGCACCGCCTCGACAACGGTGATTGTCGGTCTGTCCGCGGCGCTGGTGCTCGGAATCGTCCTGGCGCTGTTTATTACCCGCAGCATCACGAAGCCGATCAACCGGATCATCGAATCGATGACGGCCGGCGCCGAGCAGACGGCGTCGGCGGCCGAGCAGGTTTCGGCGGCGAGCCAGTCGCTGGCCCAGGGGGCGAGCGAGCAGGCGGCCGCCATCGAGGAAACCTCCAGCTCGCTCGAGGAGATGTCCTCGATGACCAAGCAGAACGCGGCCAACGCCCAGCAGGCCAACAGCCTGATGGCCGAGGCGGGCCAGCTCGTGGCGCGCGGCCAAGAGTCGATGGGCCGCCTGACCGCCGCCATCGAGGAGATCAAGAAGTCCTCCGACGAAACGGCGAAGATCGTCAAGACGATCGACGAAATCGCCTTCCAGACGAACCTGCTGGCTCTCAATGCGGCGGTCGAGGCCGCCCGCGCCGGCGACGCCGGTAAGGGCTTTGCCGTCGTGGCCGAAGAGGTCCGCAATCTCGCCCAGCGCGCCGGCGAGGCCGCGCGGA
>CAZTVU010000296.1:3701-4854 GCA_964617025.1 uncultured Planctomycetales bacterium | reverse complement strand
TCGGACTTGAACGCCGCGCGAAACGCGGCCTCCGCCTCATCCATCCGCCCCAGCTCGGCGAGAAGCATGCCGAGGTTCAGGTGAGCGGGCCCGTTGGCCGGGTCGATCTTCAAGGCCCGGCGAAGACTCTGCTCGGCCAGGTCGTTTCGCCCGGTGGCGTTGTACGCGAGCGAGATGTTGACCAGCGGCGGCAGGCTGTCCGGCTGAAGCCGCGCGGCGGTCTCGAAACTGGCGATCGCCAGGTCGAACTCGCGGCGGCTCATGCGATAGTTGCCCAGGTTGTAGTGAGACGCGTGGTCGTCGGGCCGCGCCATCATCACCTTCTCAAACTCGGCCGCCGCCTTCGCGAGGGAGGAACGGTCGGCCTCGCTCAGGGACTCGACCGGCACGCCCGCCAGTGCCCCGGCCGCCCGCACCCGCACCAGCCGGTACTCATCGCGCGTCGCCGCCAGCAACGCCGCAACGACCTCCGGCGTGAGCCCCGTACTCATTGCCTCGCACGCGCTGGCCCGGATGAGCGGCGACGTATCCTTGATCGCGGCCAACAGCGCGACCCATTTCCGGTCGTCCTCACAGTTGCGGAGTAGCCGTATGAGCGAGTTCGCAAAGATCTCATCTCGCCCCGGATTGGTGATGTATGCAAGGATCTCAGGGAGCCTCGACCAGTCGTCCCTTCTCGCGGCATCGATCAGCCGTGCCCGCGCGATTACCGAGGCCTGATAGTCCCGCGGACGCCACTCGCGAACATACCGGTCCGCCCACGCGGCGTCCTTGTCCGCATGGCAGAGGTTGCACGCGTTCGGAGAGCGGAATGCCAGCGTGGCCGCGGGCATCGGAGGCCGCATGGAGTGATCGCTCCGCCGCATCCGCGCGAATTCGGTCATCGGCATGTGGCAGGCCACGCAGGTGGTACCCGTGCTATCAGCCTTATGACGTGTGTGAGCGGTTGGGGCCGCGACCTTGTCCTGGTGGCATGGAGCGCACGCCTTGTTCGCGTTTGCCCCTTCGAACCGGTATCGGCCGCTCGATGTGTGGCAGTGAATGCAGCCGAGGCCGCCCAAAGTGGCACAGGGGCTCATTCGCCAGGAAGTATACGTGTAGTTCTCGCCCAGGTCGCGACCGTCCGGGTAGAAGTCGGGGTCTTCGAGCGTGA
>CAZTVU010000296.1:2712-3663 GCA_964617025.1 uncultured Planctomycetales bacterium | reverse complement strand
GTCGTCATTACGACCATCTTCGCGTGGCAGGGCGCGCAGGTTGTGTTCACCTGCTCCACGGAGAGCTGCCGAGTGCTGATGATGCGAATATCCTGCACCTTTCGGCCCGCGGGCAGACTGCGGAACAGGGTGACATGCTCGCCGCCGGGGCCGTGACAGGTCTCACAGTTGATGCCGGGCTCCGCCCACGTCGTGTGGTACGTGTCCGTCTTCAGGTCATAGTTGTTGGACAACTGGCTGACGTGGCACCCATAACACGATGTGTTGAACGTGAGCTGCGGCTCACGCCAGTCAAGGGGCTCGTCGCGGCGATCTCCGAAGTGACGCACTGCGCTGCCGGTCGTGTCGAACCAGGCCTTGCGGCGGACGTCATAGGCAACGGGAAGGACCTGCAAACGCCCGCGATCCAGACTCGTCAGGAAATAATAGACGTTCTTGCCGCCCATCACATGTTCGATCGGGTAGCGACGTTCGCCGCCGGCCCCGCTCTCCACCAGGGCGTTACGGCCATCTTCCACATCAGCGTGGTAACGGGCGCCGCGAATCGTGATCGGCGCCTTCTGTGGCGTGAGTTTCGAACGGGCCAGTTCCGACGAGAACGGCTGCATCGCCAGGCCGTGAAACGACGTCGCCCATTTTTGATAGAACGATTCGTGGCATTCGCGGCAGCTCGAAGAGCCGTAGAAGCCGGCCGGGGCGCTCGCAGTGGACGGACGGGCGGCGGCCCCGCTTTGTGCTCGCCCCGCCGGTCCACAGGCCACAGCCGTGACGAACCCGGCGAAAGCAATACTCGACGGACATGTCCTCAGCATCTGGGCCCCCGCAACAATTCCGACGCCGCCTGTCGGTTCGGGCGTCAACCACCGCTCCTCGCCCGATGCGAACCTGCCGGGATTGTACAAGGGATAGGAACGCGCTGCTACGTTCCACTGAACCCGCGGGACCGGTGAA
>CAZTVU010000296.1:0-2702 GCA_964617025.1 uncultured Planctomycetales bacterium | reverse complement strand
CCCCGCCATGAAAACCGCCCAAGTCGTCTTCCGTAGGCCTGATTCCCAATGCGGCCGGTAGCTGGAACCAAGGCCACCGCACACGCTGCGCGAAAGGGTTCGGCTGCGATATGCCTGTATGCGGGAGCCGGCGACGATTTCGATCCGTTCCTCTTGCGCCGCCCGCGCCCAGGATACAGCCTCGGGCCCGCACGGCATTCAGTCCTTCCAGACCGCTTGGGGCCATTCGAACGCCGCGTCGGCGTCCTGACACGCCCATCTCCCAAGAACATCTCCCGCCTGAGGGGCTTGCGACTGGCGATGATTTCGGTATCATCGGAGAGGCAGGCGCGAGAGCAACGGGCACAAGCAGGACCCTAAGCTACTCGCAGCAGCGGGGTCGGCCCCTGCAAGCCTGTCATAAAAAGGGACTTGCATCGATGTGCGGGCGTAATTCAGTGGTAGAATGCCAGCAGCCTCAGCTGTCGTTTCTAAGCCATAGCCAAGCCAATACTTGCGAATTCATGGCTGGAAGCAATCTGGAAGCTCCGGGCACGCTCTGCGAGGACAATGCAAGTGGTCACTCGTCAGGTGGATGCCTATAAGCTTATGTGTCGATTCTCGGCGGTGTAGCCGGGCAAGGCTACCTGGCGAATCCGGGCCCGCTGGTCTCGGTTTAGGAGGAGGAGATACATGATCAGCACGAGTACGCGTGTTTGGTGGTCCCGCGTCTGGGCGCTGGGCCTTGTCGGCGTCCTGTCGTCGGGCGCAATGGCCGACTGGTACGGAGGCGATCCGACCCTCACCACGCCCGTGATGACGGCTGCATTTTACTATGCCCCTACCGGTTATACGCATTTGGCGTTCGAGAACTTCACCTGGACAGCCGGTGCTGGGGGCGGCGTCGTCGACAAGGTCGGCGGCAACTATTTCACCGGCGGGGCGGGCAATATACCGGGTAACATAACCGAAGCCTATTGGGAAATCCGCTCCGGCGCGTCAGTCGGGAACGGCGGCACACTCGTCGCCTGGGGAGTGACCACGCCCACGATTGCGTCCACCGCCTTCACCGTTGGCGGTGAACTCGTCACCCGCGTGACGGCCGACATTCCGAACTTCCTACTTGCGAATGGGAACTACTGGTTTGCCATGAGCATCAAGGACTCGCCGGAGTACGGATGGTTCGTGGCCAACACGCAGGGAGCCAATGGAATCGGCGGTCCGCTGGCTGACGGGCAGACGCTCTATTTCGTCGTCGATCCCGGTACTACCGTCGTGGTGAACTACGTCGACCTGGCCGCCACCTTCGGCAGCGACCCCTCGTACAACCTCGATATCTCCTACTTCATCAACGAAGTGCCCGAGCCGGCCACACTGTCGTTGCTGGCTCTGGGCGGACTGATGGTGTCGCGGCGAAGGTGTCTTGCCACGGGTTTCAAGCGGACGCGCGGACCGCGTTTCTGTTTGGGGGGTTGAGCCGGGGTTTCCTGGTCCTTTTCCAGCCAGCCGACCCACCGGGACCACGACGGCGGGTTGACCTTGTAGCCCTCCGCGTACACCTTGTAGGGAGTCAGGATCGGGGCCGGAGGTCGGCCCGGGCCATGAGTATCTGTCCTCGGCTCGGCCGCCGGCCGGGCCGTATCCATCAAATCCGGACCGTCGGGCGTTGCACCGGCCTGCCCGCCCTCCGGCCTGTGCTTGGCACGCGGACAGGTGGGCGCAGGCGGGCCGGCAGACGGGGCGGGCGCGTTTGGCATCGAGGTCTACGCCTACGCGGCGATGAGCAACCCCCTGCATGTGGTGCTGCGGAACCGGCTGGACCTGGCGGCCAGGTGGTCGGCCGAGGAGGTGGCCACGCGCTGGCTGCGGGTGTTCCCGAAACGTCGCACGGCCGACGGCCAGCCGGCCGGCCCCGGCGCGGGCGACGTGGCGGCGCTGGCGGCCGACGCCGATCGCGTGGGTGAGCTTAGGCAGCGGCCGAGCATCAGCTGGTTCATGAAGTCGCTGAGCGAGTTCACTGCCCGGCGGGCCAACCGCGAGGACCGCTTCCGGCGGCGGTTCTGGGAGGGGCGTTTCGAGTGTCAGCGGCTGGCGGATGAGGCCGCGCTGCTGACGTGCATGGCGTATGTCGACCTCAACCCGGTGCGGGCCCGGGTGGCCGAGTCGCCGGCGGATTCGGCGTTCACCAGCGTGTTCGACCGGTTCCGCGGGCGGCAGGCGCGGTCGCGGGTGCGGCGTGTGCGGCGGATGGTGCGGGCCGGGGCGAGGCTGACGCCGCGTCAGCGGAGGCTGCACGCGGCCGCCGAGGGACAGTCGCGTCAGGACCGCTGGCTGGTGCGGCTGAACGCGGAGGGCTCGCCGCTGTCGAACGTGTCGGAGGCCTCGTACCTGGCGCCGGTGGACTGGACGGGCCGGGCGCTGCGGGACGACAAGCCGGGGGCGATTCCGCCGTCGGTGGCCCCGCTGCTGGAGCAGCTGGAGATCAACACGCAGCGATGGGAGCAGACGGTGGAGCGTTACAGGAGCCTGTTGTTCCGGGTGGCCGGTCGTGCCGAGATGTTGTCGCGCATCGCCGGGGCCGCCGGGCTGCGCTGGCTTCAGGGCATCGGGGCCAGCCGCGCCGCCTCCACCGCCCGCCCGCGAGCGGCCTGAGGGCCCTGCCGTTGGGCGGCCTGGGGGGGGGATCGTCCCGGTGCTGTCCGTCCGGCGACCGGAGCGTTCGG
>CAZTVU010000295.1:0-4887 GCA_964617025.1 uncultured Planctomycetales bacterium | reverse complement strand
AGTCGCGGTTCCAGATCGTCCAACGCCAGCGCGCTGGCCGTGTTGCACGCCACGATGATCAGTTTCGGGTCAAACCGCAGCAGGAACGTGCTGACCTCGAACGCGAACCGGAACACCGTTTCGCCGGACTTGTTGCCATACGGCACGCGGGCCGTATCGCCGAAATACACGATGTCCTCGCCGGGCATGCGGCGGCGAACCTCCCGCACAACGGTCAGCCCCCCCAGCCCGCTGTCGAACACCGCAATCGGTTGGTCGTTCATGCGCACATCCCTGTGCCGCGCCGGACGCGCAAAGCCCCGGTTGCCGCGCCGTCGGCATCCGCCGGCAGCGACGATACCCTAGTATCGTGCATACGCAGCCGTTTTGGCAAGCGGAAAACGGAGAGGAGCGCCCGAATTTGCGTGTCGCCCGCCGGCCCTCCGCCGACGGGACGGCCGACCTAGCGAACGGCCGTGACCTCGATATCGTCCCCGAGGCTGGCGAGATCCTTCAAAACGTCGAGCGAGGCGACGATCTTACACGACGCCCCACGCTCGATTCTGAAGGGCTTCAGTTGCGGCGGTCGGTCCGCCCAGAGCCGCCCGCCGCGCCGATGCGTTCGCACCACCCGCGTCTTTTGGAGCCGTTTGACCGCCTTCGAAACGCCGGCATCCTTGCGAAAGAGCTTCTCAAGAGTCTTCACCGCCGCCACCCGGCGCGGCTTGCGGGCAATCTTGACCTGCACAACGGTTCCCGGAGCCACATCAATCGCCATGTTCAACCTGCTTCGCTGTTCAAACCTTCGCCAGCAACCAAGATCAATCAGTATACCATGCCGCCGTCGGGGAAGCCAACCCCGCGACCCCGACTCACGTACGCCGGTTGGACCCCTTCGCCAAGCCGACCGCAACCCTTTTTCGGACAACGAGTTAGCAAAATTTGCCCATGCCGACTACCCCAGCACGCGAGTCATGAGCCGCCGGAGCGGATCCGCGTCGCCGTAAAAGAACGGGTGGATCCAGGGCATTACGATGATGTAGCCGATGTTGAACCACGCCACCAGGTCGTATGGCACCGACCCGCGCGGAAACCGCCACGGCGCCAGGAACGTCCAAGGCGACGGCAACGGCCCGCGAATGCCGGACCACGAGGAAGCGGCCTTGTCGCCGTTTGAGAGGACGGCCCGTGTGTACAGAATTCGCCGCAGGACCGTCAAGGCCGGCAGCGTCGCCTGTTGCCAGAGCAACCCCGGCATGTGGCAGAAGCCCATCCCCAGGAGCAGCCCGACGCACCGCTCGCCCCGCAACCACCAGCCCACCGAGCAGTCGTCGATCAGGTCTTCGGCACGGGCCTTCACGTAGCTGATGAGGAACGTGTTGCAGAGGGCCGCGACCGAGAGAGCGACGTACGTCGTGTTGCCGACCAGCGCGAAGTGCGTCGCGCACGCGAGGTAAATCGCGCAATCACTGAATCGGTCGAGCGTCGAATCCAGGACGCCGCCGAACGGCGTCGCCATGCCGCCGATTCGAGCCACGCACCCGTCCAGCATGTCAAACGCGCACGCAACGAACAGGAATGCGCAGGCTCCGACCGGCCACCAGCTCGACGCCGTCGGGGCCCCCGGGTACGCCTCCCAGGGCGCCCGATAGCTCGCCCCGAACAACAGGCACACCGCCGACCCGACCGTCACCAGAAAACCGGCCAGCGTCAGCCGGTTGGGGGTCGCCCCGATCCGAATCATGGCCCCCGCGACCTGATCACGCGCGGCCGCGACCGCCGCGCCGATCGCCCACGTGCTGCCCCGCTTGTCGCCGCGTTCCTCCAGCGCGGCAAAATCCTTCGTTTCGCCCATGCCAGCAGCGTACGTCGCGCCGCCGCGATCCGCAACCAAAGGCCGCCCGCCCGGCGGCCGATCACGCGCAAAGCCGGTGGAACGGCCGCCCGACACGGCCGCTGCGGCTCAACTGGCGATGACGCCGGCGATGAATTGCTCCACGGCCTCCCGGGCCTGATCGTCGGGCATCTGCCGCGGGGGGTGCTTCATCAGGTAGGCCGAGACGGAATCCAGTGCCCCGCCCTGTCCCCGCTCACGGGCAACCTGGCAGCACCGGATGGCATCGATGGCGACGCCCGCCGAGTTGGGCGAATCCTCCACCGAAAGCCGCAGCTCAAGGTTCATCGGCACGCCGCCGAAGCCGCGGCCCTCGATGCGCAGAAAGCAGACCTTGTTGTCCTTCTGCCAGGGCACGTAATCGGACGGACCGATGTGGATCCGGTCGCTCGGCAGCGGAACGTCGAGCTGCGACTGCACCGCCTCGGTCTTGGAAACCTTCTTGCTGCCGAGCCGCTGACGGTTGAGCATGTTGAGGAAGTCGGTGTTGCCGCCGGTGTTGAGCTGATACGTGGCGTCGATCCGCACGCCCCGGTCGTTGAAGAGCCGTGCGAGCACCCGGTGCACGATCGTCGCGCCGAGCTGCGCCTTGATGTCGTCGCCCACGCAGGGAATGTTCTTTCGCGCGAACCGGGCGGCCCATTGCTCGTTGCTGACGATGAACACCGGCATGCAGTTCACAAAGCCCACGCCGGCGTTCAGGCAGCATTGGGCGTAGTACTCGGCCGCCAGTTGCGACCCGACGGGCAGGTAACTCACCAGCACGTCCGTGTCGGTCTCCTTGAGAACGGCTTCGACGTCCACCGCCGACCGCTGCGCCGGCACGAAACGCTGCGACTCCGGATAGTCGCTCATATGCTCGCTGTACCCGTCGAGCAGCTCCCCCATCTGGACGATGGGGCCGTCCTTGGGAACGTCCGGCTCGAAGACCGTCGTGCAGTTGGGCTGGGCGAAGATGGCGTCGCCGAGGGGCCGGCCGACCTTGCGCTGGTCGATGTCGAACGCCGCGACCACCTCGATGTCGCCGGGCCGGTAGCCCTCAATCTCAAGGTGCATCAGCCCGGTGTTGTCGACCGGATGCCCGTTGCCGTCCACCCTCTTGCGATAATAGTAGATGCCTTGCACCAGCGAAGAGGCGCAATTGCCCACGCCGACGATTGCCAATCGTATCCTGCGCATCGAGGTGCCCCACTGTCCCGTCCCCGCCGCCGGCATGACCGCCCTCAGCCGCACAACCATTCGGCAGGCTTCGCCGTGGCGGGCGACGGCCGTTGACCCAACTCCGTCCGGACGCATTCTAACTCAACGGCGCGGGTTGGGTCAAACTCGGAACGAGTGTATAATGCCGTCGCGTCGTGGGAAAGGCCCGCGATTCGATCGCGACCGAGGAGGCACGCATGCGCCACACCGTCTGCCTGCTGCCCGGGGACGGAATCGGACCGGAGGTGATCGGCGCGGCGAAGCGCGTCATCGATGCCGCCGGCGTGGACATCGACTGGGTCGTCCTCCCGGCCGGCGCTGCGGCGGCCAAGGAATACGGCAACGTCCTGCCGCAGCGGACCCTCGCCGCGATCAGCGGCCACGGCATCGCCCTCAAGGGGCCCGTCACCACGCCCGTGGGTCACGGTCACGAGAGCGTCAACGTTCAGCTCCGCAAACGGCTCAACCTCTATGCCGCCGTCCGCCCGGTCCGATCCATCCGGGGGATCCCCACCCGATACGACAACGTCGAAATCGTGGTGGTCCGCGAAAACACGGAGGGGCTCTACTCCGGCATCGAGAACGAGATTGTCCCGGGCGTCGTCCAGAGCCTGAAGATCGCCACGCGGATCGGCTGCACCCGGATCGCGCAATTCGCCTTCCGGTATGCCCGCGACCGCGGCCGGCGCAAGGTGACCGTTTTCCACAAGGCGAACATCATGAAGAAATCCGACGGGTTGTTCCTGGAGTGCGCCCGTCGGGTGCATCGCAGCCTGTACGCCGACATCGAGTACGAAGAGCTGATCATCGACAACGGCTGCATGCAGCTCGTCCGCGACCCCTCCCGGTTCGACGTGCTCCTGCTCGAAAACCTGTACGGCGACGTCGTCAGCGATCTCTGCGCCGGGCTCGTGGGCGGGCTGGGCGTGGTTCCCGGGGCCAACATCGGGGATACGGCGGCGGTCTTTGAAGCCGTGCACGGCTCCGCACCGGACATCGCGGGCAAGGGGATCGCGAACCCGCTGGCATGCATCATGAGCGGCGTGATGATGCTCAACCATCTGGGCGAATCGGCGGCCGCGTCGCGAATTCGGGGGGCGTACGACCGCGTCCTCCAGGAGGGCGACCCGGCGAAACGAACCGCAGACATCGGCGGCACGGCGACCACGGAGCAGTTCGCCGATGCGATCATTGCAGCGATGGGGTAATTGGGGTCAGGGTGCAGGGTTTGGGGTTTAGGGTTCAGGGTTTGGAGCGCGAACCGGGCAATCAACGCCGTCGTTGCATAACGCAACGACGAAAAAGCGAGAAAGCGAAAAACCGAAAAAGCGAGAAACACGTTCGGGAGACCGTATCCGGAATACACCCTTGGTGCGGTGCTGAGTGCACGATATGACCAGTTTTTCGTTTTCTCGCTTTCTCGTTTTTTCGTTTTCCAGCGTTGGCCTATGCAACGCTGGGGTCAAGTAACCAGGCGGCTTTTGCCAGGACCCACGGACTAACGGAAGAAATAACGGACTAACGGAAGAACAGGACAACGGACTACGGTACGCTCCGGGAGCCGAGGAACCGAGCAACCGACGAACCGCGTACCCGACCCCAGGAGGTCACAAGCCAATGTCACAAAGCGGACATCAACACCAGCCGGGCCACGCGTGTGCGTGCTGCTCGGGCAGCCAGCGGGCCCTGGCCGCGGTCTCGCGACGCGAGTTCCTCGCCGGCCTGGGCGTATCCGCCGCAGTCGCCGGCACGGCACAGCCGAAGCAGGCGACCGCGGCCCCCGCCACGCGCCCGGCGCTTGCGCCGGCCTCGCA
>CAZTVU010000294.1:0-4913 GCA_964617025.1 uncultured Planctomycetales bacterium | reverse complement strand
GATCAGCTCCTTCGCGACGATGCCGACCGCGGTGCCGTTGTTCAGCACGCGGTTCGTGCCCTTCTTCACGGCGACGACCGACGGCTCGTTCAACACGATGCCTTCGCCCCGGACGCACACGAGCGTGTTGCACGTGCCCAGGTCGATGCCCATGTCCACGCTGAACAGACCGAGGAGTGAATCGAAAATCACGGCACGCTCCCTCTGGCCGCCGCACGCCCGCGCGCCCCGGCGCCGGGCCGGCCCGACGTCCCGCGGCAATCCCGTGACGAGAGAGGCCCGGCCCCGTCCCGCCGGTCGGTCACCCGCCTGCCGGCGGGAACAGCGTCCCGAACAACTGCTGCGTGCGGACCGCCACCAGCACCGTGCCGGTCGCCAGCAGCACCGTGGCCACGATCAGCAACACCGAGTACAGGTCGGGGCCCGGGCGGATTTGCGGTCCTGCGGGCGCCCCCGGCATGGGTCCTGGGTTGACTTGGCTCACCGACGTACCCTCCGAACCTCCCGTGAGAGAATCTTCGTCTCGTTGCGAATATCAGCGCACGGCCTCGAGGCTCGACTTGTCACGAATGCTGTCGCCCTTCCTGATCTCGCCCTGCCCCGTCATCTCGAGCGTCCCCACCGCGGTCCGCGGATCCACGACGTCGATCCGAAGGTCGCCGAGGTACTTCCCCTCGCGCATGACCACGAACGTCATCCCCTTCTTGACCCCGTCCGCCGCCCCGCCGTCGCTCTCGGCGCTGCCGCCCTGGATGTCGGCGATCTGGCCCCGAATGGGCGACGTCGCCGCCGGGCCCGCCGGTTCGGCCGTCGGCACCGGGCCGACCGGCCCCGCGAGCGCCCCCGAAACGCCCTTGCCCTCGCGCAGCCTCTCGTTCTCCTGACGGATCATCAGGTTCTCTTCTTCCTGCAGGCGGAGCTTCTGCTCCCGGATCAGCAGTTGAGCGGCCAGCTCCTTGTTCCGGTCGTTGAGTTCCACGTTGCGCGTCATCAGCTCGTTGTTGTCCGCACGCAGCTTGGCCTCCGCCTTCGTCAGCACCTCGTTCTCGTCGGACTTGACCTTCACGGCGGCCGCCAGGAGGCTGTTGCGCGAATCGAGGTTCACCTTGTCGAGCTGCAGCGTGGCGAACGCCGCCTTGAGCTGCGAGAGCTCCTGAAGCAGCTTCGTGTTCTCCTCCTCCAGCCTTCGCTGATTCGCCCGCACCTTCTCCAGCTCGTCGTTGAGCGCCTGCTTCTCCGCGAACGTCAGCGCGATGACGTTCCGGTTGTGCACCTGGCTCGACAGCGCGATGTCCTGATATGTCTCCGCCAGCTTTCGCCAGTTGTGCGTCCGCGCGACGAACTGAATCGTCATCGGCGTGAAAAGAAAGGCGAACAGGCATACCAGCACGATAAAGATCTTCGTCGTGGTGCTCACGAAACCGCCCCTGCGTTTGGTCTGGAGGTTTACCCGGCTCGCCCGTTCGCGCCGCCCCGGTTCGCCCCCGGGCTCCTGCCGCGGGCTGAGGGCCGCGCCCATCCGGTCGGCCGTCGCATCCCTCGCGTGGAGAAGCTATAACCGCCCCACGCTCGTTTGCCAAGCCCCTTTGTATCGCGCACGCCCCGATTTCGCAAGCGACCGGCGCCCGGCGCATACGGAGTCGTTTTCGTGCGAAGCCTCGCCGGCGTGACCTCGGCAAGCCGGGGTATGGCGATGGCGAGGGCCGTGGACGCTGGCGTTGAAGGGGCAAAGAATTGTACCCGCGGTTGGAGTGAAGTGGAGCCCGTCGGCATTGGCCGGACGAAGGAACCCGCCCCGGCGAGGAGTCGGAGAAGCCTCTTTCGCCGCCGACCGGGGCGATCGGATGGAGGGTGCCCGGGGAACCACGGGTTTCGCCCGCCCCCGGCGAAATCCACCCGTGGCCACGCTCGCGTGCGCCTCCGGGCACTCGCTCGCCCGCGGGGGCGCTTGCGAATGGCATCAGGGCCGGGGCCGACAGACACGCAGGCACGACCGCGGATGCTCACCGTTGAGCCATCGTGAGGGGATGGGCGACGCCTTCGTTCGGTCAAATCGACCGGCCCGAAAAGATTTTTTTTTGCGCGGCGATCCCCCACGGATGGGGGTTCAGTTCTCCGCTATCCACCATATGGCGTAGGTCCGACCCGCCTTGTCGGCCCCTAACACGTGTTGGGGCTGACCAGACCTGTCAGACGGCTCCGGCATCTTCGTTTACGGGTAGTGGGCCGGGTTTGGCTCAGGAGAGCCTGCACGACGGGAAATCCCGCTACTGATGGAGTGAGCATGACTGCCATCGCGGTCCATAGCCCAGGTCGTGGCCGAGCGGAGGCGCCCATGCTTCGGGAGTTGTGGACGAGTCTTGTGTTCGCCGACGTCCGCCCGGTCGTCGCCGGTGCCGGCATGAGCGTCTTCGGATTGAACTGCCCCGGCGGTTGCAAGCTGAGCCACGCCACATCGGACGCGGTCGCGGGGGCGATCGCCTTCGACCGGCTCGAAGGCGCCCCGGACGCCCCGACGCTCGCGGCGCGCAACGCCTCGGGGCGCCCGGTCCTCTTGATGGCCGGGGAGATTCTTGTCGGCGGTCCTCACAGCTACCTTCTGAACCAGAGCGTCCTGTTGGGTGTCGGCGGCCGAGTCGTTCTGCCGGTCAGTTTGATCGAATCCGTCGGAGAGCGGATCGCGCCGGGCCCCGTCCGCCTTGCGGGCTGCCTCGCGCATGGCCGCCTCCGCGAGCGCGTGCACAAGGACATCCACGAGTCGTATCGGCTCGCGGCTGCGCCCGTGTCCTACCGGTCGAACGTCCGCGCCGAGGTCGATCGCATGCGTCGCGCCCTGGGGTGCCGATCGCTCTCCGCATCCCTTTGCCGTGCCTACCAAGAGTTCGCCGAGTATGTCGAGGAAATGCTCGGCGGGATCCCTGCTCCGAAGGATTGTCGTGGTGTCGTCGTGGTGTCGGGCAGCCGCCTCCGGGGAATCGACCTGTTCGATTCCCCGGAGACGCTAGCCCACTACTGGGACGGCCTGCTCCGTTCCTTCGGTCTGGACGCCGTGCTCGAGGATCCCCCCGCCGATGCGCCGGCCCTCGACGGCCCCGGCATCCGCGGGCTGCTCGCAACGCTCGGCGACGCCGAGGTGAGCTCCTACGCGTCACCAGGCCTTGGCGATGACCTGCGCTTCCGAACCGCCGGGCTGTTCGGCGCCGCCCTCGTGCTGGAGGGGTCCGTCGTTCACGCCGAACTCTTCGCCACGGATTGAGCGGTGCGGGTGCGTCATCTTCGCCGCCGGCGATCCGGTGGCCCGCTCAGCTTTCCGCGCGGGCCGGCATCTGTTTGGGCGGCTCGCGCGCGGAGAACATCGCGCCGGACGGTGAGCGGCCCCCAAACGACGTCTTGCAGGGTCCCGAACGTCGGGAATCCCGACCCCTGGCTTTCATCGGACTGCGACGCTTCGCGGATCGCGGTCGTCAACAATCCAGATTGAGCTGAGGGGTCGCGAAGCAGGATTCCGGGATTTCTATTGCCGAGCGCTGCTTCGGCGCTACCATTGTCTCGATCGCCCGGCAGTGTGTCGGGCCTGCGGTGAACTCGAAACGCGTTCTACGCGTTTTTTGTAGAGGAGGCAGCTGGATATGGTTCGTTCCCTCTTTGTTGCGGTGGCGGCTGCGGCGGCCCTCGTGGCCCCGTCCCACGCGGCCCTGTTCCAATATGAGGCAAACCTGAGCGGTCCGGCGGAGTCGCCGCCGAACGCATCGCCGGGCATCGGCTACGCGACGGCGGATTATGACGACGTGGCGCATACCCTGCATCTTCAGGTCACGTTCAGTGACCTTCTCGGGAACGTCACAAACGCCCACATCCACGCCCCCACGGCCGTGGCGGGCATGGGTACGGCGGGTGTCGCCACGACGACTCCGACGTTCGCCGGATTCCCATCAGGGGTAACCGCCGGCAACTACAACAACACGCTGGATCTGACGCTGGCTTCGAGCTGGAATCCGGCGTTCATCACCGCCAACGGCGGGACGACGGCCGGGGCCGAGGCGGCATTGGCAGCCAGTCTGGCCAACGGAACGGCGTATCTCAACATTCACTCGACGCTGTTTCCCCCCGGCGAGATCCGAGGCTTCTTCCAGCCCATTCCCGAACCGGCGACCCTGGCTCTGGTTGCCGCGGCAGGGCTGACCATGCTTCGCCGTCAACCATCGACGCGGTAGGGAAATCCGCGCCGAGGCAAAGGCGGCTCGTGGCAGTCGGCGGCGGTGAGATGGCGACGCCGTCCGGTGGGTGGGTACAGCGTCGTCGGGGGGGGCGTCCGCCTGCCGTCGGTCATGTCGTGCAATTGTTGCTCGGAAGCGCCGTTTTTCCGGCATGCACTTGCTGGGTTAGTCGTGGCGTCCGTCATTCCGCTCGCTCGGAACCCGAAGCCCGAGACCCGACATCCTCAACCCCTCTTTTCCGCTTTCCGTTCGTCGCTGCGTCGCTCCTCCGCTCCCAACTCTGAACTCTTCGCGATAAAGTCGCGGCCCGCACGCCGGGGGGCGGTTTGCCACGTGGAAACAGGCTGGGATGGTCTTTCGTGTGAGGCTTGCCGCCCGTTTGCGAAACGGCTGCGACCTGCAAGAAAGGTACTAGTCGGACCGATCGGTCGGCGGTTGCAGGGCGTTAGAGAGATCCGATCCGCTACATCCGTGGTCGTCAATCGCCCACTTGGGTCGTCTCGCTGGGCATGATATTATAGGATCGGTCGGTACGATCCGCGGGGTGGCCTCAAACCTATAATTCGGGCGGGTGGATGGCTAACGCGAAGAGCGGAATGATCCGACATATTATCGGGTTGCGGCGGAAGACCTACTCGCCGCCTGGAGAGTCCGCACCCTAGGGAGACGTCGATGACTCAGGTTCGTCGCGTTCAT
>CAZTVU010000293.1:0-5011 GCA_964617025.1 uncultured Planctomycetales bacterium | reverse complement strand
GGCGGCGTCGCCGGGCCTTGTTGCATGGGGGCCGCAGCATGAAGAATGATCAGTCGGTGGGGACGTCACGGCGCAGATTCCTTGCGGAGGTCGGCGCGGGGGTCGCCGCCCTGTCCGCCGAACCGCCGCTCGCGCTTGCCCGGAGCACGACCGGGACGACGCGCCCCGCGCCCCGCCGCGTCCGGATCGGCGTCGTGGGCGGCGGATTCGGCGCGGCGTTTCAATGGCACCTGCACCCGCAGTGCAGCGTGACGGCCGTTTGCGACCTGCGGGAGGACCGAATCCGGAAGCTCAAGCGGGTGTACCGGTGCGATACGGGCTACCGGGACTACCACGAATTCCTCCGGCATCCCGGGCTGGATGCGGTGGCGCTGTTCACGCCCGCCCCGTTCCACGCGAAGATGGCCGTGGAGGCGCTCACGCGGGGAAAGCACGTCGTCAGCGCGGTGCCGGCGGGGATGTCGGTCGCCGAACTCGAGGAGCTGCTGGAGACCGTCAAGCGGACCGGCCTGAAGTACATGATGGCCGAGACCAGCCGATACCGGCCGGAGGTGCTCACCTGCATCGACTGGGCGCGGGAGGGCCGATTCGGCGAGATCTTCTACTCGGAATCCGAGTATCACCACACCGGCCTCGGACCCTACGCCTGGGGGTCGAGCTTCGACTGCCAGTCGTGCGATTTCATCCGGTCGATCGACCAGGTGGACAAGGACGCCAGGGCCCCGCGCAAGCTCGTGCCGACCTGGGCCTACGCCTATCCGCCGATGCTCTACCCGACCCACTGCACGGGCATGATCATCCCGGTTACCGGTGAACGGTTGGTCGAGGTGACGGCGCACGGCTGGGGCAACGACCACGAGATGCTGCGGAAGAACTACTACGACAACAACCCGTTCATCCACACGGTCGCGCTCTTCAAGACCTCCGGGGGCCACTGCTCGCGAATCTCCATCGGCTGGAACATCGCCGCCGGGGGAACGGAGCGCGGCCTGTTCTACGGCGACAAGATGTCCTTCATCATGGCCCGCCCGGAGGGCTCGCCCAACACCGTGGTCGAGCAGCGCTTCGACCCGAACGGCCCGTTCGGCGTCTTCGGCGGCGAGGCGGCGAGCCGCCCCTTCGAGCAGCCCGATCACCTGGCGCGCCTGCCGGAGCCGCTGCGGGTCAAGAGCGGCCACGGCAACTCGCACGCCTTCATCACGCACGAGTTCATCCGCGCCATCCTCGAGGACCGCCATCCGGAGGTGAACGTCTGGGAGGCCGTCGCCTACACGATGCCCGGCGTCATCGCCCATCAGTCGGCGCTCGCCGGCGGCGCGTGCATGAAGATCCGCGATTACGGAACCGCCCCGGCCTGACCGCCGGAAACGCGGGTGGGTGAACGGGACGGGCTCGGCCGGCGTGGCGTTTACGCTGTTCGCTATCGCCCTCGTTTGCATCGGCCGCGCCCAACGTTGGCGGTTCCGCCGCGAAGCGGCAGGTTCGCCCACTTTCGGGCTTCGCCTGTGTTTATCCCGATCGCCGACGGGGGCGTCGGCGCTACTTGCCCGTCTCGGGCGCGCGCAGGACCGCACAGCCGAACACGCCCCCGGCCGTGTGGCCGTCATGGGCGCGAAACTCGACACGGACCGTCTCCCTGCCGCGCGTGAGCTCGGCGGGAATCGGGTACTCCACCCGGAAGAACCGCCCCGGCCGGTTGCGGTCCAGCGACTGCGTCGCGATCTTCGTCCCGTCGATGCGGATGTCGAAGCTTCGCGGGGGGACGTCGTCGCCCCAGAAGATGCATTCCAGCGACGCCGGCCCCACCGGCGGCACGCGAAGCTCCCACGACCACCATCCGCCCGCGGCATGCCGCCACCCGCGCCCCAGGTGCCGGCCCGCCTGGGTATTCTCCCCCTTGAGGTGGTGCGCCCTTTCCGACGCCTCGTCGGCCGGCCGCACCTCGTCCACCAGCCGGGCCCGGCGCTCCCGGCGCTCGCGGGCCTCGCGAGCGATCTCCCCATGCCGGTCACTGCCCGCCGGCAGCACGAGCCAATACAGGCCGTACCGTTCGCCGACCACCCGGTGGAACGGCACGAACGTCACGGCGAGCGGCTGGCCTTCCGCGCGGAACGTCAGCGTCCTTCCGGGCACGGGGCGCAGCCAGGACACGTCGCGGGGCGACTCGGCGAGGAAGCAGGAGCCCTCGATCTCCTCGGCCTCGGGCTGCGGCTCGAGCGGATTCGCGGAAAAGATCGGTTTCGCTGGCGCGTCCGGCTCGAGCAGCCCCGCCAGCACGACCGGCCCGCAGGTGAACGCCACGAGGTTCGGATCGTCCGGCATCGGCCACGTCCGCAGCTCCATCGGCGTCTCGACATCCACCCGGTCGCCGTCGTTCCACTCCCGCTCGATTGACGCGAACGACGAGGGCCGCGCCGCCGTATCGATCGGGCGCTGGTTGACACGGACGACGGCCGTGCCGGCGACCCAGGCCGGCACATGCACGCGCAGGGCGAATGTCGTCGGCTTCGTGACTCGCACGATCAGCCGCGTTCGCGGTTCGTCGGGAAACCGGGTCGCCTGCTCGATGCGGATGCCGCGATCGCGCCACTCCACGACGGACGGCAGGAACAGGGTCACCCACACGTCGCGGCCGTCGTGCCAGTAGATGCTGTCGGTGATCTTCGCGAACGTCTCGATGCCGGTCCCGTAGCAGCACCAGAAGGCGTCCTTCGGCGTGCCGTACACGCGCTTGTACCCCGTCGCCTGCGGGACGTAGTATTCGAGCATCCCGCTCTCCGGTTCCTGCGTGCCGAGGATTCCGTTGAAAAACGCCCGTTCGTAATAGTCCGCGTAAACCGGGTCCGCGGTCCAGCGGAACAGGTGCCGCGTCAGCCGCAGCATGTTGTAGGTCTTGCAGGTCTCGTGGTTGCTGTTGGACAGCGTACCCGCGAGGGCGTACGGCGGCCCCCAGACCTCGCCATTCGTGCTGCCGCCCGTCGCGAAGCTGCGCGTATTGACCGCGCGATCCCAGAAGTAGGCGGCCATGTACCGGTATCGGTTTTCGCCGGTCAGCTCGTATCGCCGTGCCGCACCGATCACGAGCGGAATGTGCGTGTTGCCGTGCCGCCCCGCGAGGCAGTCCTCGCCCCGGCCGAGTCGGTCGAGGAACGCCCGCTCCTCGAACTTCTCCGCGAGCGCCCGGTGCTCCGGGCGGCCGGTGACGGCGTGGAGGTTCCAGAGGACCTCCGCCATGCCGCCCTCCTCGTTCCGCTCCATCATCCGATCCATGTCCGCCGCCGTGAACCGGTCCGTGCGTTTGCGGAAGTACGCCGCCATGCGCGTCAGGATGTCGAGCGCTGCCTCGTTCCCGCACAGGGCGTACTGATCGTAGAGGCCCGCCATGATCTTGTGGATCGTGTAGTAGGGCGCCCAGACCGCCTCCATCGCCTCCCACCGGTCGAAGAAGGTGGCGGGAAACGCGGAGAGGTACTCGCCGCCGAGCGCTTTCTGGCATTTCGCCAGTTCCGCCACAAGGTCCGTCGCCCGCGCCTTCACGGCCTCGTCCCGTGTGTTCGCGTACAGCAGCGCGCAGGCCGACAGATAGTGGCCCAGGAAGTGGCCGCGCACCTCGCAATCCGGCTTCTCCCAGCCGCCGAGCGGACGACCGGGCGCCTCCAGGCCCGCGTTCCGGCGAAACGTGTAGAGCAGCTCGTCCGGCTCCAGCGACAGAAGGTAACGTCGGTTCGCCTCCATCGCCGCCTTGCACGGGCCGTCGAGAAGGCGCACCTCGCCCGGGCCGAAGGCCTGCAGGCGCCCCGCCACGCGGTCCGGCACGGCCGCGGCCAGGCTGAGCGGAGCTCCCGCTGCGTATGCAATCACCACAACGCCGATACTCGCAAGACTGTTGTGTTTCACGGCGATGTCTCCTTCCGCCATCGTCCCGGCATGGTAATCGGCCACGGCGACGCCTCAAGCGGCGTCCGGAGACGAAAAAGGATCGCATGCGATCGTTCCTGCGGTTCAGGACGTGTTATACCACGCCCGCTGGGATCGTCCGACCGGTCTCGGGCATACGCAGCAGTGTAAGCGATCGCGAAGTTGCCGTTGGTGGTCAGCGATGTCTCCCTTCCTTTTGCTCCCCGTTTCGTTTCCGTTCGCCGCGAGGGAGGGCACGCGGCCTGCCCGGCCCCTTGCCTCCCGCCTTTGTGGCGTGCGGCGCCGAGGGGAACGCTCAGCGGCCGGGGCTCGTCTCGCCGATCGCGTACAGCCGCTTCATCGTGGCCGCATACAGGACGCCGTTGGCGGCCGTCGGCGTGCCGTGGATCGGGCCGTCGAGTCGAATTGTGTTGATCAGTCGCTTTTCCCTCGCCGCCGCCAGGATATGCAGCTCGCCGCGGCGGTTGCCCACGTAGACCTTGCCGTCGGCCACGAGCGTGGTTGCCCAGATCTCGCCGCCGGTGTCGTGGACCCAGTGCGGCCGGCCGGTGTCGGCGTCGAGACAGTGCACGCCGCCCCGGCAGTCGCCGAGGAAGACCAGGCCGCCGTGGATCGCCGGCGTGGCCATGCAATGCTGTTCCAGGGCATACGACCAGACCTCGCCGGTCCGTGTGATGTCGCCGGTGCCGCCGGCGTCGATGCACTTGAGCCACGCCTTTCGCTTGCCGTGCCACAGGTCGCCGCCGGCCGCCACGTAGACGCGGCCCTCGTGAAACACCGGCATACCGTAGATGTTGCTCGGGCCTTCCTGTCGGTTGTCCTGATACCGGTGGACATCCTCCTTCGGCGCCGCCGGATCGCAGTCGAACGACCAGACCTTCCGAAGCCGGGCGGGCCGCTCCGTGCCCGGCGCCGGCGCCTCGAAGGCGTAGCACACGCCGTCGCCGCCGCCGAAGACGCACTCGCCGGACGATCCGCGTTCGCGCTGGTCCGGCCCCCCGGACACCACGCCAGCCCCGACTCGTGCTGGGGCTTCTGCTTCTTCAACAACGTGGCCGTCGCCCTGGCCCGGCTCCTGTACCGCGGGGCGATC
>CAZTVU010000292.1:0-5014 GCA_964617025.1 uncultured Planctomycetales bacterium | reverse complement strand
TTCGTTGAGGATTCCGAGACAGACGGAGGTCGTTCACATGGCGGATTTGGAAGGCATGGCGGTTGCGCTGATTCGTGGCAAGCGGGAAGAGGTCGTCAGCAAGGTGAATGAGGCGGTCAAAGAGGGCGTCCCGCCGGCCACGATCCTCACCGAGGGGCTGATCGCCGGCATGTCGGTCGTCGGCGAGCGGTTCCGCAAGAACATCATCTTCGTGCCGGAGGTGCTGATCGCGGCCCGGGCGATGAACGGGGCGATGGCGATTCTCGAGCCGCTGCTCGTCCAGAGCGGTGTGAAGCCGGTCGGCACGGTCGTCATCGGCACGGTCAAGGGCGACCTGCACGACATCGGGAAGAACCTCGTGGGCATGATGCTCAAGGGCGGCGGGTTCGAGGTGGTGGACCTGGGCACGGACGTGACGGCGGAGAAGTTCGTGGCCGCGTGCAAGGAGAAGAACGCGACGCTGATCGGGCTCAGCGCGCTGCTGACGACGACGATGCCGTACATGGCGCAGGTCGTCCAGGCGGTGCGGGCGGCCGGGCTGGGCAAGGTGCGGACGATGATCGGGGGCGCGCCGGTGACGCAGCGCTTCGCCGACGAGATCGAGGCGGACGGATACGCGCCGGACGCCGCCAGCGCGGTCGAGCTGGCTCACAAGCTCCTGGCCGCCTGACGGGAACGGACCGAGCGAGACCCGATGCCCCGCCCCGGCGGGGCATTCTTTTTTCCGAACGATGCGGCATCTGCTTCGCGCCTATGGTTCGCTGCTCCACGTCGCGTGGGCGATGATGTTTCAGTACCGCGCGGAGATGGTCATCTGGACCGTCTGGGGGCTGATCCATCCTCTGGTCGCGTTGGCGGTGTGGTCGGCGGCGGCGCGGAGCGGGGCGATCGGCGGGTTCGAGCGGGGCGATTTCGCGGCGTACTTCCTCGTGCTGACGATGTCGTGGGACTCGTTCGAGTTCAGCTGGCTGGTGCAGACGGGCCGGATGTCGGCAAAGCTGCTTCGCCCGCTCCACCCGGTGCACGAGGCGGTGGCGTACAACATCGCGTACAAGGCGATGATGCTCTTGCTGCTGGTGCCGGCGTGGCTGATGATGCTGTGGGCGCTGGATGCCCACGCGCACCCGCGCTGGTGGCACGTCGTCCTGACGGTGCCGACGCTGTTCCTGGCGGCGGTGATCCGGTTCACGTGGAACTCCTGCCTGGCAATGCTGGCGTTCTGGGTGGTCAGGGTCGACGCGATCCACCAGCTCTACTGGTCGCTGGACATGTTCCTCGGGGGTCGGCTGGCACCGCTGGCATTGATGCCGGGGTTCCTTCGGCTCGCGGCGACCTACGCGCCGTTTCGAAGCATGACGGTATTCCCGCTGGAGCTGGCGCTGGGATACCTCGACGGGCGGCAGATCGCCGAGGGGATGGCGCTGCAGGTCGTATGGCTGGCGGTCGGCTACGGGTTGTTCCGGCTGTTGTGGCGGGCGGGGATCCGGCAGTATTCGGCGGTGGGGGCGTGAGGGGGCTGAAAGGGTTTGAGGGTTTGGGGTTTCGGGGTTCGGGCTCCGGGTTCCGGGTGTCGAAATGACGGACCAACGGAACAACGGATCACCCAAGCAACCGAGTAACCGAGTAACGGTGTAACCGACTAGCCGAGTCACCGCCGCCATGCATTCCCTCCGCGTGTTTCTGGCCTCGCTTCGGATCAGCCTTCAGGCCGAGATGGCGTATCGTGCGGACTGGTTCGGGCGGCTGGTGCAGTCGATCGTCAACATCGCCACGACGCTGGGGGCGATCTTCGTGGTGTTTCAGCACACGGAGTCGCTCGCGGGCTGGCGGATGGCGGAGATCACCGCGCTGCTCGGGGTGTACTACGTCGTGCTCGGACTTGTCGATGCCGTACTGTCGCCGAACATGAGCCGGCTCCTCCGCGAGGTCCGCGACGGTTCGCTCGATTTTCTGCTGATCCGGCCCGTCAACGCGCAGTTCCTGGCCAGCGTGCGGCAACTGGTGCTGTGGAGGTTCACCGAGGTGGCGCTGGGGCTGGTGCTGACGGCGTACTCGCTGCACCGGGTTGCCGGGGGCGTGGGGGCGGGGCGGGCGGCGCTCTTCGCGCTCATGCTGGCGTGCGGGATGGTCATCCTGTACTCGGTGTGGCTGGCGCTGGTGACGACGTCATTCTGGTTCATCAAGATCATGAACATCGAGGAGATCGTGTGGCAGGCGCTGGAGGCCGGCCGTTACCCCATCGACATCTACCCCCGGTGGCTGCGATTCGGGCTGAGCTACATCATCCCCGTCGGGTTCGTGGTCACGGTGCCGTCGCGAAGCCTGCTCGGAGCGCTTCATCCCGGGGACGTCGTGGCGGCGGTCCTTGTGGCGGGTGTCACGTTCGTGCTGGCATCGGCGTTCTGGCGCGCGGGGCTGCGGCGATACAGCGGGGCGTCGGCATGAATTCGGTGTGCCGGGGCACCGGCGGGCAAGCCGCCGGTGGCACTCGGCGCCGCAGGCGTGAGGCGGGAGGCCCGATGCGCAACATCGAACTCAAGGCGCGGTATGCCGACCTGCCGGCGGCGATGCGGATCGCCGAATCGCTGGGTGCGGCGCGGGCCGGCGTTGAACGGCAGCGCGACACCTACTTTCACTGCCCGCACGGCCGGCTCAAGCTCCGGCAGCGGTGGCCGGAGGGCGGCGAGCGGTCCGATCGGTGCGAACTGATTGCGTATCGGCGGGGCGACGCGGACCGGCCGCGGGCGAGCGATTACACCGTGGTGCCGGTGGCGGACGGCGAGGCGATTGGCACGGCCCTGGCGGACGCGCTCGGCACGGCGGTCATCGTCGAGAAGCGGCGGACGGTCTACCTGTTCGAGAATGTGCGGATCCACCTGGACGAGGTTTCGGGTCTGGGGACGTTCATCGAGTTCGAGGCGGTCGTCGGGGACGGCTGCGACGAGGCGGAGGCCGGCGCGAAGGTTCAAGCCCTGATCGCCGCGTTCAGTGTCGGCGGCGACTCGGTTATCGCCGGATCCTATGGTGATCTGCCCGCCGAAAGGTAGAGGCGACGGGCGCGGATGTATTCGGCCACGGCGTCGGGCACGAGGTAGCGGATGGATCGGCCCTCGCGGACACGCCGGCGGATGTCGGTGGCGGCGATGTCGATCCGCGGGGTGTCGAGCACGTCCGCGGCGAGGCGTTCCACCTGCGCGGCCGTCAGCCGGGCGCGAAGGACGTCGAGGTCGGGCCGCTCCCAGCCGGGGCGGGCGGCTGTGACGATCCGGCAGCGCTCGACCAGCTCCTCGACGCGATACCAACCGACCAGCTCCGGGAGCGTGTCGGCGCCGATGATCCAGCAAAGGCGCGCCGAGTCGCCGAACTGCCGCCGGAAGTGGAGGACGGTGTCGATGGTGTAGCTGGGGCCGCTGCGCCGCAGCTCGCAGTCGGCGACCTCCCAGCCGGGTTCGCCGGCGGCGGCGAGACGGGTCATTTCCAGCCGGTCGGCGGCGTCGGCCAGGTCGGCATTGGTCTTGTGCGGCGGGTTGGCCGACGGGATGAAGATCAGCCGGATGGCGCCGATCTGCTCGGCGACGCTCCGCGCGGCGATCAGGTGGCCGATGTGGATCGGGTTGAACGAGCCGCCGAAGAGTGCGATCACTTCGCTCATGATTGCCGCGTGCGGGATTGTACACGGCGGGGGCCAAAGCGAGAAAACGAACACCGCGGAAGGCGAGACGGGCCGGTCGCGGGGCGGCTTGTTGTTTGCGTCGGGGCGTCGATAATTGACCTCGTGCATTCGTGGACGCCCATCGAGACGGCGTGGGGCACGGCGGCGATCGTGTGTTCGGATCGCGGGCTCTGCGGCCTGCTGCTGCCGGAGCCGCGGGTGGCGGCCGTGCGCGTGTGGGTTCGGAAGCGATGGCCCGAGGCGGTGATGGATACGTCGCTGACGCCGGAACTCCAGCGGCAAGTGCGGGCCTACTTTGCCGGCGAGCGCGTGTCGTTCGACTGTCGGATCGATCTCGCGGGGGTGACGCCGTTTCGGCGGAGGGTGCTGGCGGCCTGTCGGCGGATCGCGTACGGCCGCTGGCGGACGTACGCCGAGCTGGCCCGGGCGGTGGGCGCGCCGGGGGCGTCTCGTGCGGTGGGCGGGGCGATGGCGAACAACCCGGTGCCGCTGGTGATTCCGTGCCACCGGGTGATCGGTTCGGACGGTGCGCTGTGCGGGTTTTCGGCGAGCCGGGGCGTGGCGATGAAGCGCCGCATGCTCGAGATGGAGGCCGCCGGGGTGGCGAGGCGATGAGATGCCGGCACGGGGGCCGAGCGGGTTGTACCTTGCCGTCAAGCGGCTGATCGATGTAGTCGTCAGCCTGACGGGTCTCGTCGTGCTGTCGCCGGTGCTGGCCTTCGCGGCGATCGGGACGTGGCTGACGAGCGGGCGTCCGGTGCTCTTCTCGCAGGAGCGCGCGGGGCGGAACGGACGGCGGTTCATCGTGTGGAAGTTTCGGACGATGCGGGCCGGACGGTCGCCCGACCCGAAGGAGATCGTCCCGCTGAGCCACCCGGATGTCACGCCGTTCGGCCGGCTGCTTCGGCGCACGAAGATCGACGAGCTGCCGCAGATCGTGAACGTGTTGCGGGGCGACATGTCGCTGATCGGACCGCGGCCGACGCTGCCGGACCAGGTCGAGCGATATGACGACTTTCAGCGGCAGCGTCTGCTGGTGCGGCCCGGCTGCACGGGCCTGGCACAGGTCCACGGCAACGCCGCGCTGTCGTGGCCCGAGCGGATCCAATACGATGTCTACTACGCGCATCACTGCGGGTTCGCGCTGGATGTGTGGATCCTGGCGCGGACGGTCGCGGTGATCGTCCTGGGCGAGGCGCGGTTCGCCCGGCGGTTCGAGGAGAGCAGGTTTGCGGGAAGAAGCGACGAAGTGACGAAGCGACGGAGCGACGGAGGGGAGGGGCAATAGGGGGTGGGGTTTGGGGTTGAGGGTTTAGGGTCTCGGGGTCCGCGTTCCGGGGT
>CAZTVU010000291.1:4830-5046 GCA_964617025.1 uncultured Planctomycetales bacterium | reverse complement strand
GTCCGCCGCCGCTCGGGCCGAACGCATCCGCACCCCCGGGCCGCGCAAACCTGCCGTAGGCTCCCAGCAACATCGCCGGCACGGCCGCGCCGGCCAGGAGCACCAACAGGTACTCCCGCAGCCGCTGCGGCTGAAAGCCCCCGTGCGTGACCAGCAGCCTCATGCCCGTGACGGCGAGCACGGTGGCGATCAGCCCGAGCATCGCGACGCCGGCGA
>CAZTVU010000291.1:0-4799 GCA_964617025.1 uncultured Planctomycetales bacterium | reverse complement strand
GCAAGTCCGACGGCGGAGAGTATCATGGCTGCGCCCCCGAGCCCGAAGGTCGACCACTTCCACACCGCCGCGCCGATCTCCACGAACGCGATTTGCCGCGATGCCGTCTCCATTCGTTTGCGCTCCGCCGCGTCAATAGCCGGATCCTTCGGCGGATCAAGCGTCCAGGTGTACGGATTCAGCGGGTCGATGCCCGCCCGTCGTTCGCGGCCTGCACGGCGTGCGGCCTCGTTCCGCTCCATGGATGCCGCCAAGGTCTCGGCGATCGCGCGGCAGGCGTTGAGGTGAAGGACCCATGCGGAGACATAGTGGCCCGCCAAGACGACGGCGGCGCCGAAGAAGACGCCGGCCATCGGCCCCCAGAGGGGATACACGGCCGGGCGGTGCGGAGTCGGCTTGTGTGCGGCGGCATTCGCCATCGCGGGTCAACCGCCTCCGCCGCCGCCCTCGGCGCCGGGTTCGGTCATCGCGTAGGGGTCGAGGAGGGCGTCGAGCTCGGCCTCGGGCAGGACCTTGCGTTCGACGGCCACCTCACGCACCGTCCGTCCGGTGGCGTAGGCCTCCTTGGCGATTGCCGCCGCCCGGTCGTAGCCGATCTTTGGTGCCAGGCTCGTGCACATCGCCAGAGACTGTTCGATAAGCTCGGAGCACCGCTTCTGGTCGGCCTCGATGCCGACGACGCATCGCTCGGTGAATACCCCGATGCCGGCGGACAAGAGCCGGATCGACTCCAGGATGTTGTGGGCGATCAGCGGCATCATCGTGTTCAGTTCGAAGACGCTGTCGCGACAACCGAGCATGACGGCCGCGTCGTTCGCGATGACCTGGGCGGCGACCTGAATCAGCATCTCGCTCATCACCGGGTTTACCTTCCCAGGCATGATCGACGATCCCGGCTGCGTCGCGGGGATCCGCAACTCGCCCAGGCCGCATCGCGGGCCGCTTCCCAGCCATCGGATGTCGTTCGCGATCTTGGTCATGCTGATGGCAATGGTTCGCAGGACGGCACCGGCCTCGCCGAGGGCGTCCTTCGCCGCCTGCGCCTCGAAGTGGTTTCTCGCCTCGACGAACGGCAGACCGGTCAGCCGCGAGAGCCTCCGGCAGACGCGCCGGCCGAACTCCGGGTGGGTGTTAATGCCCGTGCCCACCGCCGTGCCGCCGATCGGCAGTTCCCGAATCGCCTGCACCGCGCGGTTCGCCCGCTCGATCGACTGCCGCGCCTGCGCGGCGTAGCCTGAGAACTCCTGGCCCAGACGGATGGGCGTCGCATCCTGCAGGTGCGTGCGACCAATGGTGACGATGCCGTCGAACGCCCGGGCCTTTTTCTCCAGCGCGGCCGCCAGACGCTCAAGCGCCGGGATCAGATCGGCGTGAATCGCCTCCGCGGCCGCGACGTGGATGGCCGATGGAATCACGTCGTTGCTCGACTGGCCCATGTTCACATGATCGTTCGGATGCACCGGATCGCGGGTGCCGATCCTGCCGCCGGCCAGTTCGATCGCGCGGTTTGCGATCACCTCGTTGGCGTTCATGTTCGTGCTGGTGCCGGAGCCGGTCTGAAAGACGTCCACGACGAACTGGTCATCCAGCTTTCCGGCGACGACTTCCTGAGCGGCCTTGACGATCCACTCGGTGCGCCGGGCGTCCAGCTTGCCCAGTTCGTGGTTCACCTCGGCGGCGGCCTGTTTGATCAGGCCCAGCGCGCGGATGAAACGTCGCCCGAAGCGATAGCCGCTGATGGGAAAGTTCTCGACGGCCCGCTGGGTCTGCGCCCCCCAGTAGGCGTGCGCCGGCACCTTCATCTCGCCCATGCTGTCCGCCTCGGTCCGCGTGCCGACGCCGGCAACGACGACGGGTTCTTGCGGCGCCACCGGGGACGCTGCGGCGGCGCCCTCCGCGGATGCGGGCGCTTCGTCTTCGCCGCCGGCGGCATGCTCGCGGACTTGATTCGGTTTGAGGCCGACCTTCTTCAACACGGCGGCGGTCGGTCCGGCCTGCTCGTGCATGAGGGCCAGCAGGAGGTGCTCCGGGCGCACGGATTGGTGCTTCAGATCCGCGGCCTCCCGGGCCGCCAGCTCCACCACCCGCGTCGCTCGCGAGTTCAGCGGCAGACGATCGCCCTTCACCGGTCGGGAACCCGGCAGCAGCAGCTTGCGGAGATTCCACTGGATCCTCCGGACGTCGAGGTTGAACGGCTGCAGCACGTTCCGGCCGGTTTCGGAACTCTCCTTGACCAGCGCCAGCAGGATGTGCTCGGGACCGACATACCGATGGTTCATGCGTCTGGCCTCGTCGTTCGCGAGGGCCATGACCATCCGTGCGCGATGCGTGAACTGTTTGAACATGACTTCCGGCTCCCCAGCGGGTTGCGTGCCATAGAATAATCGGGATCCGTGCCGAAGGACAGGCCTCACGCGGGGTCGATCGTGATCGCTTTCGGCGTTGCCGGGCACAGGTGCTGGCAGACACCGCAGCCGACGCAGCCCGCGCTGCGGACGTCGACGCGGCCCGCCTCGTCGAGGCCGATCGCCGCGCGGCCGATCGGGCACCGCTCAATGCACAGCGTGCAGTCCTCGCCACGGCTGCGGAGGCATGCCTCGTGTCGCGGGCGCGCGATCCCCATGCGGATATCCAGCCGTGATTCTACCATCACCAGCGCGCCGCTGGGACAGACCCGCATGCAATCGAGGTTCTCGCACACGATGCACGCGCCGAGATCCGGGTCGATGTACGGCGTGTTGTGCTGCTGGGGGTCGTCGCTCGAAAGGCGGCGGATCGCGCTGGCCGGGCAGATCTCGACACAGTTTCCGCAACGATAGCATTTCTCCAGAAACACGGCCTCCGGCAGGGCCCCCGGCGGCCGAAGGTGCTCGCGCGGCATCAGCGCGGGCAGCCGCTCCTGCAGCATGTCCGCCAGCGGCGTCAGGATGCGCAGCAGCCCGTGTTGAAAGAACTGCCGGCGGTCCCGCGGCCGATTCGAGCCGGTCGATTCATTTCCCATCCGTGGCACCTCGCTGCTCGCCCGGCGTCCGCCCACCGGCATCCTTGCCCCGGAGACTGTCGATTTCCCGCGCCATGCGGCTGAGCTGCTTCTGGAAGTGCTCGAACGTCTCACGCGTGGCCTCATCGAGCCGCACGCATGATTCGCAGTGAAAGCGGGTGGCGGGGCTGCGAAGGACGGGGTATTGAAACGCCCGCCCGCATGCCCGGCACGTCCGCGTCTGAAGTTCACTTCTGCGCATCGTCCTGGGCCTCATCTTGAAAGCGTCGTCCATCGCTATTGTATGGCCCCGGAGGCTCTTGTGCGACGCCGTCCGTGGGCGCGCGTCATTGTTTCGCCCCCCCGTTGGGGGTATATCTCCGAACGCGGCCCGCAGGGGCGACGAGAGCGCTGTTGCTCGCGCCGGGCCGGCGGTTCGCCCGGCCGGGTCGTTGGCGTGGAGGATCGCGTGCCGGCTCAGCGAGAACCCTGTAACGCGAAGGGGCGAGGCGACACGGCCGTGCGGCGTTGGACGCGGTGGGCCGGACCGGCCGGTGCGTTTGTATTCTCCGTCCTCGTCTACGCAAACAGCCTCGAAAACGGCTTTGCATACGACGATGAGGCCATCATCCTGGCCAACCCCGCCGTTCTTGGCCGGGGCGAGTCGGGACCGTTGCCGTGGTACGAGGCCTGGCGCGTGCCCTATTGGCCGGAAACCAACGTCCGCCTCGACACCGACGTCCTCTACCGCCCGCTGGCGGTGCAAACCTACGCATGGGACATGCGGCTGTCCGGCGGCGCCGCCGTCTGGTTCCACCTGGTCAACGTCATCCTGCACGCGTGCGTGAGCGTGGGTGTGTGGTGGCTGGGCCGGCGGCTTTGCGGCTCGGACGTGGCCGGGCTTGTCGCCGGCTGGGTGTTCGCGGTGCATCCGATCCACGCCGAGGCCGTGGCGAATGTCGTCGGCCGGGCGGAGGTCCTGGCGGCCGGCGGCGTCCTGCTCGGCGTCTTCAGCGTGGATCGGCTCCTGCTCGCATCGGGCAGCGTCGGTCGCGCGGCGTGGGCCGTGCCGGCGGTCGTCGCCGGCGCGATCGCGATCTTCAGCAAGGAAAGCGGCGTGGCCGTCATTCCGACGACGGCCGTGTACGCCTGGTGGCGATGGCGGTCCGCCGGCCGCGACAGGCGCCACCTGCTTCGCGTCGCCCCGGTCCTGACGGCGATGCTGCTCGTCTTCGCCCTTTACCTCGCGGCCCGCTATGACGTCTGCGGCGGGCGGCTGCGGGTCGGCGGCCAGCTATACGGCGCGGGCAACTTTCTGCGGGAGGCCGACGGCGTCGCCCGTGTGCTGACGCCGGTCTCGCTCGTCGGGCGCTACACGGCCCTCATGCTGGTGCCGGTCCGGCTCTTGGCCGACTACTCCTACGCCGTCGTTCTGCCGACTCGGTCGCCGGCGGATGGGTATTTTCTGCTCGGCCTGGCCGCCCTGGCGATCACCGGGGCCGCGGCGGTGCGATCCGTTCGCGGCGGGGGGGCGGCGTTCGTCGCGTCTGTCGGTTGGGTCGGGTCGTACGTTCTCGTTGCCAATGCGTTTATCCTCGTTGCGATGATCATGGCCGAGCGGTGGTATTACGGCCCGTCTGTGTGGTTGACGGTCCTGGCCGTGATGGGGGGGCAATGGGTGCTGTCCGCGCGGCTCGACGCGGCTCGGCGCGGACGGTGGGCCGCGGCGGTCCGGCCGCGAGTGCTGCTGGGGCTCTATCTGGCCCTGTTGGGCGGGCGGACCTGGCTGCGAAACCCCGCCTGGCGGGATACGGCAACG